>CACWVT010000058.1 GCA_902764345.1 uncultured Ruminobacter sp.
TTTAGGACCATCTCGGCCAGAGTCTTCAACAATAGTATTAACCGGTCTTTTAACCTTTCTGATTTCTTCAGGAACCTTCATAAAAACACCTCTTATATATAGTCCGTATTATATCATAAACGGACTAATAAAGACATAAAAAATGATAATTTTGCAAAGAAATCACTAACTTTTACGATAAAACAGGAGTTAAAAAGGCAGATTATTTCCAAAAAACAGGGGAAACAGATGAATTTTTGATATGATTTGAAAAGAAAAGACCTCAGAACAAGAAGGTTTCTATAGTCCTGAGGTTTGTGAAAGTTTTATTTTATTTAAATTAATGTTTTCCGCCGTTTTATCCAGAAAGAACCAATCATCACTCAGATAACTTTCCACGATCTCTAGAAAAGCATCAACATCTAGTAAGATGATTTTCTTTTGTAACTATATGTTGTTGTGGTTTTACGTTTATTCCATCGATTTTTTGCTTTTTATGACTTTTTGCAACCAAAGTGCAACCGGTAACATCATCCATCGACACTCCTACCCACGTCTGCAAATGAGGCATCTCTCTGTTTACAAACTATAAATTAGACCAATTGCCATTTTCATCACTATCATAATTCCATCATTTAAATGATGTGTTTTAACATCTAGCCTGATTACACTAGTATTAAACAGATTCTAGTCCACATTATTATACTTCTCTTAGAAGTGTAAATAATTCTGGCATATTAGTTCCAATTTTTCCGCATTTAGAATCATCTGATTTATTACTACCAATAAGGTCATCTAAATCAGTTGCAAAATTACTATTTGCCTGACTTATAGCATAGTCTACTTTGTTTAAATAAAACTTTTTAAACACAGCATCACTTATTCCCTTTGCATGACCGGCAATCTCAGATACCAGCTTACTTGTATATGTATGCTTATCTGAAACCTTTGCATTCAGCATAATATCACGCAGATTATTAGAATACTCTCTTTTAACATCAACTAAATGTAATAATAACCAAAATTCAAATAATGGTGTCGAAATAAAACACCAATAGTTTTTATTCTTACACTCATCAATAATTCTCTTCATCTGTTCAACTGAATGATTTTTATAATCTCGATCTATCACTATTCCAAATACGTCGTCATTTCCTTTATAATCTCGCAAAAAAAGATTATAAGCTAAATCAATACCGGCCTCTCCAAGCAAAAATTCAAACTCTTCTACATCTTTGTCTCTTTCCAATTCACCATTTAAATATTGCTTAACAAATTCATATGAATACTTTTGGAGAACAGCATCCTTAAGTCTTTGTGGCAACACTTGCGGATCTCTCAGTTCAACATATTCATCTAGTAATTCTAAAACTCGTTCTGGCGCACTACTATTATCATCCTTTGCGCGTTTTAATGGACAAATATGAACACCTTTTTTTATTTTTAAATCTGAACGATATTTTTCAATCAGGTCAAAGTATTGGCATTCTGTTTTATTTCCTTCAACAGATAAAAAGACAATTCTTAACGGTGCTTCTTGGTTTTCTTCCTCAGGTCGTGAAAACATATCATTTGATTTCAATCGAAAGGAATTTTGCATTTAACCTTCCTCCTCTTCATCCCACGGATCTAAACCAAAATTTGGAACAGCACCATATCTCCCAAGCAAATAATCTTTTGCTACAGAATGATCAAATCTTTCTTTAAATTTATTCAATGAATATAATTCCGAACTATGATCTGCTCTTCTTTCCACAAACCATATTTCATCTTGTCGAAGTAAATTAAGATTTAAAACGTTTGCATCATGTAATGTAACAATAAGTTGCGTATTAGCACCTTGTGTCTTTTCAAAAAACTTTTGAATAAATTCAATTGTTAATTTACTATGAAAACTTCTATCTAGTTCGTCAACCAAAATCACGTAGTTTTGTGTTGCCATCCTATATAGTGGGATTAAATCGAATAGTCTTTGAGTTCCATCAGATTCATCAGCAATTTCAAAAAGGTCATTGTTGTTGCCATGATTCATAACTAATTGACGAGCAACAATTTTTCCATCTACTTTTGAAAAAGAAAACCTTCTACCAAACACATCAATATTAATAGATAATTTCTCATTATCTTCTTTATCTTTTAATTTTTTTTCTATGCCATTAATAATATCATTTTTGATATTCTCAGGTAGAAATGACAAAGCCTTATCAATATCCCTCTCTTGACCGTCAATCATTTCTATTCCCGTGTCAAAATAATTCATTAGTTTTGCGACAGAATCTAGAGTGTCATTGACAATATATTGATTGTATCCTCCGTACTTTGACTGTGGGAAAATAATAATCAAGGACTTAAACCAATTAATAGCATCATAAAAAAATTTAAAATCCTCTATATCATCAAGCTTGTGGCTTACTATTTCATATAAAAAAGTTTTGTTATCTGGAACATCTTCCGCATAAATATCAAATCTTTGTTTATTCTCTGCATTGCTAAAAGGAATATCTGTACTAACCTTTTGCTGATTTCTTTCAAAAATTGCCATTTCTTTATCATCTACTAAATATAACCATTCAGAGATAATAGAATTATCCGAATATGATATAGCTAATCCATAAGAATAAAAATGGCCATTGCTTACAAAATCGTACTGAAATACCCCTGGTCTGCTTAATGATTCTGGATCAATTCTAAAATTACTGTGAAATGTCCTACCAGCATTTAATCCGTAAAAAATTATATCTTTCCCAAAATTAATCGCTTTAATTAAATTACTCTTTCCAGCTGCATTAGCACCAAATAATACGCTTCCTTTTAATAAACGCTTTCCATTAACAACTACTAAATGACTTTTTAAACGTGTGTGTTTTCCTGCTGCCATAGAAAAAACTTGTCTTTCATTAAATGAAAGATAGTTTTCCACTGTAAATCTTACCAACATAGTGCACACCTCCTAATATAATTATGATGTGATTTAATCACATCTTACAACGCTTTCAGTGAATATTCAACATTTTCATTGTTGGTATGCGTTTTATTTGTGATATTTTCACATATTATAACTTTGATTCTTAAACTCTTCTTTCTACTAGTTAACGTAGTTTTCCAAAAATGATGTTATTAAAATTGTAAATAATGCAATAAAAAAATAGGCCGCCGGTATCACTAAAATACCAGAGGCCAACACTACCTTCACTACTTTATCCAAATTCGCGAGCAGTGTACTTTTGTACAACTTTGCTCGTTGGGGAGATTTTCCCCAGTCCCCTTTGAACAAATTTTTCAAATCTGGCTGCGCTCGTAAACGAGCTTTATTACGCTTTGAAGCATTTCTATGAATCACTATTTTTATAAAATCCATCCAAGATTTCCAGAATTATGTCCGAATCCCTCTCTCGTCAAATGGCAGTAAAGATTCTGCTGTCTGCTACTCGGATGTTTATTTTATTTAAATTAATGTTTTCCGCCGTTTTATCCAGAAAGAACCAATCATCACTCAGATAACTTTCCACGATCTCAATTGTTGCAGCAGGTAAGGAGACATACTTGATTTACAATTTTTCACACTAAACAGCAAAAACAAAAAAAACGATGTCAATCATAATGACATCGTTTTTCCATTGTTAACTGAAACATGAATTTTACTATGGCATCATTTCCAGTTATGAATTATGTGCTTCCGGGAAACAGCCGTTAGTCAGTCTTTACCTTTATGTTCTTAGAATGATAGTATCTTGCTGCTCCTCTGTGGAACGGAATGGACACGCCTTCAACGGCATTCTCTAGGGATATTACGTCTCCGCCGGGAAGAATAGGCGTAAAGGAATTGGCATTCTTGAAAAGATTTTCGGTTATCTCTTCAACATCTTCCGGATCCATGGTTCTGCTGGCTACAAGAAGGGTTTTGATGCCGAGTGTGGTCACCGGTTCATTCTGTCCCACATATGATCCTGCAGGAATAACCATCTTTGTGTAGAACTTGTAGTTATCCATAACCTTTTTTATCTGTTCTTCATCGATAGGAATAAGTCTGATGGGAACCTGCTTTGACAGCTGAACCAGAACAGGCATTCTGACTCCTCCGGTAAAGAACATGGCATCAACACTTCCGTTGATGAGATTCTTGGTTGCCTCATCATAGTTATAGTTTAATGACTGCACCTGGTATCCGATTACATCATAGGCATTTAAAATCTGCTTGGCATTCTGCTCACTTCCTGAATGAAGTTCCCCTATACTTACCTTTTTACCTACCAGATCAGTCATTTTATAAATGGAACTGTCAGCCCTGACAACAACATGACAGGACTCGGTGTAGATACTGGCAACAGCTGCAAAATCATGTAAAGGGAATCCGCCCTTAAAGGCTCCTACCGCATGATAGGCATCACTGCTGACGTCATTTTGAGCCAGAGCCATCTGAATATCACCTGTATTAAGATTACGAACATTGGCTGCAGACCCTGCAGAATTCACAATCGTGAGCTTATACTTGCCCTCCCTTTCGAGATTGGATTTCATGACCCCTGCAAATTCATCATATTTACTATTCTTGGCAGCTGTACCGAACTTGATTTCGCTGTCTCCGCAGCCAAATAACGCAAATGAAGAGAGAAAAGCGACAGTAAGTACTGATAAGATAGTTTTCTTCATCCGTGTGTCCTTTAATGATATAAAGTGAAATTATAAATAATTATCATACTATTTATCTGATTATGTCTATGAATATCATTTTAGGTATCTCAAAAATAATGACAGTCCCCGCAATTTTTACGGGGGCAGTTACTGAGGAAAGGTTCCTAAACGGAAATAAACCATACACGTCATAATTTATCTCAGAACACCATTCATGTACTGCCACGGGATAACCGACATCAGAGCCTGCTGAGATTTGATTAAGCTGATAATCTGATTCAGATTTGACCATGGATGAGATAGAATTCTGACGATGCGAAATGATGATTCAAAGGGGATCCTGCCGGAAGCAGGAATACCTGCTGTTTTATGGAAAAAGACCCGGGAAGGATACTTCCCCTAGCCTTTAAATTTATCCTTTTTACGGTCCGTACCTGCTTTTGGACTTTTATTCGGCGTCTTCGTTTTTCTGCTTTGTGATATCCGCAAAAAGATTACCGTTTCTGAAAACAGCTTCGAGATGATTAGGACTGAAACGCCAGCCGTCCTCTGAATCCTCAAGTGCGTTGAAGCACCATTCGGAACAGAAATATCTGCTCTTTTTCTGCCTGAAACCGAGAACCACGCCAATGGCTCCGCGGAAATCGTATTTCTTTCCCTTTGTCTTTTCGAAGTATGACTTTATCCTGTCCTCATCGGTAAAGTTAAGCTTATAGAGGAGCCACTGTTCCGGATTATCCACGTTGATTTCCTTCACCCTCACGCCGCCGTCACGGGGACTTGAACTGTAGCATTCGTAAACGGTTGCCAAAGTTCCGTCTTCCCTTTTTACTTCCTTCTTTACCGCAAGTTCCACATGGGAATATACCCCCTTGGTAAACAGCCTGATGGTACCGTCAACAACACGGTCCCAGAATGAAGGACCATCCCCCTTGTAAAATGCGAGATATATTTCAGCCATAAAAATTCTCCACTTTCATATAAAAAGATATATAACGCAGTAATATATACCACAGGCCCGGTAACACAACAAATTTATACTTGCCATTTACGGTCAAATATTGATTTACACGGCGGTTTTTCATGATGACATTCACTGCCACTCTTCACACGGAGAAGAAAACTGTCTGCCCACCGGGTGACAGTTATTAAAAGACTCTGTCGGAATATAAAGACCTATTATCGTTTTGCCGGCATAGACCAATGTATGCATCCTGCCGGGTTCAATATGTTTCCGCAGAACGATTTCCGCCGCTCATCCATAACAGCCCCAGCATATCCCATTCATACATAATTAAATATGGAGGCATGATTTCTCATACCTCCATATTTTCGCATAAAAGCCGTTCCGGCTTACAGTCCGCCAAGAGCCTTGGCAAACACTACGGCGTCATTAAGAGAATTCTGCTTGGACTTTGCAAGTGCCAGTGCGGTAACTCTGCGGGACTTTCTTGCCTCAAGGTAATCCTTGAGTGATACGGCGCCCACCTCATATCGCTGCCTGTACAGCTCCTCGGTTCTGCCTGTAAGCTGAAGCTTCTCAATATTGTTATTAAGCAGTACCCTGTCATTCTCAATATCGTTAAGTGACTGATACACTTCACCGAGAGCCTTGTAATACGTAGTCACGAAATTCATTTCAGCACTGTCACGTGAAAGCTCGGCAAGATCAATCTGCAGAGAATTCTTGTAATAGTTTATAAACGGCAGAGCAAGATTTGCAAGAATTGAGGCAACCGGATTCTCAAAGAACTGTACCAGTTCGGATGAGGATCCTGCAGACAGTCCTGCGGTGAGGCTGAATCTCGGATACATGTCGAGTCTTGCGGCATCCTTCGAAGCAAGTGCAGACTTAACCTTAGCCTCGGCAGAAGCCACGTCAGGTCTTATACTGAGAAGATCACTGCCGAGACCGGCTCTTACCTCAGGAACCTTCAGTCCCTCAAGTGTATCTGCGGTAACCACCTCTGCGGTCGGAACCTTGTTGAGAAGCATGTTCATTGCAGAAATGCTGTTCTTAAAATTATTACGCTGTTCGGCAAGCGTTGTCTGAACCTCAATGAGATCTGTTTTTGCCTGAAGAAGTTCCAGTTCGGAAATACTGCCGTTATCATATCTTGACTTCATGATGGCAAAGGTGTCCTCACTGTCCTTAAGATTGCTCTCACTCAGACGAATGGCATCCTTGTAATAGACTATCTGCCAATACACGTTGGCAACGGAAGCCGAAACACTGAGTCTTGCCGCTCTTGCGTCGTATGTCTTTGACTCCAGATCATAAGCCGCTGCCTTGCTGTCTGCTGCCAGTCTCCCGAAAAGATCAAGCTCATAGCTCACCTTGAGGGAACTGTCTGACGACCTGCGTGAAACTCCTGTTTTAAGAGGCTTGTTTATACCGCTTGAAAGAGATGCGCTGAGATCCGGAATAAGCTCCGCATCGGCAATGTCCGCCTGCACCATGGCCTTTCTTACATTAATGAGAGCCTGATAGTAGTCGTTGTTGTTTTCAAGAGCCTCCTCAATAAGAGCGGTAAGCTTTTCATCCTCGAAACGGACCCAGTAGCTGTCGGTTATCTGAATCCCTGAGGCATCACCGGCATCGGCCGTCACGGATACGGCCGATTCAGAATCGGCTACGCCGTTAACAAAAACGTATTCGTCTAAATCAGGACGCTGGTAATCCGTATGAAGCGCGGTGCAGCCGCTTAAAATCACTCCGGCAATACATGCGGATAAAACTTTCTTGCATAAAACCATTTGTCTTTAACTCCTATTCACGTGCCAGAGCATCAATCGGATTAAGCTTTGCCGCATTCTTTGCCGGCAGATATCCGAAGAGCATTCCGATAAGTGATGAACATGTTACGGCAGCCACGATTGATGTTACGGAAAATTCCATCTTGATGCTTGATACAAACATTCCGAAGACCACGCCGATACCGTACGAGCAGATTACACCGCATCCGCCGCCGATGAGACACACGAGTACTGCCTCAATAAGGAACTGCTGCAGAATGTCACTCTGTCTTGCCCCCACAGCCATACGGATGCCGATTTCCTTGGTACGTTCGGTTACGGATACCAGCATGATGTTCATTACGCCGATACCGCCCACGATAAGGGATATTACCGCAATGGCACTTATGAGGTACGTGAGAGTATCCGTTGTTGAGGTTATGGTCTTTAAGATGGTATCGGAACTGTTGGTAAAGAAGTCCTTGGTTCCGTGTCTTAATTTAAGCACGTGTTCAATCGCCTGCTGGGCAACGGCATTGGACACGTTATCCTTAACCCTTATGGTCAGGGAACCGAGATAATTCTCATGCACGATTCGGTTCATCATTGAGGTGTACGGAATGTACACGTTCAGTGAATCCTGACTGTCAAAAGGAGAATCGGAATTCTTGAGCACGCCGATTACCACACACGGAAGCTTACCGAGAATCAGTGTTTTACCGATGGGATTTTCATACTCAAAGAATCTCTTCCTAGTGTTTTCGTCAATGACGGCAACCTGAGCTATGTTATTGACGTCCTGAGCGGTAAAAAGATGTCCGCCCGCAACTTCATAACCCTTTACCCTGAAGAACTGCTCACTCACTCCGGAAACCTTGGCGTTTGCTGAAACGCTGTGGTACTGGGCAAGAAGGGAATTCTGTCTTATCGGGGTAATGGCATCGGTAAATACCTGCTGCTCAAGAACCTTCATATCCTGAACGGTCAGGGTTTCAACCTTGCCGGATCTTATGTCACCGAAATCCTTTCCGGGATATACAGAAATGGTATTGGTACCGATGGCATTAATGTCGTTTACCACCTTGGTGCTGGCCCCCTTGCCTAAAGCCACTACGCTGACCACGGCCATGATACCGATAATAATGCCCAGCATGGTAAGCAGGGTTCTCATCTTATGGGAAACCATGGCGATGAACGCCATCTTGAAGGCTTCCTTAAAGCGGTCAACGTAGGCTCGGAGCTGAAGGACAAAACTGTCCTTCAGGAGAACCTTGTCCTCGTCAGCCAGCTGACGGCGTTCCAGCTTAACCTTATCATTCTGATAGTCGGCGATGATTTCACCGTCCTTGATTTCGATGATGCGGCCGGCGTTGGCTGCAATCTTCGGATCATGGGTAACCAGAATTACGGTATGACCAGCGGCGTTAAGATCCTTTAAAATCTTCATTACTTCCTCACCGCTGTGGGAATCAAGCGCACCGGTAGGTTCGTCAGCAAGAATAACCTGACCGCCGTTCATCAGTGCTCGCGCAATACTCACGCGCTGCTGCTGACCGCCTGAAAGCTCGCTCGGAAGATGATCCTTTCTTTCGTCAAGACCGAGTCTCTTAAGAAGATCATTGGCTCTTATGAGACGCTTTTCACTTTTTATTCCCGCATAAATTGCAGGTATTTCCACGTTGCCGGTGGCATTGAGGTGCCCCAGCAGATGATAACGCTGGAAAATAAAACCGAAGTAGTCCCTTCTTAATCCGGCAAGTTCGTCGGAATCGAGGTCGGAAGTTTTCCTGCCCTCGATGTAGTACTCACCGGTGGTTGGCTTGTCAAGGCAACCCAAAATGTTCATGAGGGTTGACTTGCCTGAACCTGACTGACCTATAATCGCCACCATTTCACCGGCATAGATCTTAAGGTCTATACCGTGAAGAATTTCAACCGTTTCCGTTCCGAGCCCGAAACTGCGTGTTACGCCGTGTACCTCAAGAAGAGGCTTTTCGGAAGAAACGGCTGCGTTATCCGCGTTACCGTCATGCTTACGCTGTTCTTCCGCGCTTATGTTTACACTGTTATTATCCGTAGACATGATAATATCCTCTTACCGGCAAAAGCCTTAAGTACACACATATTAGAGACGCGGACCGCGACGTCTTGAATTACCGGCTGCCATTGAAGCGGCTTCGGCAGAAGCAACGTCTGAGCCGATGATGATTTCATCCTGTTCGGTAACACCGTCAAGGATCTCGTAGTTGATATTGTCCTTTCGTCCCACGGTGACAATCCTTTCTTCGGCCTTACCGCCCTTGCCCTTTACTAAAACCTTGTATTTGCTGTTTCCGAGACTCTGGTTGAGAACGGCAATCGGCAGATACACGACATTCTTGCTTTCACCGAGGATGATGGTAACTTCGGCGGTCATGGACTTACGCAGAATGCCTTCACTGTTATCCACGTCAAGCAAGGCATTATAGTAGATGGCCTGGGTGGAACTTGAACTGCTGGAAGCAGAAGATGAACTTGAGCTTTCGGATTCTGTTGCCGGTTCTATGTCACGGAGAGTGCTGATGAACTTTCTGTCAGGAAGTCCGAGGATGGTAAAGTATGAATCCATGCCCGGCTTAACCTTTACTACGTCAGCTTCTGAAATTTCCGCTTCAACGGTCATGGTTTCAAGATCGGCAATCTTAACGATTGTAGGAGCGCTCTGGGTGGAAACAACAGTCTGACCTTCTTCAGTCACGATACCGATAACCACGCCGTCACGGGGAGCTGTTATCTTGGTGTAGCCAAGATTGGTTTCAGCCGTAGAAACGCTGATCTTGGCCTTTTCGATATTGGCATCACATGATTCCAGCTTGGCTCTTGTCTGAGCAAGACTTGCTTCGGCACTTTCAAGATCGGCATCGGAAGTTGCGTTGCCCTTTTTCATCTTAAGCTGGCGATTATATTCAAGTTCCTGCTGTTTCAGCGCAGCCTGCAGCTGCTTCTTTTCGGCCTGAACTATACGGAGTTCGGCCTTGGCACTTGACAGACTGTTTATCTGGGTACGGGGATCGATTTCCGCAATCATGTCCCCTTTCTTCACCTTGTCACCGAGCTTTACGTAGAGCTTCTGGATCTGACCGTTAACCTGGGCACCTACTTCAACTTCGTTGCGCCCTACCAGGGTTCCGGTGGCAAGTACCTTTTCGACCACGTCCCCCTTTGAAGGATGAATGGTCATATATTCGAGTTCCTTTTCCCCGCCGAATTTATACATGGCCAAACCGCCGACGGCACCTGCTACAAGTAAAGCTATAAGTAATTTTTTCATGATCATGTCCAATATTCATGCATTTTGTATGTTTATTCTAAATAGCCCAATCCGCAGTATCCGACTGACATAAAAGGACGGAAACAGAATCAGATAAATAAACCTGGATTATCTGAAAAGATTGGCAACCTTTTGGGTCAAAATATTCATTAGGTTTATTTTACCCTAAAACTCAATAAGAGATTGTTACAATGTGTGACAGAAGGAAACAAATTCTGATGTGACGGGATGTTTTAGGATCGTCTGGAAATCTACGGCATCACGGTAAGATTCTTTTTCGGTCCCGGGATTCCCCATTCATTCTTTCATATTTCCCCACATTACCCCATTCTTATTAATACAGCCTTATATCTTTGCAGATACTTAAAAGACTTTTTTCCTTTCTCAACAAGACGAATTTACCTTCCTTATAAAGTGAATTTTTCCTCCCTTATACAGCCTTTTTTCCCTTCTGATTTTACCCTTTTATTTTAAGTATTTTCGTACTCAAAATAAAACACCTCCACATTGCAAAGCCTTTTAAATCAAGTCTTTCAGCCGTTTGTATTTTCATGATAAGAGACATTTATCATGAAAAAATCATGTTAGGGGTAATCATGAACTATGCCATAGTTTTTGCCGGCGGAGTCGGTTCAAGAATGAAATCTCCGGACTTACCGAAGCAGTTTATCGAGGTTAACGGTAAGCCAATCATTGTCTATACCTTGGAACATTTTCAGAAGCATGAGGACATCAAAGGAATCATAGTTGTCTGTCTGGAACAGTGGATTCCTCACATGGTTAAGCTTGTTGCCCAGTTTGAACTGTGCAAGGTTCTTAAGGTCGTCAAAGGAGGTTCCACCGGACAGGAATCAATCTACAAAGGTCTGTGTGCCCTTGAAGGCATTGCTCAGCCGGATGACGTTGTTCTTTTACATGACGGCGTAAGACCA
>CACWVT010000059.1 GCA_902764345.1 uncultured Ruminobacter sp.
TTCCCAGTTACGTAAAGTCTGAACATGAACACCAAGCAATTTAGCAGCCTGTCCAATTGAAATAATCTTATTCATTACAAATAAACCTATAACTATTTTGAATGTATTATAAACTATTTATAGATTTAGTCAAACAGTTGTTAACCCTCATGACGTTCTGTTCCTTATCATTGTCGACGGTATAGAATTTTCTGTTCCGAGGATGCAGAAAAAGAAACGCCGTTCCACCGGGTTTCCGTTCCGGAATATTACCGGAAGGTGCAGAGGCATAGTAGCACTTTGGATTTCTGATGCCTGCTTCCTTGTATATTATGTAGCTGCGATATACAGTTCCGTGATGTACGCTTCCCTCTGTTCCCGCACGGCTGCTGCGGAACTCAACGGCCACACCGACGGGCTCAAGCATCACCGGGTATACGCGTCTTCTTAAATAGATACGCATACCGAGACAGAACAGGTGACAAATCAGAAGATACAGAGCCTGACAGATACATACTATTCCAAGCACTGCCAGCATGTATACCGCCTTCATGCTCAGAAACTGAACCACACAGGTTGTAATGTAGATTATCAGAAAACAGACTGCTGCAACCGAAGCAAAACTGTAGAAAGACCTCCCCGGCCCCCTCTTACAGGAGGCGTCAACCACCGGTTTCTTAAAAATAATCCCGGTTTTTTCCAGTTCTTCAACCGTTATACAGTAATCAGGCAGATTGATGTTATTCATGGCCATTCCAAAAAGGGAACAGGGAACCGATAAATCTTTTACTGAGATTTTAGTTAACCGTGCCGTTTTAGGCAACAGAATCCGGGAATAATCCTGTTTTTATTTTAAATCTTTTGATACAGACTACTGTTTTTGGTCCGTAGCCGCTGTTCGGACACCGACTCATCAGGCAACTGAACGCAATTCTGCAGGGACGCAAAAGCCGGCATCACCGCGACACCGAATGTCACCATAATGCCGGCTCCTTATCAGACTGCCGCTACCCCGCTATTTGGCCTTTGAGCTCTTTGCGGTTCTGGTACTTTTGGCGGTCTTTGATGACTTGGAAGACTTCTCTGCGGAAGCCACCTCCCATTCTTTGGTTTCTTCGTTGTAGAACGCAGTAAATCCGGTTGATTTACCCTCCGCGTTTTCAGCCATTACATACTGCTTCTTTGTCTTACGTGAGAAGCGTACAACCGTAGGATTACCGTCTCCGTCAGCCACAGGTGCGGTAACAAAGTATTTGAACTTTTCCGGAAGCTTATCCTTATGGGCAACAAGTTCACTTACCTTCGGAGCTCTGGTCTCACGAACCTTAGGGAATGCATTGGATGCCAGGAATATACCTGAAGCGCCGTCACGAAGCACAAAGTTTGACTTGCCGTCCTTACACAGCAGATCTTCAAACTCGACAGGATCCTCACGCGGAGGAGCTATCTCGCCGTTCTTGAGAATCTTACGGGTATTACCGCATTCCTTGTTGGTACATGCCATATAACTGCCGAAACGGCCATTCTTGAGCTCCATTGTTGAGCCGCAGCGTTCACACTCGATGGTAGGACCTTCAGCTCCCTTGAGCTTGAAATTTCCTTCCTCAATTTCATATCCAGGACAGTTAGGATTTGCGGAGCAGATATGAATCTTGCGGTGCTCATCAATCACATAGCCTGTCATTACCGAATTACAGATCGGACAGCGACGCTTGGTTCTGAGGAATTCACTCTCGGAATCCTCATTAACAAACATCGGCAACTGATCCTCGGCAACAAGATTTATGGTCTTACGGCAGGAGTTTTCAGCCTTTCTGGACTTACCGGAGTAGTTTGAACATGCCAGGAATACGCCGGTGGTGGCATTCTTGATGACCATGCTGCTGTGACATTCAGGGCACAGAATTGACGTAGGCACGGAGATGTTGCTGTGCATGCCGCCTTCATCCTCAGATTTACGTGCGGTATCAAGTTCTTCCCTGAAGCCCTTGTAAAAATCATTGAGACAGGTAAGCCAGTCCAGACGATTTTCAGCGATGTCATCCAGCTTGTTTTCCATCTCCCTGGTAAAATCATAGTCCATTAAGTCATTGAAGCTGCTCTTCAGACGATCGGTTACGATTTCCCCCATCTTTTCGGCAAAGAAACGGCGCTGATCAATCTTTACATAACCTCTTTCCTGAATTGTGGAAATAATGGTTGCATAGGTTGACGGACGTCCGATACCTCTCTTTTCCAGTTCCTTAACCAGAGTGGCTTCAGTATATCTCGGTTCAGGTCTGGTAAAGTGACGGTCTGCCAGAATATCAGAGACGGCAAGCTCGTCACCCACGCTCATTTCAGGAAGCAGCACGTCCTTACGGTTACGGTCAATCTTCATCCAGCCGTCAAACTTAATGGTCTTACCTGATGCCTTAAATCTGAAGTTGCCGGCATCCACCTGAATTTCGCGGTTAAGCATAACGGCATTGCTCATCTGACATGCCAGAGTACTGTTGCGTATCAGTGTATAAACTTCTGCCGCATCACGCCCCAGAGCCTTGGAAATCACTGCAACATCGCGTTTGATGTCTGTAGGTCTGATGGCTTCATGCGCATTCTGTGCATTATCAGAGGAGCTGTAGTGACGTTCCTTTTGAGGGAGATAGTCTGAGCCGTAGGTAGTACCGATATAGTCCCTGATGTCAGAAAGGGCTTCCTTGCTGAGATTCAGGGAGTCGGTTCTCATGTAGGTTATGAAACCTGCTTCATAAAGGGCCTGAGCCAGCATCATGGTTTTCTTTACGCCGAAGCCGAGTCTGTTCGATGCGGCCTGCTGCATTGAAGAGGTGTTGAGAGGAGGATATGGAGCGGTCTGCACTTCCTTCTCTTCGTTTTTGGATACCCTGAATACCTGATTCTTCAGTTCCTCGAGGTATCTGTCGGTCTCTTCCTTTGAACCTGAATGGAAAGGCTTGTCCTTGTAATGGGTTAAGGCAAATTTTACCTCATCCTCATTCTTCTTCAGGAGGGCATCAATGTTCCAGTACTCTTCAGGAATGAAAGAACGGATTTTCTCTTCCTTCTCCACCACCAGACGCACTGCAACAGACTGAACACGCCCGGCACTGAGACCGCGTCCGACCTTCTCCCACAGAAGAGGTGAAACCATAAATCCCACAACACGATCCAGGAATCTTCTGGTCTGCTGTGCGTTAACCATGTTCAGATCAACCTCTGACGGATGCTTAAACGCCTCGGTAATGGCATTTTTGGTGATTTCGTTAAAAACCACGCGCTTGAATTTTTCCTTAGGTAAACCGATTACTTCCTGCAGATGCCAGGCAATTGCTTCTCCCTCGCGGTCCAAATCGGTTGCGAGATATACATAATCACTCTTCTTGGCTTCAGCCACCAGCTCGGCAACTACCTTTTCCTTGCCGGGAAGAATCTCATACTGAGGAGCCCAGCCCTTTTTTTCAGGATTTATGCCCATGCGGTTAAAAAGCTTGGCATCCTTTTCCGAAGCCGTACGGGCTCTCTTTACAGTTTCACCTGCCGCTGCCTTTTTGGTTACTCCGGAAGGAAGGTCTCTTATATGACCGACGCTGGACTTAACCACATAATTACTGCCCAAATACTTGTTTATAGTATGTGCCTTAGCCGGGGATTCCACTATAACCAATGACTTACCCATACCGCAATGTACCTCAATACTGTAAGGCTCCGTCCCGTTTGCAGGAGCCACATTAACTCTTATTCTTTTTAAAATATAAATCTATACGATACAGTACGCAATGTCTATCTGTAACCTTTAAAACCTAAGCGCTGTATCACATCGGTAATAACTCCCGCCACCGCAGATCTGGACAGGAATCTGTTTACCAGGTTGTTTTTCTTCTTTTCGGTATAACTTACGTTGAATACCGCAGCGAAGTTATCCATGTTCTTTATGATGTATTCGTCAGATGTCATGAGCTCGTCAACCAGACCAAGCTCCTTAGCCTCTGATGCCAGCCACACCTCACCGGTTGCCAGCTTTTCAATATCCACATTCTTTCTGAAGCGTGCCACGTGAGACTTGAAGATTCCATGAATCTGACGAAGCTCCTCACGGCACTTTTCTCTTGCCTGTTCGGTATTCTCTCCGAACGTTGAAAGAGTTCTCTTATATTCACCGGCAGTAATCTGTTCATAGTCGACATCATACTTTTTCATGAGTCTGTGGAAATTAGGCAGTTCCATCACCACACCTATTGAACCGATGTATGAGAACGGAGCGGCAATGAGATTGTCTGCCACACAAGCCATGAGATAACCGCCGCTTGCGGCAACCTCATCAACGGCCACAGTAAGCTTTGCACCGTTTCTCTTGAGACGTTCAAGCTGAGAAGCGGCAAGACCGTATCCGTTAACGGTACCGCCGGGTGACGTAAGACGGACCACGACTTCATCACCTTCTGAAATCTCATCGGCAAGAAGGTTTACCGCACGTCTGAGATATTCAACCTCATTGCAGTCGGTTGAACCGTCAAAATCAATAACAAACATCAGTCTGCCGGTTACGGAAACCGTCATGTCTGAACTTACTGAAAGCGTAAAGCCGTTAGCCTCCTTAAGGTTAACGGTTTCGATTTCTTCAATTTCTTCCCCTTCAGATACGTCCGCACTTTCACCTGAAACGGAGGTATCGGCTTTTGCACCGTCCTTCCCATTTTTCAGAGTTTCGGCTGATTCGGCAGTTGCTGCGGCTTCGAGTCTTTCCTGTTCCTTTTTTCTGAAATTAATCAGCGCCTCAAAGCCCTGCTGTACCAGCTTCTTGTTATCGTCCTTCTCATCGCCTTCCTTAAGTTCAGCGCCTTTATCCTTTATCTTGCTGAAGACCTCATAAGTGTCGTCATCAAGAGCCTTGAGCATGCTCTTCTCGAGCTTTTCCTTTTCGTCACTCAGCTTATCACCATAGTTTTCAATGGTGAATATAATGTCATCATCCTTCTTTCTGCTTTTGCCTGACACGGCGGAAACAACAGACTTGATTACAATTCCGCCGACCACGACGAAAATCACAAGCACACCGAGAATGATTGCCACCTTGGATGCAAAAAGCAGCAGTTCTGACCAGAAACTATTCATAACTGGATGATTCCTTAATTTTCAGTACCGGGATAATCCCCTGTTCCGGAGTACTACCGGAACACGATATTGCTTTATTATGACCAAACGGTTCCCTTAGCAGGATACCCGCAGTCAAAAATATGTGGTAAATTACAGATATAAAACATATTTTGTCAAGATCAGTCGGATAAAATTTTCATTTAGATATGAATTTTGTCTATTTTACAGACAATTTTCCGACAAATTAGCCAAATACGAGGTACGAATGACACATACGGACGTACCATTAATATAAGGACACGCAAAGGTATCAGGATTCTGCTCCTTCAACCTTAACCTTCCTGACAAAAAACAGCAGGATGAGAGCCAGTGCGGTAAAGACAATCCCAACCCTGAATACCATGGCAGAACCTCCGTAATTGAGAGCCTTCGATACCAGATAACCGGAAATAATCCCCCCTGTATTTACGCTGTTGTTGTAAAGCGTAGTGGCCTGCCCCGGAAACTTAGGCAGCAGCTCCTGCATGTAAACCATGCCGAGACTGGCAAGAATTCCGATGAATATGGCATTCAGAACCTGCATGGCAAGGAGAGACCATGCACTTGCCGTTACAAAGGAAAGGCACAGATAGAAGGAACAGCCGAATACGGCACAGAGAATAATAAGTGTTTTAAGACCTGTTCTTTTGGCAAGCCTGCCACAGAATATCATCACGGGGATCTCCAGAAGAGCCGCAAGGCCCATCATTATTCCCGGCAGGCGATCCGTTTCCACAAATGATCCGGTAATGGCAGATTCCTTTGTAACGAATATCGGCATGCTGATAAGATATGCCGAGTTACAGCACCAGAGCAGCATAAAGGCCAAAAAGAGAAAGGCAATACTCACGAAATTGCCTGATTTAAAAAGCTTAAACAGACCGCCTGAACGTTTTGTCTCATTTTCCGCTGTTTCCGATATCCCGCGATCCTCCGGTTTGGCGGAAGCAGACTCCCCATTCGTTCCCCCGGCATCATTCTCCCTCTCCCTGTCAATCAGATCTCCGATTGATGATGACGGTGCACTTTCAAAATCGTGTACGGAGCCTGTTTTAAAAAGAGCCTTCGGCATCGTGAAGCAGGCAACAACTGAGCCGGTCAGGAAAATGAAGGCTGCCACCATGAAGGTAAACCTGCTGCCGAAATCCACAAAAATCGTATATGCTATCGGAGGAGTCATCACCCATGCCAGAGAAAATACAGCTCTGATGTATGAGGTAAACATCAGGGCATCCCCGTATTTTAATAATGCGTATTCCCTTGCAAGTGCAAATACCTGAGGAGTTGCAACCATGGACAGACTGGAAAAAAGCACACCTACGGTGACGATTATTCCGTATGACGGGAAAAATATGTACGTAAGGGCCATCAGAGATCCTGCAACATATCCCAGAATCATGAGATCCCTTCTCGAAAGCTTTGAATCAGAGAATCTTGCTATGATCTGCGTTACCACAATACCGCTGATGGCGGAAACCGTAAAGAAATTACCAAGCTGATCCTTGTCTGCATGAACCTCGTTCAGCAGATACAGACTCATTATAGGCAGAGTCATGGCAAGTGATGAACCGGAACAGAATATCAGGATCAGGAATGAGAAAAATCTTTTGTTAAGATACTCTTTAATCATAGGAAACCGCCTGCAGATTGCATTATGCTTTGCATATCGGACAACATACCGTACCGCTTTATAAATTTTAACGGATAAGACCTGAAAGTCTTATCCGTTATTCTGTTTTTAACCTTCTCCGGATTCTTCAGCTGCAGGATTTTCATCAGCTTCCTTAGGCTTTTCAATAATTCTGATTCCGTTATCAAGAAGTTCAATACGGTGAAGCTTATAGAGATTTCCGATAACCTTTTTAAACTTGCCCTTGCTCATGTGGAAACGCTGCTCAATTTCCTCAGGACTTGAAAAATCACCGTACGGAAGGAAACCGTCGGCAAGAGCCAGCTCGCGCAGCAGAAAATCCGTACTGCTGGCAACCCCCGTCATTCCGCTGCCGGAAAGGGAAAGATTAACCTTGAAATCCCTGCGTACGGAATGAATGTAGCCCTTGAGCCTCTTCCCCTTTACAAGATTTACACCGAGTGCGTCCTTTTCAGCCAGAAGGCCGTAAAAGCTGTTGTTGACAAGCATCTTAAAGCCTAACGGAGTATGGCTTATTACCGTAAGCTCCACCCTGTCACCGGACTTCAGCTTACAGCCTCTCGGCAGGGTTTCACTTATGAAGCGGTCAAACTTCTGTGTGGCATACAGACGTCCTTCACGATCCTTTGCAACGTATACCAGACATTCATCACCCGGCTTCAGTCTGTTTAACTGTTCCCTAAACGGTATCATCAGATCCTTGCGGATTCCCCAATCGAGATAGGCTGCCCCCGGAGTCACGTCCTTAACCGTAAGTCTTCCCGCTTCACCTAAAAGAATGCGCGGACGATGTGCAGTAACAGTCAGCCTGCCGTCATCCATATAGCAGAACACCTCAACAGTCAGGCCTGCGGCAGGGTTTTCCGGAAGCTGTGAAAGAGGAAGAAACACTTCACCGTATTTTCCGGCATCCAGAAAACCGCCTTTGTCATCAACCCTGACAATAGCGAGTTCATTCATTTTCCCAATTTCAACTTCCATAAATCCTCTGCCTTTTATACGAAACGGGAGATCCCCCGTTCCATCCTAATATTCTCCGTCACCATGCTGCCGAAACGAAATACGTAACGCCGTATACATTACCGGCCGCGGTGTGACACAATAAAACATATCAAATGATATGTCTGCCGTCATTTCGGAAATTCTATCCTGTTTCACGGCTAAAAAAAAGCGTCCTGAAATAAAAATGAATTTACTTTCAGGACGCTGCTTGCAATAAATTCAGTAATCAGTAAACTGAATTACACACGCATGAAGTCGATGTGAATTAAGGTGCCGTTTACAGGATGACGCTGAATAGCTACAGGCTTAACAGCAATTTCTTCACCACCGGCTACAGCTAAAACGATGCTGTCTTCATAGAAAGACTTGTTCTGCTGAGCAGTGAAGAGCTTAGCGTTATCTAAAGATAAAGCTACAGGTTCCTTATCACCGCCGTAAACAATTACTGGAAGGAGGTTAGAACGACGAAGGCGGCGGCTCGCACCTTTCCCGAAGTCGTTACGAATCTGGGCATCAAACTTATAAGCCATTTTGAATTCTCTCTATATAAATATTAAACAATACGACTGACAATGCGACCGTCGTCAGCCAATAAAAAACCGGTTCACCGATTTATGCGTGCGAAGTTTATCATCTGTCCGTTTTTTTATCAAGGATTTTGTGGAACAAACCTCATTTTTCACAATCATTTCTTTTTCTGAAAAATTACCGGCGTTCCATCTTTCTGCATACAGTGCAGATTTTGGCGGCTTTACGATTAATGCTCCGCATACGGATGCCTGCCGTTCTCACCGGCCTCAGCGAGAATGACAGACACGGAACCGCTACACCCTGTACCTTATGGTTCTTATAACAATGGTAAGTGAAAGAAGAACCAGCATAAGAGCCATAAAAATCAGGAATATGGATGATACGGTAAGTACGGCATTGGTACTGAAGTATTTAGCGGCAATTTCCACAAGCCCCCATATACTCATTACTATCATCAGAACGGTAGGAATGAGTGCAATCAGATAATGAGACTTCTTTGCGAACAGATAGATTGTTACCGCAAGAAGAGTCAGTGATGCCAGAAGCTGGTTTGAAGCGCCGAACACCGGCCATATGGCGGTGGCACTTCCTGAAAACACCATCAGACCGGCAAGAAGAAGCACAAGCAGGGATGCCATAAAGGCGTTTGCGGAAAACTTTCTGACAACTCCAATGACACCTAACATGGCATCCATGACGGCACCGTGTTTCTTTCTTGGAGCAACGAAGTCAATCTTCTGCTTTTCGGTTCCGTTCTCCTTATTCTGCTGACGTGTGTATGAAGGAGAAAAAAGCTCCTGCCACACAAATCTGCCGAGACGGGTTGCCGTATCAAGCGATGTCAGCATGAATGCGGAAATTGAAAGACTGATGAACACCGTGCAGAGTTCCACAGGAAGACCGAGAGCCCCCACAAAGGTGCCGATACCTGAACTGAAGGCCGTTACAGGATTTTTAACCGCTTCGGCAAAACTGACGTCAGAAAGCCAGATGACGGCAATGAGGCTCATCACGCCAAGAACACCTTCCACAATCATGCCGCCGTAACCTATAAGCTGAATATCCTTTTCGGCACGAATCTGCTTTGACGTGGTTCCTGAAGACACAAGAGAATGGAAGCCTGAGCAGGCACCACAGGCAATAAGGATAAACAAATCCGGGAACAGACTGCTTCTGGATGTGCCGTTATCCACCACAAACCCGGTAAAATCTGACATTTCGATCGATGGATTGTAAACGACAATACCAAGAACACCGAGAATAATCATGGCATAGAGAAGATATGAGCTGAGATAGTCTCTCGGCTGAAGCAGCCACTGCACCGGACAGACTGATGCAACCAGGGCATAAATACCGAGGAATGCAAGCCATACGTTGCGCACGCCTTCCTTCTCAAGACCGAACAGTGCGCCGAGATCCAGCGGGAATTTGTAGGCCACATACACGGAAACAAAAACCAGCGGTACGAAAATAATGCTGGCAGTGCGAAGTGACACACCTTTTGAAGTAACAAAACCAAAAACAGGTGCCATCAGAATAAAGATAATGGATGCGGTGGCAACGGCAGGATTTGACACAAAGGTATTAGCAACCAGTGTACCGAATACGGCAACAACCAGTATCAGACAGGCCCAGCAGAAAAACAGGAACAGCTGACGCCCCCAGATACTCATAATCTTTTCTATGATGTAGCCGATTGAGCGACCGTTATTGCGCACTGACAGAAACAGTGCGGCAAAATCATGCATTGCCCCAATGAACACGCATCCGATAAAAATCCACAAAAGAGCAGGAAGCCATCCGAACTGACAGGCAACAATCGGTCCGATGATTGGACCGGCACCGGCTATTGATGCGAAATGATGACCGAAAAGCACTCCCGGATGGGTAGGAACATAGTCCACACCGTCTTGATTTACGACTGCAGGAGTAGGAATACTGTTGTCAACTTTAAAAAGTCTGGCAATGAAACCGCCGTAGAACTTATACCCCAAGGCAAAATACAGCAGTGCACAGACAAGAAGAATCAAACCGTTCATATTATCTTACAACAAAGAGGGCTCTTGAGGCCAAATCAGATCAGAAGAACATCCGAACTCCGGACTGTCCAGGCTCCCAAAAACACCTTCAATCTCCAAAGGTACACACTGAAAAAATAAAAAATGCTCCTAAAAAACGAGCTTGTCCGGCACGAATTATATCACAACAGATCACACTGCTTAAGATAAAACAGACAATGGATTATCCATGCAGGCAAAACAGGTTATATTACTCTTCCGGCAATAATGACGGAAAAGCCGCAGCTTATTAAACTAAGCCGCGGCTTTTCATAAATATGAAGAGCGGACAGAGGTCCGCAACGACATCGTCAGATGCGGACACCTGCGTCGTAGAGAGCCTGAACCGAACCGGCTTCCTTAAGCCTGGTTGAGAAATCAAGAAGTCTGTTAAGGGATACGAGGGCCCCCTTTCTGATATTCTCGTCCACATGGATCTCATGACCTTCAGGAGAATCAAGAAGCTTTTCAATTAAAGGAAGGGTATTCTGTCTCATCCACGGACAGTGTGCGCAGCTCTGACAGGTGGCGCCGGCACCGCCGTTCGGAGCAGGAATGAGAACCTTGTCGGGACATGCCTGAGATATTTTGTAGAAAATTCCCACATCCGTTGCAATGATGAACTCACGCGCATCCATTTCCTTAACCTTGTTAAGGATCTGAGATGTTGACCCGGCAAAATGGGCAAGAGCGGTAACGTCAGCCGGAGATTCAGGATGTACAAGAACCTTGGCGTCCGGATGCTCCTTCATAAGAGCCTTAAGAGCGGTTGCCTTGAAATCGTCATGAACAATGCAGTGAGCCTGCCACCTCAGCATTTCAGCTCCCGTCTGATTACATATGTATGAACCCAGATGACGATCCGGAGCCCAGATGATTTTTTTACCGCAGAGCTTCAGATATTCGATCATTTCAAGAGCTATTGAACTGGTAACCACATAATCGGCCCTGGCCTTAACTGCTGCCGAGGTATTGGCGTAAACAACGACGCTGTGATCAGGATGCTCATCGCAGAATTTACCGAATTCATCGGCAG
>CACWVT010000060.1 GCA_902764345.1 uncultured Ruminobacter sp.
GAGTAAATTTATAGCCGGATGTGATTATTTAACATCTGAAACTGACAGTGATTTAGATAAGACGTTTTTCATCAAGAAGGTTTGAATTATCTACGATGTAACTATGATGGCACTATGAACAGTGATCCTCGACAAAAGACAAATAGAATTCGCAGCGAACCATTGACCTGAGGTATCCAATCCACGTATAACAGAGTAACCAATGCCGTGCTTACACTGAGGAAAATGTCTTGCCTAAATTTCTGCTTGACAAAGGTCGTTTCATAACAGAACCAAATTTTCTGCGACGGGATGTGCCGTTGTCTGCAGATTTTGTTCCGGCCGGAGTTTTTTTCGTACGTCCTGAACCTGAACTCAGTCCGGTTCTTCTGCCTGATGATGTTTTCGTTCCGGCCGCTGCCGAGATTTTTTTCCCGGTATATTTTTTTCTGCCTGTTCCGGATGAACGGAAGCCGGTTCCGGATACGGATGATTTCTGAACCGAACTCTTATCAATGTGTATGGAGATGTTTCGGTTATCATCGATGATTTTGCCGATCCAGCCCTCAATGTGCCTCATGAATCTGTCATAGTCCATGTTCCCTGCGGCAATCATTTCAAGTCCCTTTTCCCAGCGGGCGGTAACGCCGACGTCCTTGATTATCTGAGGAAGTGCGTGAATCATGGATGTGCCCTTTTCTGTTGGCAGAATATGCTTCCCGGCATAGTAGAGATAGTCTCTGGCAACGGCATTGCCTATGATGTCGGCCCTAGTTGCGGGAGTTCCAAGTCCGTCGGTTTCCTTCAGGATCTTCTTGTCTTCAGGATCGGTAACGTATCTTGCAATGTTTTCCATGGCTCCGAGAAGAGTAGCTTCAGTAAAGGGCTGCGGAGGTTTGGTGGTTTCTATTCCGGGGTTAAGCATTTCAAGCGTGTGAATGTCTCCGACCGCAGTCACAGGCAGGGCCCTGTTGATTTCCTCTTTTGCGGTGCCTTCGCCATCATCGTTTTCCTTCTTCTTGTAGTCCTGTCCATCGTCTGATCCGGTTCCGGTGTCCGAAGCTTCGGTCCTGGATTTGTCATGTGGCATGTACAGGGCTTTCCAGCCGGGAATGACAAGCTCGGATGACTTTGCATGAAAGTGTTCTCCGGCTGCATTGAGCGTTATGGCAGCCTGTTTAAGTACGGCTTCAGGCATGAACAGGGCAATAAAAGAACTTCTTACGAGGTTATAGATATTCATTTCGTCCTGTGACAGTCGGTGTCCGGTGATGGAGACGGAGGTCGGGATAATGGCATGGTGTGCGGTAACCTTTCCGGTGCTGAAAGCATAGTGACGTACAGACGGATCTATGTCTTTCCTAATATGGTCAAAATATCCGTCACCGGTACATGCGGTTATGATTTCCTGAGCTTCCCCGTGAAGAGAGGTCGGCAGATATCTGCAGTCCGTACGCGGATACGTGGTAAGTTTCTTTTCGTACAGTGACTGGGCCGTATCCAGCGTCTTTTTGGCGGTATACCCGAATCTTCTGTTGGCAAACTGCTGCAGGGTCGTAAGGTCAAACGGGAGCGGCGCCTTCTGTTTTTTGTTTCCGGACGTGTATTTTTCAACAACGAAGGGGCTTGTGCTGAGCTTGTCCATGAGCTCCGTCATGTATTGGGGATTGGTGACGTAGCCGTCGGCATCAAGTGCGTCATCACCGGGAGCCCATCTGGCGGTATAACGGCATCCGGCGAAGCTCATGTCAGCTTTCAGTATGTAATACTGCTTCGGCACGAAATTTTCAATTTCCTCCTGACGCTTTACCACCAGGGCAATGGTGGGAGTTGTGACCCTGCCGATATTCAGCACCGTTCTTTCGCCGCCGGTGGCAGATGCAATGGTAAAGAGACGGGAGAGATTCATGCCAACCAGCCAGTCGGCACGGGAACGGGCGAGGGCGGCCATGTACAGGTTGAAGGTTTCAGCTCCCTCCTTTACGGCTGCAAGGGATTTTCTGATGGATTTGTCATCGAGAGCCGTAAGACAGAGTCTTTTTAACGGACCTTTATATTTGGCGTATTCATCAAGAATGAGTCTCGCTATCGCTTCACCTTCCCGGTCATAGTCGGTTGCTATCGTTATAAGTTCGGCTGCTGCTATAAGCTTCTTGACGGCCTGCAGGTGTTTTGTTACCTCCGGATCCCTGCGTGGGGCTGCCTTCGATCCGGGCTTTCTTTTGGCAAGTCTTGCCCTGTATTTCCACGTTTCGGGAATTATCGGCAGGGTGTCAGGACTCCAGCGTTTCCAACTGTCGGAATACTCGTCAGGCAGGTAGAGTTCCAAAAGATGGCCGAGACACCAGGTTACTCCAACGGTGCCGTCACTGCTGCTGATGTGGTACTCATGTTTTGTTCCGAGACCGAGAACCTTTGCCAAATCCCTTGCCTGTGACGGCTTTTCACAGATATAGAGATTTGAAAACTGTTTTGTGGCTGCCATAAATATTCCGTAAGCCGGTCGATGGGGATGAATACAACGAAAAATTTACCGTAAAGGAGCTTTTACCGACCGGCGGATGTTCTTTTAACGGTGAGACTTTTTCCTTCTGTCGTGATTTCTGCTGCCGTGACTTTTACCTGTGTTCTGAGAGCTGCGGTGGGCTTTTCTGTATTCTGAAGGTTCCACGGGGTTCTGATATTTCCATAAACCGCGTTTTGCTGCTCTTGCTCCGCTTTCAAGGTTTATGTATTCCTTTCTGTCATGTTCCGGCAGATATTTACGGAATGCCCAGGCATTGCCGGTAGCCACCATTTCCTTATTTATGTTGGTTCCGTTTACGAAGATAAGGGCCAGCTCCCGCCTGTATTTGTCTTTTGACGATACCTGAACTGTGATGTCTTTCTTCAGAATTCTGCTTTTAAGGTATGAAGTTGCGTCTTCCCCGTACTGCTGAGTTTTCTCCGGAGCATCAATGTTGATTAGTCTTATCTTGTGCTCCTTTCTTTTTCCGTCGAGACATCTGAAGGTATCACCGTCATGAACCCTGATGACTTTGCATGTGTAGCTGTAGTGACCGGTTGCTTTACGGCCGTGATCCGCAGCTTCCGCAGGATTTGACAGCATGAGAATAAAGGATACTGCAGTGACGGCTGAAAGGCCGGTAAGGACTTTTAAGAAGAATCCGGCATGGGAATTCATAAGGGATTCGGATGCTGAATTACCGTGTTTCTTTCTGAAGTTGAATATGTTCATGATTGTTTTCCGTAGCGGTACTGTCAGGTGCCAGTCGGCAGAAATGCCCCGAACCGCTTATGTCCGGTTCAGTAATGTCTGACGACAAAGGACGGTATTTGTATGCCGTTCCTGAATTGAGACTTTATTTTACTTGAAAAATTCCGTTTGGAAATAAATTTTAATCTTATTCTACGGAATTCGTGCATTAAAACATATGACGATACCTGAGTGAAGCTGCCAGTCTGAATTGGAAATACTGCACGTTTCCGCGGGGGATAGACCATAAAACAATATTTACACTTGATATGTATGGTAATACCGTGACGAAGGTTAAGAAATTATACTTGTTTTTTGATACGGATCTTTGCATTTTTGCTGAGTCGGACGGCATAACAGAATATAAAATATGCAAAAAGGTGTTTTGGTGCATAATTATTTTCTTTTTTGGCTGTTTATAGGATAAAATTCTAACTGTAAAGGTTTTCATGCGACGATTATGGACTTTTCCTGCCGGTTTTTTCCGGTGCGGCCGAAGTTTATGCGTATGTCGCGTGAGTGACCTCTGCAAACATAACAACAGAAATGAGAAATGAAAAATAAATGGCATGACCCCCCTGACGGGGGGCATGAAGCAGTATCAGTGTGGAATTAAAAACGTATGTGAATACTGAATGTCATGTACGGCAGATAAAAAAACAAAACCAATAATAAAAAATAACACTGATTATAAAAACTCATTGATTCTGATTAAGTCAACTGTGAATCCGCAGAAACCATGGGACTAGTGAACGAAAGAAAGCGGAATCAGATAATCGTTACGTAACAGATATCAATTTTGAACAAGGTGTAATAACGATAAAACTGAAAGTATTTCTTGGATATTTTTTGCATAAACAGGTACCGTGAAATCACCTGATGTCATGGTAGAACGGATTTCTTATGATTCATAAACATAAAAGAGATATACTGAGTGGTCACTGTCGTGATTTGGGGGCAACCGTAGAGAAGGGGGGCGTTAATTTCGCCATATGGTGCCGTAACGCCAAGGTTATGGAGCTTCTTCTTTTCAAGGATGTCAATGACAGGGAGCCGGAGATAATTGAGCTTACCGCCGCCAAACACCGCAGTTCATATTACTGGCATGTTTTTGTAAAGGGGCTTACGGACGGTCAGCACTACGGATGGAGAGTGAAGGAGGTCCTGCACAACCGTCCGGGAATGATTTTTGACCCGCAGAAGGTGCTTCTTGACCCTTACGGAAAGAGAATCGTATTTCCTGATAACTACAATCGTACCTTTAACCAGTTTGTAGGTTCAAATGAGATTTTCTGTGCCAAGAACGTTGTAGTCGACATGAGCAAGTACGACTGGGACGGAGATGAGGCCCTTAACAGAAATCAGACTTCAAGCGTTATTTACGAAATGCATGTGGCCGGGTTTACAAAGGATAAAAGCTCCGGTCTTCCGGACTCAATCCGCGGAACCTACAAAGGTGTTATTTCAAAGATTCCTTATCTTAAGGAACTCGGCGTGAATGCCGTGGAGCTTCTTCCCGTATTCCAGTTTGACAGATTTGATGCCTCTCCAGGCAAGCAGAATTACTGGGGCTACAGCCCGATGAGCTTCTTTGCCATCCACGGAGATTATTCGTCCAACAAAAGCGTTTACGGACCTCTTGATGAATTCCGTGACATGGTAAGATCCCTGCACAGAGCCGGCATCGAGGTGATTCTGGACGTGGTGTACAACCATACGTCGGAAGGCGGTGAAACCGGACCGATTTACTCATTTAAAGGACTGGACAACGGAGCTTACTACATTCTCGATGAAGGCCAGCGTTACATGAACTACAGCGGCTGCGGCAATACCATGAATTCCAGCCATCCGGTGGTTAAGAGAATGATTATGGACAGCCTGCATTTCTGGACCGAAGAGATGCATGTTGACGGATTCCGCTTCGATCTGGCTTCAATCCTTTCCAGAGCAACAACCGGTGAACCTCTGAACGATCCTCCGACCACGCTCTTTATTGCCACCGATCCGCGTCTGGCAAAGGTCAAGCTCATTGCGGAACCGTGGGATGCCGGCGGACTTTATCAGGTGGGGCGCATGGCAGGAAGAAAGTGGCGTGAATGGAACGGACAGTTCCGAGACGACATAAGATGTTTTATCCGCGGTGACGAGAACATGATTCACCGTCTGGTGAACCGTCTTCTGGGAAGCCCGGACATCTATCGCAACATAGATGATGATCCGCAGAAGAGCATAAACTTCATTACCTGTCATGACGGTTTTACTCTGTGGGATCTGGTGTCATACAACCAGAAGCATAACGAGGCCAACGGTGAACACAACAATGACGGTAACAGCTGCAATTTCAGCTCGAACTACGGCGTTGAGGGTGAAACCAGGGATCCTGAAATTTTGAAGCTTCGCATGCGTCAGGTTAAGAACATGATGCTTCTTAACATGTATGCCATGGGAACACCGATGATTCTCATGGGGGACGAGGTGCTCCGCACCCAGAACGGCAACAATAACGCATACTGTCAGGATAATGAGATAAGCTATCTCAACTGGAACAGAAGTAAGCGCGGCGAGGAAATGTTCAATTTCGTGCGCAAGCTGATATCAACCAGAGTCAATCGCGGTACCCGTGTGGATCAGGATAAGCTCAGCATCAGAAATCTTGCTGATGCCATAGAAAAGAACCAGGTTACCTGGCACGGGGTTGAACCGTACCAGCCTGACTGGTCTCCGTCATCCCATTCCATCGGTATGTGCGTGTACTCTGAGTCTTCAGAATCATACTACTACATGTTCATTAACTCATACTGGGAAGGCCTGCACATTAAGATTCCTAACGTGCCGAGCAATCACAGTCTGAAATGGCGCAGAGTTGTTGATACGTCTCTTCCGCCACCTCTGGATTTTGCCGCTGAACCTGAAGAAATGGTAAAGATTGGTCACAACTACTATGTCGCCAGCCATTCCATTCTGGTTCTTATTTCGGATAAGTCTCTTAAAGGCAGTTCCGACAGGTAAAACCGAATGTAGGGGGACCATCCGCGGCCGGCAGGCGAAGCCGCGGATTATTCCGGACATGACTGTATGACAGCACGATGAGATGGTATGAGATATGGATAAGAGTATGGAAGCTTTCAGGAGCGTGGAATTTAGCAGAAACGTTAGACATCAGAAGGGGCTTGATGAAACGGATCTTAAGATTCTGACTGAACTGCGGAAAAACGGCAGAATTTCAAATGTTGATCTGTCCAAAAAGATAGGTCTCAGTCCCACACCGTGTCTTGAACGCGTGCGTTCGCTTGAGAACGCAGGGTATATAAGCGGTTATACGGCTCTTCTCAATTACAGTCTTCTGGGGCGCTCCGTTCTTTTCACCGTAATGATAAAATTCGACAAGAGCGTGGCCGGAGTAATGGATTCCTTCAGAAAATTCGTGTCCGCTGATTCCAGAATATTCGAATGTCTGTTCATCACCGGGTGCTTTGACTGCATTCTTAAGGTGAGGGTAGGGGATGTCAATGAGTATGGCAACTTTGTGCAGAATGAACTCATGAAGCAGCCTGGAATCGCCGAAATTCAGTCATGCGTTGTTCTTGACAGCATGGAAGGATGAGGCCGGGTACCGGATAAAAATTTTTTCATGCATAAATGCCATGATCTCCATCTGTGGATTTACTGGCTTTTTCCGTTTTTAACCTCCAAACCTCCAAAAATTCCCGTTTCGCTGAAAATATGGAAACTTCATATACCGGCCACGGGATCAGGCGGGGCCACGGCGGTGATTTTTCCTCAGGAAGAGCCATCTTCCCCGTTTCGGAAATGCCTGTCGCTTAATAATTTGAATTGCCCGTCTTTATTTCATTCTGATAATGTTTTCAAAATTGTTATATCATCAGGATTCATTTATAATTACCATGGTTTTTTGTTTATAGAATTTTATTACATGTTTGTGTTTCGTTACCTTCATGTTAACAGGAAGGTGACGGATTTTACGGATATTTAAAGGCGGTGTATTTTGTTTTCAGGCGGTAATAATCCAAATGCTCTCTCAAAGGGCATTGTAAAGGAAATTATCTTCATGCTCCTTCTGGTTTCATTCATCCTGCTGTTGTGTGCATTATGGAGCCATAGCGCTGATGACAACAACTGGAGTCAGGATCTGGCAAATTCAACCAGAATAAATAACGCCATGGGCTATATCGGTGCCAGGGTTTCGGAAAACATGTTTCAGTGGTTCGGTAAGTGTGCCTACATTCTTCCGTTCCTGCTCTTGTATGTTGGAAACATTCTTCTGGCAAGAGGGTCTTCACTTTTACGATACAATTTCGGCAGTGCCGGTGTGCGTATCGTCGGGCTGAATCTTGTCATCATTTCACTCTGTGCCCTTGCAACCAAGGTATCATTCCTTGAAGGTGACGATTTTGCCGGAGGAGGGCAGGTAGGCGTAATATTCTACGACATGCTTCACACCATGATGGGGTATAACGGAACCATTCTCATCTACATCGTTCTGCTTATCATCGGTATCATCTGCAGTACCGGCTGGTCACTCACATCAATCTGCGGGGCTGTGGGGGCAATTGTTCTTGCCGTTTTTGATTTCAAGAACAGCATGAGTTATCTCCGTGATCTTTTCAGGGGCAATACCGACGGCAGAAACATAAGTGCCGAGGGCCTGTATGCCGATGACGGTGAAGAGCTTTCTGATACCGACGTATCATTTAACCTGGTTGACATTGAACTGGACTCACCTGAAGACAGCGAAAACATTGAAGTGCCTAAGGATCTCGTGTCTGACGGAGGTTTTGCGGCTGCATCAGCCGCTGAAAAGACTGCTTCTGCGGAGGCTTATTCCGGCAGTCAGGCTTTTTCCGGAGAAGCTGCTGATTTTGCCAAGCCTAATATAGCAGGTGCCGCCGATGACCTTATAATTCCGGGGCTCGGTACCGCCAACCCTGAGGCTTCTCGTCAGGAGGTTTCTTCGGTGTCTGCACCGGTTTCGGAAGGCAGGGTGGAACCGACTCTTGACCTTGATGCAGTGGACGGTTTCCTTTCTCAGAACAGTGTTCGGGGAAACGGAAAACCTGACGGCGCCGCTCAGGCCGGAAATTCGGTACCGGGAGCATCATTTGCTTCAAGTTATCCTGACATGGCAGCAGCTGCGGCTGCATCAGTTATTCCTGAGGTAGCTCGTTCAATGGCAGGTGACATTCCTCCTGAGTATCGAGGTGCGTCAGTTCCTCCGGCTCCTCCTGTTCAGAACCAGGCTCAGCCGGTACAGCAGAATACCGGAAGATTTGCGGAATATGCGGCTCCAGGACCGTCTCCGATAAAGACTCCAGAAAAGGTTGACCAGGCCAGGGCAGGTGAGATAAGAACTGCTCAGGGCGAACCGACCACTCTGGGAGAGCCTGTTAAGTATGCGTCATCATACGTACTTCCTCCGCACGGGGATGACAAGTCTGATTCTTTACCGGAGCAGGCTGGTATGGATTCCGCTTCAGAAAATTCAGCAGATTCAGGCATTGATTTCAGTGCTGAGACTGTTGATGACAGGGGACTTACCAATTTCAATCCGGACGGGGATCAGGGATTTACTCTGAAGAATGATGCTGCCGCAGAAAGATTTCCGCAGAAGGCTGAGGCTTCAAAGCATGCAGAGGAAGATTCCTTCGGCAGGGTTGAGCCTCATTTCGGAAGTTTTGATGATACCCCTAACCGTTCACTGGGCGAGGCGGTTCACAGTGCATCCTCCGGTTATAATCCTTACGCCGAAGAGGAAAGATCCGCATTTGGCAGTTCTGCGGAAGGTTCTGATTCAAAGACCGAAGCTTTCTTAAGGGCTGTAGGTGAAATCGGGGCTTCTCCTTACATGGCCGGTAATCAGAACATTAAGGACAGGGAAGCCGCTTCAGGAAACGTTATTGATTTTGCGGCAATTCAGCAGAGCAACTCAGGGAATGAGTTCGGACCTATACCTGCCGGATTTACCATTGTAAATGAAAACGAAAGTGCCAAATCCGAGGCCGATTCACGTCAGGCATCTGCAGCCCAGTACCGTGAACAGACGGGATTCGACAGAGATTCCGTTCAGCGCAATGCGGACGGAGCAAGGTTTGTAAGTCATGACGATCTGCCTGATGCCATAAGATACAGACAGGGACATTACGAATACGATGAGAGCGGAAATCTGCCTACATTCCCGAGCACCGCGATTTTCAAGGCACCTACTGCCCAGGCTGCGGTAAAGGAAGCTGACATTCAGGCCATGATCACCAGACTTGACAATGCTCTGGAGCAGTATCGCATAGAAGCTCATGTTGCTGAGGAAACCGTAGTTGACGAATACGGCCGCAGCAGAAGGGTAAAACTTTACAAGACAGGTCCGGTGGTTACAAGATTCTTCCTGGATCTCGGCACTACCCCGCTGAATAAGATTCAGAGAGTCAGTGCGGATCTTGCAAGAAGTCTTCTTGTGCCGTCAGCCCGCGTGATTCCTACAATTCCGGGAACTGCCTATGTCGGTATCGAAATACCTAACAGTGACCGTCATACCGTTAACATGAGAGAACTGCTTGAATCCGAAGCTTTTGCAAAGGCCAAGGGCAATCTTGTGGTATGCCTCGGAAAGGACGTTGAAGGAAATCCGGTGCTTTACGATTTAACCAAGGCTCCGCATCTTCTTGTTGCCGGTACTACCGGTTCAGGTAAGTCCGTTGGTATCAACACCATGCTGGTGTCCCTCCTCATGAAGCTTACTCCGGACAAGCTGAGACTCATCATGGTGGATCCAAAGATTCTGGAATTCTCTGTATACAGGGACATTCCGCATCTGCTTACTCCTATCATTACGGACATGTCGAAGGTAATGGGCGTGCTCAAGTGGGCGTGTGATGAAATGGATCACCGCTACATGCTTCTCGAGAGAATAGGTGTGCGAGCCATTGACAACTATAATGAAATCATCAGCAGTAATCTTGCAAAGGGCGTGGTTCTCAAGGACCCTACCTGGAAGCCGTCAGACAGCATGGATATGGAAGCTCCGGCACTCAAGCCTCTGCCGTATATTCTCATTGTTATTGATGAATTTGCGGATCTCATCATGCAGAAGGCAAAGCAGAGAGGTGAACTTGAAAGTCTGGTTGCCCGTCTGGCACAGAAGGCGAGAGCCTGCGGTATCCATCTGATTCTGGCCACCCAGTCTCCTAGAAAGGAGGTTATTACCGGTATCATCAAGAGTAACTTCCCTAGTCAGATTTCATTTAAGGTTAAGTCCTATATGGAATCCCGCATTATCATTGATGAGGGCGGTGCAGAGTCACTTCTTGGCCGCGGTGACATGCTCATCAAGTTCAATGACGGTACAAATATTACCAGACGAGCCCACGGTGCATTCATTTCCGACGAGGAAGTTAACGCATTTGCCGATGCATGGAGAGCCCGTGGTACCCCTGAATATGTTGATGTAATCAACAATTACGGTGAGGAGGAGGATCTTTCCGGAATGTCGGCAGGAGCCGGTGTCGCATCTGCGTCATCATCGTCAAGTGATAATGCCATGTATGACAGTGTGGTGGAATTCTGCGGAGAACTGAAGAGAGCCAATAAGAATTTCAGTGTATCGGTCATTCAGCGTCATTTTGCCATTGGTTACAACCGTGCCAGCAGAATAGCTGACAGACTTGAAGAGAACGGCATTATTTCCGCTCCTATAGGAAAAACCGGTATCAGGGAGATTCTGATAGATTTTTAAAATCTGAAAAATTACCGTCCGATGCGGTAATGGTCGAAGGAAAGCATGATTATTCAGTCAATGTTCTTTAAGACTGAAAATCATGCTTCTTTTTTTGTTCATAAAAACTTTGGTTATTTACTGAATCGTCGGGAGACCAATCGACAACAGGTATTTATTAAGACAATATGAAACGACCTCCACGAATGAATGTAAAAACGTGGATTTACCGTGTAAACTGTAGATGTCTATAAACAGATACGGATTTACCGCAAACA
>CACWVT010000061.1 GCA_902764345.1 uncultured Ruminobacter sp.
TTGAGCTTCATGTTGAGGATAAAGCTTTGATTGTCCTGATAGAGCTTATGTATATTTTTGACTGAACCATATCCCTTGTCTGCGACCAGAACTTTTTTATTTTTTAGGAATTATTGCATGACTGGGATGAATAAATATGTACATAAAACTAAATATTTATGTAACGGACAATTGTTAAATATTTGACAAATATATCAGTAAGTACGGACAATCCGGCGGTTTTATGTCGTTTTATTTATCCGTAAAATCAATGTATAAATGAAATGTACAGGAAAAAATATGTGTTAAATAACATTTTTAGTGCATATTTATGTAAATATTAGTGTATAATTCATTGTTATTTGTGAGAAACATAACTATAACTTTTAAATATTTTTATTATTAGGAATGTGAATAAATGCAGATAGGTATACCTAAGGAAAGCTTTGCGGGAGAAACTCGCGTTGCTGCAACACCTACTACAGTTACCGCTCTTCAGAAGTTAGGTTTCACCGTTCTTGTTGAATCAGGTGCGGGTGAAGCTGCAAACTTTGCTGATGACGCATACGTAGCTGCCGGTGCAACTATTGGTAGTAGTGCTGATGTTTGGGCTTGCTCACTCATCTACAAGGTACTTGCTCCAAATGATGGTGAAATCGCAAAGATCAAAGAAGGTACTACTTTAGTATCTTTCATTTGGCCTCGCCAGAATCCTGAACTTGTTGAAAAGCTCAATGCTAAGAAGATTACCGTTTTAGCAATGGACATGGTGCCTCGTATTTCAAGAGCACAGGCTCTCGACGCTCTTTCTTCAACCGCAAACATCAGCGGTTACAGAGCTGTTGTTGAAGCTGCTCATGAATTCGGCCGTTTCTTCTGTGGTCAGGTTACTGCCGCAGGTAAGGTTCCGCCAGCTAAGGTTCTTGTTATCGGTGCCGGTGTTGCCGGTCTTGCTGCCATCGGTGCTGCAAGTTCTCTCGGTGCAATCGTTCGTGCATTCGATACCCGTCTTGAAGTAGCAGACCAGATTCACTCAATGGGCGGTGAATTCTTAAAGCTTAACTTCAAGCAGGAAGACGGCGGTTCATCTGACGGTTACGCAAAGACCATGAGCCCTGAATTCATCAAGGCTGAAATGGAACTCTTTGCTGAACAGGCAAAGGATGTTGATATCATCATCACCACTGCCGCAATTCCAGGCAAGAAGGCTCCTTTACTTGTAACCGCAGACATGGTTGCCAGCATGAAGCCTGGTTCAGTAATCGTTGACCTTGCTGCTGCTACCGGCGGTAACTGCGAATGTACTGTTCCTGGTGAAGTTGCTCTTACCACCAACGGTGTTAAGATTATCGGCTATACCGATTTACCATGCCGCTTACCAACCCAGTCATCACAGCTTTACTCTACCAACCTTGTTAACTTAACCAAGCTGTTAAGCAAGGAAAAGGACGGTAACATCGACGTAAACTTTGATGACGTAGTATTACGTAACATGACCATCGTAAGAGATGGCGAAGTTACTTTCCCTCCTCCACAGATCAGCGTAAGCGTGGCTCCACAGAAGCCTGCAGCTGCTCCTGTACAGGAAGAAAAGAAGCCTGCAAATCCATTATTCAAGTACCTCGCTTTAGCCGGTATCGTTGCTTTAATGTTCTTAGTAGGTGCATTCGCTCCAGAATCATTCTTACCGCACTTCACCGTATTCGTACTGTCATGTGTAGTAGGTTACTATGTAGTATGGAACGTAAGTCATTCACTTCATACTCCTTTAATGGCAGTAACCAATGCCGTATCCGGTATTATCGTTGTCGGTGCACTTGCTCAGCTCGTTAAGACTGACGCCTATGCTCCTTCTGTCGTTGTTTACATTTTATGCTTTGTTGCAATTCTCATCGCATTCATCAATATCTTTGGTGGATTTGCCGTAACCAAGCGCATGCTTAAGATGTTCAGAAAGGATTAAGGAGATAGACAGAAAATGACTGGTTTAATTCATGTAGCTTACATTATCTCCGCCCTGCTCTTCATTTTGAGTTTGGCTGGATTATCTAAGCAGGAAACTGCAAAGTTAGGTTGTACTTCCGGTATTATCGGTATGGCTATCGCTTTAGCCGCCACCCTGATAAGTGTTAACACTCCATGGGGATGGGCAATCATCGTTGTTGCCGTTATTATCGGTGCCGGTATCGGTTTATACCTTGCAAAGAAGGTTGAAATGACTCAGATGCCTGAGCTCGTTGCAATGCTTCACAGCTTCGTAGGTCTTGCTGCCGTTCTCGTTGGTTTCAACAGCTTCTTAAGCCTCGGCGGTTCAGGTTCTGCTGAAGTTTCTGCAGTGGCTTTAACCGGCAAGGAATTATTCATCCACCTCGTTGAAGTATTCCTCGGCGTATTCATCGGTGCCGTAACCTTCACCGGTTCCATCGTTGCCTACGGTAAGCTGAACGGTTCTTTCAAGCTTGCAATCTTCAAGTCTAAGGCTCTTGTTCTTCCTGGTAAGAATATTCTGAATGTTCTTGCTCTGGTTGTTTCATTTGCTTTAATGATTGTATTCCTTTCAACCACCAGCTTCAGCGTACAGCTCTGCGTATGTCTGATTCCGATGACCATTATCGCATTCCTCTTCGGTATTCACCTGGTTGCTTCAATCGGTGGTGCCGATATGCCGGTAGTTATCTCAATGCTCAATTCATACTCAGGTTGGGCTGCAGCAGCTGCAGGCTTCATGCTCGATAATGACTTACTCATCGTTACCGGTTCTCTCGTAGGTTCTTCAGGTGCCATCCTTTCATACATCATGTGTAAGGCTATGAACCGTTCATTCATTTCAGTAATTCTCGGTGGTTTCGGTAACAAGGCTGAAGCTGCTTCTGCTGAAGAAGAACAGGGTGAAATCCGTGAACTCAAGTGCTCTGACGTTGCCGACATGCTCAAGAATGCAAACTCAGTAGTTATCACTCCGGGCTACGGTATGGCTGTTGCTCAGGCTCAGTATCCTGTAGCTGAACTTACCAAGAAGTTACGTGACAAGGGTGTTAACGTTCGTTTCGGTATTCATCCTGTAGCAGGTCGTTTACCTGGTCACATGAACGTTCTTCTTGCTGAAGCTAAGGTTCCATACGATATCGTTCTCGAAATGGATGAAATCAATGATGATTTCTCTGATACCGACGTAGTACTCGTAATCGGTGCTAACGATACCGTTAACCCGGCTGCTCTTGAAAATCCAAACAGCCCAATTGCAGGTATGCCTGTACTTGAAGTTTGGAATGCTAAGAACGTAATCGTGTTCAAGCGTTCTATGAACGTTGGTTACTCAGGTGTTCAGAACCCATTATTCTTCAAGGAAAACTCTTACATGTGCTTCGGCGATGCTAAGAAGTCTGTAGAAGAAATCGTAAGCAACTTATAATTGACATAAGTTAAAACAAAAGGGAACCGCAAGGTTCCCTTTTTTATTATGCATTTATCGCAATTTATAGCAGAATAGGATTTACGACAGGTATGCATCCGGGTGTCATTCACGTGAGTGCATATACATGTCCTGAATCTGTTTTCAGATAATTCTCAGTATTTCGCAGTTGGCTACTTTCTTGCCGCGGTCATGTTCATTGAATATTCTCATCAGCTGCGCATAATCGGCATCAGGATATTCAAGAAGGATTTTTATGGACTCCATAAACTGTCCATGGGTGAAGATGAAGATACTGTTCTCGGACCTTTCCCTGACATGACGAAGCAGCTTGCGCGCACGATCAATCATATCCGCAAATGATTCCGCACCATTACCGTCGTTGTAGTGGGGGTTAAGCTCATTCCAGTAGGAGTCAACCCATGGTTTTCTTTCTTCCGGAGTCGTGTTGAAACACCTTACCGGATCAAGATAGGTGAATTCCTGTATATCCTGCCATTCTTCCGTTCTGGCCTGAGGAAATCTGCGAGCAAGCGGGGCAGCGGTTTCCATTGTTCGTATATATGAGCTCCATGAAATCAGATCAGGGGCTTCCTTAATGGTTGCGGCAAATTCCTCTGCCTGCTGTCTGCCGTATTCGGTAAGAATGTTACCGGTAGGATTGGTGGTTCTCAGCCCGGCATTTCCGAGGCTCTGAGCATGACGAACCAGAATAACTTGTTTTGGCATAATTATTATTGTTCCGTTTAATGGAAATCAGATACGTAATCAGTTTCAGTTATGTTTAATTATACTGTTTTTTATCCTGTGCGGTGGTGAACTGTGCTGAATATAAGAAAACATGCATTGGTATTTTGCAGGAGGAGCGGGGAAAAGAGGTATCCGCGCGCCGTTTCAAGGCAATATCATGGAGTCCGGTTCTGATACGGCCGGAGTGCAGGAAGCGTAAATCCACCGGAAAGGGGAATGCACCGGAACGGTAAATACAGCGGAATAGAAAGTTCAACGTAACCGGGAAGTCATCGGAACCGGAAAACTTTCTTTTTCACATGGGGTAACGTCAGTCCGGACATCCTGTGGATAAGTGATTATCCGGACAGTATCGGTTTTGTGGCTGCTTTGGTTTAATCTTAGAAAGCTTCATGATTCATGACACATACTGCGCAGTCCGCAGCCGGGATGCGCACGAATAACTCAGATTACCGGAGCCGAAGCATATTTTTTTATGCTGGAAATTCTGTGTGCGTAAGCTTTCGTAACATTATATGCAGGATTCTCGTCGCTTGAAATTTTCGGGAAATAACGATCCATGATGAGCTTTATCTGAAACTGATCAAGGGTAATTTTAAAGCTGCTTCCGATGTCGGCATCCTTACACTGAAACCTTATGCTGAATCTGTATTCGTCTCCCAAGTATCTTTCACCGTATTTTCCGGTTGCATAGATAACCAGCCTTTCAATATCCCATGTACAGGCCGTAACGTTTTCCCTTAACACGGTATGGAATTTTTCTCCGTCAAACCCGTGAATGTATTTCGGGCCTATTACCACACAGAAGTATGCACATTCATAGGCATCTCCGGTGATGTAAGAACGGTTTATCTCCTTCATGCTGTTCTTATACCGCGGATGATCATTAATCCATGTTTTCAGAAACCTTAACGAAAACATATAAAGAATGACAAAATAAGGAATTTCAAATGCGGCCGTGAGGCAGGTCATTAACATGAAGAAGGATGCGTCCGGAAACATGTACTCCTGTATCATCTGGGCGAATGTTCCTCCAACCAGAGGAAAAATCAGCAGGGGAATATAGAAATCGCGTCTCAGAACCTTTTTAATGTAACGAAAACAGATGTCTTCACGTGTACCCAGTGCAGACAGGTGATGCGGTTTATTTTCCTCTGCATATTTCCGGTACAGGAACTGCCACTGCATGGAACTGAAATATTCACCGGATTCCAGCAGTGAGCCGAAATATTCCGCATCGTTGTCATTGTTATGCAGTGAAGTCCTTTCATGACGGATTACAAAGAAAAACAACGCAATCGTGACTGCCATACTGATAATCATTATCGGTATGTAATTCTTTTCTCCTCCAGAATTTAAGCATAACCCCAGCAGCAGGATAATCATGAAAATGATTATCAAAATTCTGTACAGTTTGTTGTAAAATCCGGTTGAATCATCGTTTAAACTGTATTTGCTCATAATAATTTCCTTACGTACCAGGCTCATTATTTGGAGATTGCTTCAGTAAAATATGTTCCTTATCCTGTCCATATTCAAATTCACGGGGACTGACTTCAGACTGAAGTGCCGTCGCATTCACATTCACATTCAGAACAGTAAGTCTTTAAATTCAAATTTAACAGAAACACCGCATAATTCAATGAATAGCCGATATCGGCGAAAAAATTTTCAAGCATTTTCACGTTTAGCCTGTGTTCGTAAGAAAAGTCGTGAGAATTGTTTTTGGTATTCTCTCTTCTAAGCATCCAGACCAAGAGGGGCCTTTTTGGTAATTATGTATTCGTTCCAACTTTTTTTTGTACAAATTCAGTTCCACATAGGTATGACTACATACTGGATAAACCGGAGTATCATAAACAGTATTCCGAACAGTACGGACAAGCCGAGAACAGACAGTATCACGCAGCCTTCAAAACCTATTTTATCGCCGACATACAGGCATAGCGGGAGGCTTATGAGCGTAAGAGCCAGGAGTGTAAGCCTCTCAGCAATGCCTGTAAAAAGCCCTGCAAAATCGTGGTTCAGAGAATATCAAGGGCATGAAGAACCGCAAACAGGTACGGGTACGATAAAAGGGTAGAACCATTGAAATCATAAATCCGTTTTCCCGTACGATGATCCTTTACGGAAGTTCCGTCAATATCGAATAACTTATTGCCGGTACGATGGTCTTTGATGCAGTTACCAGCAATGTCTAATAACTTATTGCCGGTACGATGATCTTTGATAAAGTTACCGTCAATATCTAATAACTTATTACCGGTACGATGATCTTTTATGAATTTATTATCAAGGTCAAATAACTTATTACCGGTACGGTGTTCTTTTATGCAATTGACATCAACATCAAAAATTTTTTGGCCATTGGAATGATCAATTATATACATCATGATAAATCTCCAATTTAGTTAAAATTTTCACGTGCGGGTATTCTATTTACATTAAGTCTATTATTATTTTTCCTGACGTGACCAGTTTATTGTCTTCTAAAAGTTTGTAATTGAGATCTGTATATAAAATATTTATGTTATTTTGAATGATTTGACAGTCGTATACTCAATTTTGAGTTGTACCTGGTAAATCAGAAGCACGCCCGTTCACGCATGGTTTCCGTGGTCAAAATAATCAGGAGTTTTTGAATACTTTCAAAACAGTATCCGGTATGTTGAGTGTTGAGAAATGCAGGTACGAAGCACTATTAACGATTCAAAAATGACTGACAAATACATCAGTTTGTTATTTAACTATCCCCTCAGGCACGGTAAAACCTTTAAATTTCATTTTTTCCGGGAACTGTTCAAAATATTCAAAAAACAGGTATGTATTTATGTGATATGTATAAAATTTCATCGATGTTTTTTTATTATCACGGTTCTCATGAAATAATATTAATAAAGACTCGGCAATATGCCGTATTTATAAATTTTCAATACAGTAAGACGATATGTTTTTAATTGCCGATGGACACAGGTGTATGTTGCAGGTTACGGGGCGTCTGTTACTGTGTAGAAAAAGGTGGATATGTTTGCCGGTCTGGACAAAAGAGTTAAAAGTTTTCTGATTTTACAGTTAATGTCATTCAGTACAAAAAGGATGAAATCAATTTGGCCATAAGCTGTTTCTGATTATGAAAATTTTAATTTGAATTAGATAAACTATTTTTTATCGGATTACCGTCTGTTTATTTCATCATATTTACATATTGATGTCTTGAATGACCTGATTATATCAGTTTAATTTTTAATGTTTATCGTTCACCAGATCTACTATAAGCGGGGTACGGAATGTCAATAAGCACAAATATTATCGATACACCTCTCATGAAAAGTGATGAGGATAAATTAGGTCTAACCAAATATATTAAAGCATTAAGTGCTTATTTGGAACGTGCAACCATGCCGACAACCATTGCGATACAGGGACAGTGGGGATCCGGTAAAACTTCTCTGATGAATCAGCTGAGGAATTCTCTGTGTGAGTTTGAAGGCCATAAGAATCCAAATGCTCCATATTTTGGAATATGGATAAATATGTGGGAGTATTCAATTATGAGAACTCCTGAAGAAACTCTTATGGGTGTAATTAAGGGGATGGTTGACGAGTGTACCAGTCTGGTGGAAGGGCAGAATAATTCGGCTAGTTCTACTAATCAATTGATATCAAAAACAATGTCATTCCTAAAAAAAACAGGATACATTGCAGCAAAAACAGCAGCCAAAACGCTTACTAACGTATCCGGAGGGCTTGTTGACGGCAATGAATTTTATGCAGCCGTTGAAGACACTTTATCACCATCAGAAAATGTAAAGGAAACCAGACCTAATGACCTAAAAAATGCTTTTGCTAAAGTAATTGATGAAAGTATTTCCATAGAAAAATCAAAAGGATCAAACCGAAGGGGATTCATTTTTTTCGTCGATGATCTTGACCGTATAAATCCGGAAGAAGCTGTCAAAATTCTGGAATTGCTTAAAAATATATTTGAGGTCAACAGCTGTATTTTTGTTCTTGCCATAGATTATGACGTGGTTGTAAAGGGATTAAAGGTAAAGTTTGGAAATGCGCCGGGACAGGGAATAGATGACAGAGCATATCGTTCTTTTTTCGATAAGATTATCCAAATGCCTTTTTCCATGCCTGTTTCTGCATATGACATAACCACATTCCTGACAGATTCAATTTTAAGCATAGGATTTATGAAAGAAGAGGATCTGAATACGAATCTAAAAAAATATATCTATACTCCTGATGATGAAGAAAATCAAAATATAGTGACCATTGATGCGCTTTCAGAAATGACTGATTATTCTACAGGCGCCAATCCCCGTTCAATAAAAAGATTAATGAATACACTTTCTCTAATCAGCATAATGAGAAACATTGAACTTGAGGACGAGGAGGATTCTCTGACTCTCAGTGATTACACGGCAAGCTACGGTCTTATCTGTCTGCAGATATCATATCCTGATATTTACGAATATCTTGTACAGGAACCCGGTTTTACAAGTTGGGATGAGATGACTGCAAGACAATTTCATTTAAATGAAATAAGTGAGGAAAAAAAGGAGCTTCTTGTTAACCTTGGAGAATTTGACGAGGAATGGGAGCAGGTTCTTTACAGGATGTGTCAGAAGAATACATACCTTGCAAACAACGCTTTAAAGATTTCAAGACTTTTGAATCTTATACGCAGTCTGATTGAGCCTCAGTCATTGGAAAACAGAATTGAGTATCTTTTGGGAATGTCGTCAATTACATCGGTTGCTTCATCAGATGAAAGCAATGCCACAGTTCAGAATAATATCAAAAAATGGAACCATACGAGGACGAATGATATTGATGACTATTTAAATCTGATTTCAAAAGAAGTTCCTGCAGACGTACTGGCTAACGTTAAGAAATTCGCTGAATATATTATTTCCAAGTTTAGTGGTATTTCCAGGGTCATGGTGTCAAAGTCGGAAATTGCATTTTGGGTCACTAACAGAAGAGCCAAACGAATCAGAAAATTCTGTTCCGTAAGAGCAAATTTATGGAAAAAGGATGATAAAGGCAGAAGACAGTGGAGATGTAATATCTACTTTATGTCGACATCCGGTTGGACGGGAGATCTGTCACTATATTCCGGGGACGACAGGCCAAGAGTATACGTCAATGATGACGATTTTGTTGAGGAGCTTGGTTATACAGGTCCTACAGGTCCGGATGCCACCGTTGATGATTTGGAAAAATTATTTAGAATCTCATTCGAGGATGTGTCTTTGGATAGTTGGCCAGAGGATGTTAAACTGAGCGAAATGCTTATATAGGCACAGTAATCTCGTCTCTAATAAAGGAAAGTGTATATGCACTTTCCTTATCGGTTACGGGAATTTGTCTACAACCGGTATGTGACAGCCAGTACTTGCCATTTTAATGGTAATAATTCAGTAATCCTCGTACCGCGAAAATGTTACTATTCCGGCCAAAAAGAGGCCTATCCGTTTTTTTAATCCCAACAATACAGGGACTGAATGCAAGAGCCCTTATTTCGTAAAATCCCTCGTAATTCAATTAATAGCCGGCAATCTAATTCAAATATTCAAACATTCAAACATTATCACGTATAGCGTAAGTCCGCATGAAAATTTCTCAGAAAAGATAAGTTACAATCATGATGGGGAATGGTGTTAATTTTTATGTGGTTTCTTGATAAACGATATTTATCATAAAAAAATTAGGCACTTATCATGAAAGTTGCATATGATCGTAGTCATTGGAAATAGTGGAGAAGCGAGTTCTTTTTTGATTCTAATGTCCAAAATCTTAATTAGATGGTTTTTATTGGTTATGAGAAACAGTGTTCTAAGTCTTGGAAAATAAGTTTTTTTAAGATGTTAAGTGTTAAAAAAACAAGAAAGTTATGATAATAAATATTTGTCTATTCGGATTGTAATTTTTGTAAATAGCCTGAAAAGTAATTACCCCTTTATAAATCTACGTCACGTAGAATATAATGCAATTATCACTCACAATTAGTAGTTAATCGATAGTATGAGCACACAAAACAAGTCAGAGAAAAAAGGACAAACTTATTTGTTAGCAGGTAATGGTTTTGACATAGCACTAGGATTAAAAACCAAATACAGCGACTTTTTTATGGTCGTAGGTATAATCATTGCTCTTGATGTATACCAAACATACAATATAAAGGATTACAATTTTAGTGATGTTAAAGGAGGGAAAAAATCTGTAACTGAACAAGTGGAAATGATATTTAAAGATTTTAATGATTCTAACTACTTTGAGTATTTGGGCGAATTTAGAAGCGAACGCATAGATAAAGAATATTATAAAGAAATAACTGAAATAGCATTAAATTATTATATATCATCTGATTATGATGCAATAAAAGATTTTAGAAGTAGTTTAAAATCCTCATTTTGCTTTGATTTTATAGAAAAAATATTCCCTGATCTTGCTTCGTATCTTAAAGAAGATCCCTTGGATTATAAAATCTTTTACAAATATGAATGGTTATTTATTAGAACCGGTAGTGAACAGAATTTAGCAGATTATGATGTTGCAAAACTAAGTAATTATGAGTATCTTCCTCGTTTTATCCAAATTTTAAATGATTGTATTAAGAAATCAGTATATATGAACTGGATGGATCTTGAAAGTTTTATAGAATTACTCGTTACTGGAAACGAATATTTAGAATCAAAGTTTAATATTAGACAAAACAGAAAATACCTGCATAATCAGCATTCTATGGCATTGGATTACAGTTCAGGACTTGAAAAATTCTGCCTGATATTTGAAAAATATATTTCTCTAATTAACAAAGATATCCCAGATAAATATAATGTTAATGATATTACCAAACCATACAAAAAATCATTTCAGGAAAGAAATATTAATGAAGATGTCAGCCTTTTAGATCTTTTTAATGTAGATGCCATATTTAGTTACAATTATTCCAATACATTTTGCAAATTATTTCCCGATTTGAGTAAAAATGACAGTATTTATTATATCAATGGGAAAGTTTTAGGAGATTTTG
>CACWVT010000062.1 GCA_902764345.1 uncultured Ruminobacter sp.
TCTTGCAGGATGCAACTCAAACATAAAGGAAGATCCTTTTTTATTCAATGCATAAATAATTTTTATTTTTTGCAATCACATAAAAAAAGTGATTGACCCGGAAAAATTCCGGAATATGTAAAAATTTTGTTACATATATCATAAAATTACAATATTAATTTAAATTATTGTATAATTGCGTACTCTCAGGATCCTGTCCTGTCTCCTAACATATCTCTATGCTATCAGATAGTCTCAAGAATCTTGAGCAGTACAGTAAAAATCGTTCTTCCACAGTTAAACAGTTAGTGAAATATCATGGTTAAGATTAGAACCAAAAGAAAAATCGTATCTGTGCGTCACTCCATATTCCATTTTGGCAGTGCCGTCAGGGATTCAATGATTAAGGAGCCGTATACCAAGGCGAGACTGCTGAAGGATCTGATAGCAGGTATCGTGGTCGGTATCATTGCCATCCCTCTTTCAATGGCTCTTGCCATAGCGAGCGGTGTAAGTCCGGAGTATGGTCTTTATACCTCTCTGGTGGCAGGTATCGTAATAGCCCTCACCGGCGGTTCCAGATTCAGTATTTCCGGTCCTACCGCTGCCTTCGTGGTAATTCTGTATCCCGTTGCTCAGGCTTACGGTCCTGCGGGGCTCTGCGTGGCAAGTGTTCTCTGCGGTTTTTTCCTGCTGATAATGGCTGCGGGACGTCTCGGCAGACTTATTCAGTTTATACCGATTGAGGTAACACTCGGTTTTACCATGGGTATCGGTATAGTAATTGCGGTGCTTCAGGTTAAGGATTTCTTTGGTCTGGACATAGCATCAATGCCTGAAAGCTTTGTCGACAAGGTTATGGTGCTTGCTACCAAGTTCGATACCCTCAAGTGGGGGGATTTAGTTGTAGGTACTTCAACACTGGCTGTTCTTGTGCTGTGGTCAAAGCTTAAGATTAAGTTCCCTGCTCATCTTCCTGCTGTTCTTGTGGGTACCGCAGTTGCCTGGGTTCTTACCACATACTGTGATCAGACCATTGCTACCATCGGTTCAAGATTCCACTACACCAATCCTGACGGAACTGTAGGTAACGGCATTCCTCCGTTTATGCCTCATTTCCTGCTTCCATGGAATCTTCCTGGACCTAACGGCGGATCTCTTACCTGGGATTTTGCAACCATTCAGGCTCTTATCGTAGCTGCATTCTCAATGGCCGTACTCGGTGCCATCGAATCACTTCTCTGTGCCGTTGTTCTTGACGGAATGACCAATACCAGACATCATTCCAACGGAGAACTCTTCGGTCAGGGGCTTGGTAACATTATTGCTCCGTTCCTTGGCGGTATCACTTCAACTGCGGCAATAGCAAGAAGTGCTGCCAACGTTAAGGCAGGCGGAACCTCCCCGATTGCCGCCGTGGGACATGCCGTTACCGTTCTTGTCGCAATTCTGGCTCTGGCTCCAGCTCTCTCAGTACTGCCTCTTGCAGCCATGAGTGCACTGCTTCTTCTTGTTGCCTACAACATGAGTGAATGGCGTAAGGTGGTTAACCTTGCCAAAACCGCACCGAGAACTGACGTTCTCATCATGATCTGCTGTATCTTCTGTACTGTCGTATTTGATATGGTTGTTGCCATCAGCTTCGGTATAATCATGGCTTCAATTATCTTCATGAGAGACATGGCAAGAATGACCAGGGTTCATGACCTTACTGTTCATAAGAATGTTTCCGAACAGCTTAATAAGGATTTCGGTGCATACGGCATTGCCGGTCCGCTGTTCTTTGCTTCAGCTGAAAAGGTGTTCCGTAATTTAAGACATGAACTTCTCAGTGAAAAGGGACTTATCCTTGATTTCAGCGGCGTAAACATGCTGGACGCCGGCGGATCACACTGCCTGGAACAGTTCTGTAACGAAATGCAGAAGAAGGGAGTTAAGCTCATTATTACTTCCGTTCAGTTCCAGCCGATGAAGGCCATGGTTAAGTCTAAGTTTGCCCAGAAGCATCCTGAAGTTGATTTTGAAAAGAATCTTGATGATGCGCTGGCGTATGCGAAGACCGGTCATAAGGCAGCGGAAATCACTGCTTAACCGTTCCGGAATCAACAGATAGGAAAGACACCGCCACTTGCTGTGGCGGTGTCTTTTTCATTTTCGGACACCGGTATCTGTTTTTCATTAGCGGAGAAAACGTAATACCTTTGCGGATGGCTTACGCTTCTCCGGTGCTGATTAAACAATTAATTCATGCGGCAGGTCTTCCGTATTACGTATGCTCCTCTAATCTGTTCATCTGCCGGAAAATCATGGTCAGGTGAACCTTTTTGGTGAAAAATTGAACATGTATTTCAAATTTTTAAGCGGACGATTCCCCTACGGGGCGTTGGCACTTCACATTTGTGTTAACATGAAATAAGGATCTTATTTTCTGAAGTCCTGCTTCTGACAGTTTCCGGTGGGCGGATCCACGTTATCCGTCCCGGAATCGGATCCGGAACATCCCGTCCGCAAAAAGGACAAACCGAAGAGACATGATCATGACGGAATTAAAGACTGCACTGCATAACATGTTTCGCATGATGGCATTATCTGTGGTGTCACTGGTTCTGTCCGGCTGCGATGGCGGTCTCTGTCTTTTCGGTGACGGTTCGTCATGTTTCAGTGCCGGAAGTCAGAAGGAGCGTCTGGGATATCATGCGGAGGCTGCCGATTATTTCGGAAAGGGCTGTGCTCTCGGAGATTCCCCGTCCTGTAACCGGGCCGGAGAAATCTGGACGGAAGGAGTCGTTCCCGCCAATTATTACAAGGCCGTGGAAATGTTTCAGGCAGGATGTAAGAAAGGTTTCAGCGATTCCTGCAGAAGGCTGGGATTAATCTACAGAGAGCAGTTTGGTGACCACCAGAAATCTCTCAGGATGATTCATCAGGCCTGCCGCATGAACAATCAGGATGCATGCAACGATCTGGGACTGGTTTTACGGGAAGGTTTTGTAATGCCGCCGGATGACGCCACCGCCATGGATATTTTTGCCCACGGCTGTCACGGTGATAATGCCTCATCATGCTTCTTTCTTGCCGGCATGCTTGAGGAACGGAGAATGAGTGACAAGGCTTTCGTTCTTTACCATAAAAGCTGTACGTTAAAGCACGGCAGCGGCTGTAACCGGGTTGGCGAGATTATGGTAAAAAACGGTGAAAGTCCGACAGAGGCAGGAGAGTTTTTCAGAAAAAGCTGTGACCTGGACTTCGCTAACGGCTGTTTTAATCTTGCGGAGCTCTTCTTTCACGGGATGGAAAATCAGAAATTCCGTGAGGCAGTCGTTCTCTACAGCAGGGCTTGTCGGCTGAAGCACGGCCATTCATGTCACATTCTCGGTGAAATTATGGGGAATGAATCATATTACGCCGGGGATAACGTCAATATGATGCATAACATGGAGCTGTCATCGCTGTATCTGCAGAAATCATGTGAACTCAAAGACGGTGACGGATGCAATGATATGGGAACCCTTTACTATTCCGGTGAGCGTCTTGCCGTTAACAGAAAGGAGGCCAGACGTTTCTTCTGGCTTGCATGCAATTACGGTAACGCTGACGGCTGCGTAAGACTCGGTCATATCTATCAGGACGGTATCGACGTGTCTCCTGACGGTTTGTCGGCAGAGAAGTATTATCTCATGGCGTGTGACAGGGATAATGGTGAGGGGTGTTTCAGGCTTGCCTCCATTTACATGAAGTCATCAGACGAAACTAATGAAAACAGGACGGAAGAGGCTTACAGATACGCACAGCAGTCCTGTTCTCTTGATTTCGCCGAAGGCTGTCGAGCCGTCGGTGAAATATTTGACAGGGGGATTGGCAGGGAGCTTGACGTGGTTCTTGCCGATAAATACTATGACGTGGCCTGCCGCATGAATGACGGAGCCTCATGTTTTTATCTGGGGGTTGCATATTACAGCGGACGGGGTGTGCCTCAGGATTATGACATATCACGGGAGTACGTGATGAAATCCTGTGAAATGGGATATGCTCAGGGATGCACCGGAGCCGGAATTATCTATCTTAACGGCAAGAATGTCGAAGTTGACGAGGCTCTTGCAATAAAATATCTGACTCTCGGCTGCTCTCTGAAGGACGGAGATGCCTGTTACAACATAGGTGTCATGTATGAAAGGGGGAACGGGGTTCCCCAGGATACCGAAACGTCAAAGAGATTTTACGGAGCCGGATGTGATCTGGGAAATACCGAGGCCTGTTTTGCCTATGATGATCTCAGCAGCAGGGAGCCTCCGGCAGATAAGGGGAACATGAGTGAAAAGGAAGATGAACCTGCTGCCTCAGATGAAGGCGTGAAGGAGAATACGTCTGCCGCTTTGGAAAAGGTCTCCGGCGGAAAGACCGAAAACGCAGCGGAGACCGGTGCGGAACGGGAAAACGTCCGTGCGGAAGATGATAAGGAAAAAGACGCTGATGCGGAACAGAAGGATAAGGTTACCGTTTCTTCTTCTCCGTTCATTCCCGGTAACGTAAACGAGGTATCCGGCGGTACGAATGATGATGACTACATTGCCGGAGGTTCCGTACCCGAAAAGGAGAAGAAGGTAAAAAAATCAGGAAGTGGCAAAAAGACAGCTGCCGGCAGAAAGAATGTGCACAAGCGTAAATCATGACGCAGGCGTCCGGTTCCGGCCCCCTCAATCTGTTGAAAAACGTAAACTTATGATAGAATGAAATAGATTTACCCCGGGCTGACGCACTGCGTCAGCCCATGTTTCCGTGCCGCCGGAGCAGATGATCCCGCCTGCGGCTTTTTTATATCCGCGGAATAATATAATGCAGAAATTTTTAAAGAAACTTTTTATATTTCCGATACTGGCGATTTTTTCCAGAAAATTCTACATTCCCGTAATCTGTTACTTCAGGGGATTCGGTCAGGGACATCTTTTAAGAAGTTCCGGTCTTGCCGCCGTGCTGATAACAATCGGCATCGCCATTCATTTCCACGGCTTTTTTCAGAATGATCTTCTGCCAATGGCTGAGAAGGTTCCGGCCTTTGATTACAGTGACGGAAGGATATCAATTCCCAAAGACGGAAAGTCTGATTTCTGGCAGAAGGATGATTCCGGCAGTCCTTATGTTCTGTATCACTACGAAAATGGAAAGAATCTTCTGGCGGTATATCCGGAAAGAATGTATTTTCAGGACGAGGAACCGCCTGTATTTGAAGTGGATGAAATGGCGTCCAATCAGCTTCTGCCGGTCGTTACCGTTTATTCCAACAGCTTCTGTTTCGGCCTTAACGGTTTCGAGAATGCGATGTGCTTAAATTACCGCCTGCTGACTTCTTCGGATGAGACAACGGTTACCGTTACCGGGCTTATAGAAACCTTTGTCTCAAAAATGATGGTCGTGTATTCCGGTATCGTGGTTATGGTGCTCTACTTTGCGGTTCTGCTCAGACAGTGCATCATGATAGGCATAACATCACTTCTGAGTCTCTTCGTGGAGATTATCGTAAAAATCAGTCTGCCAAGAGACGCTCTGCTGAGGCTCAATACCTATGCCAACACGCTGCCTCTTGCCATGCTGGTCATCAGTGTGTTTTTTATGGATAATCCTCAGGTGCACCATGCCCTGACTAATTCCCTGACCATCCTTCTTCCTCTTGTCTACGTGTATCTTGCTCTCAGTGATTTCCGCAGTAACCTTATCGTGACGGTAAAGGAGAACATGAAAAACAACGGAGACAACGGCAGCGTTGAACATATCAAGGTTAACGGCATAGAAGGTCACGGCCCGTTTGATGATTCTTTTGTTCCTGGCATGCGTTCTCCTAAAAACAAGGATGGGGAATCCGGAGAAAACCATGGGGCAGAAGGAACGCAGAAAGAACCTGAAAGCTCCGTCCGCAGTGCCGATGACGGTAATGACGACAGCGGTGTATTCACTCCTTAGCTTTTTGGTTTCATAAGTACATCCGACAGAATTCCGAGAACTCTAAATGTCCCGAAAAAAGAAAAATACCGGCAGAAAGGATTTTGTGTCAGGGGATAATCCCCGGGCACAGGAATTCAGTAAGACATCCTCGGTGGATGCCTTGTCCGGCATTTCAGATCCTGCAGGTTCAGATGATGCTTCTGAGATGACATCTGCCGTGTCTTTCCCTGATGCGGATTTGGAGACAATTTCCGGAGTTACCAGAGTAAGTGCCGGAGAAATCGGAATTGCTCCTGATTCCGGAACACGGTCATCAAAGGAACCGGAAAAGGTTTCCGGAAAGCAGAACGGCGGAGGTGAGCCTTCAGGAAAGGACAATGCCAAAGCCGAGTCTCCCGACGGTCATAATGAAAACACCGGTGCCGGGGGCAGAAAACGTTCACGAAAAAATTCCGGAACCGTAGGGGCTTTTACCGGAAATGAGGAGGATGAGGGCAGGAAGGATGATGGTGAGTCAGCTTCTTCTGCCGGTTCTTCCGGTGAAAGGTCCGGGGCCGGAAAAACTTCCGGCAGGAAAAAAATCAGTCCGGATCCCGCTGAAAGAAAATTCTTCCTTCTCACCTCATGCATCATTGCCTCAGCTCTGCTGTGGCTTACATATAAGTGTATTTTCCCGTATATCGAGGACATGTGGTTCAGCAGATTCACCGAGCCGGCCCTTTACCAGAGTAACGGCCACTTTACCGAGTATCACTTAAGACGTAAGGTTATTCCTGAACTGCTCGCCGAAAGGGGAATAAGTTTTCCGTTCAGAGCAGGTGACGGAGTGGTGCTGAAGGACGTGACAGCAGGTCCCGGCAGTACCCTCAACATGCATTTTGATCTGACTCCGGAATTTGCTGAGTCACAGAATCCCGATGACGTTTACATGCATATGTGCAGAAGCAGGTTCATCAGAGAAAGGATTCTGACGATTGTTGATTCCTACAGGCTGATTTATACCGTTGACGGCAGGGATTTTGCGGAACTTGAAATAGACGGTGACAGCTGTTCAGGCATAATGTATGACTGATGCGGAACAATCAGCAGCGTAAGGTGTCTTAAATGGAGAACATCTACTAAACAGGTCTGCCGTTTTTCTTCGATGCAAAAATCGCATGAAACCCGCTGTGGTAGGTAACTTTATGCATTTTTTGGTAATGTTTATTGCTAAAGAAAAAAGTTTTGTTTAAAATTTTTCAAAGCCGTTCCGCATGACCTTAACGGATGTTTTCGGTCATGCGAATACATGATGGAGTTATGTTTTCAATGAAAAAAAGATGTGCCTGTCTTTCCGGAATAAAAGCCATGATTCCGTTTATGGCGGTGCTTTTTTTCCCGGCCGCGGTTCAGGCCGGCGGTAATGCTTCCTTTAGGGATCCTGAAACGGGAATAACCGTAATCAGGCCCAAGAAGGAAGATCTGCCGGGAATTCCTTCCGGTAACGGCTACATGACCGGAAAGGAACTTGAGGCCATGTACGGAAAGACTATTGAAAAGAATCTGCCGTACGATCTGAAGCTCGGAACCGTGGATGAAGTGACGTTTTCCGAAGAAGGGGACGTAACGGCACACATGACACTGGCTGAAGTTTATCAGTTTATGCCTTCTTCCGTTAAAAAGAGAATGGAGGCTGAATATTATAATAATGCCAAAACAAGGTACTGTCGAAGCGTTGTAAACGGGAAACATAACCTTCACAGAATTAAAAGCCTGAGTATTGAGGCATATACAGTTTACGGAGAGCTTTATAAAAAATATTCCGTAACACCGCTGATGTGTCAGACTCACAAGGACTGATTAATGTTTAAAAGAGTAATGAAAACCGGTTTTATACTTGGTGTATCCTTAAGCTGCGGCGTGGCCGCCGCCGTTGAAGAGCAGCTGGCTGAGGCTCCGTCACTTGATGCCGAACTGACCGATATGGTTACGGTGGATTCTTCATACTACGATGAATCCGGAGATTCATTACTTTCAAACTCACAGAAAACCAGAAATGCCGCTGCCGCCGGTGAGGGCACCCTTCCTCCGGCTGAAGCGGTCTCCGCACAGAAAAGCAGACAGGAGCAGCCTGCGGGAGACAACACGGCTTCAGCAAAGGCAGATGTCGGGAGCACTGATGAGACTTCTTCCGTTAAACGCAATGCTGATGAAGCTGACGTAACATCTGAAAAAAGCTCTCAGTCGGCCGATGTCAGGTCAGATGCGGATCAATCCGTGGTAAAGACGGATGATGTCGCAGAAACCAAAGTTTCCGACGGTTCGGTAAAGGCTGAACCGGAGAATGTTCCGTCTGAAAGCGACAGACCGGCGGAGGATGCCGGTACGCCGTCATCCGTTACGGAAAAGAAATCTGACGAATCACGTACTCAGGAAGTGAAGACGGCAGAAGCTGCGGATAATACGGCTTCCGTAAATGAGACTGAACAGAAGAAAACAGAACGTGAGGGCTCAGATAATAAGAAAGCTGTCGTTGAGGAAAAGCAGCCTGCATTGCCGGAAAAGTCTGCGGACGCCTCAGTCTCAGACGGGATTTCCGAAAGTGCCGATGAGACGTCCGTAAAGGCTAAGGAACAGCCGGACGTGAACGATAAGGCGCAGCCATCTGAAGGTGCTGCAGGTGATTCATCCGTATCCTCCGCCAATTCTGCGGACAGCCGTACCATCTATGACATCCTTAGAAGAAGACAGCAGGAGGATTTCGAGAATCCTAATCTTTATACCAGGGATTACCTTTCCGAGATGTATCTGCCTTATTTCTACAACACCTATGAGCTTCCTCAGGAATTAAGTCCGTACATCACCCTGAGAACCGTAAGACTTGATAAGAAGGGGCCGGTTCTGGTTTATGACATCGGAACAGCTGATGCTCTCGGCCCAATGGATTTTGACGGAACTCCGGAAGACAACAAGACCCTGAATCTGTTCTGCCGCATAGCGCTCAATGAAGGGATCCTGCATCGTCTGGACAGGATTGTTCTGGTTTTCTATCATGATGACAGGGATTATTCCGAGGTTTCTCTGGACTATCTGAAGTGTACCGGAAAGGAACCTCTTCTGGTTGAGAAGTCCGTTCTCTCCCATGAGAGTCTCAGACAGGATGACGAGTTTATTTATGCCTATGAGGCCGAACCAGAAGGTCCGCTCAGTGCAGAATATCTCAGGAAGCGTTTTGCTCCGTTCGCACTTAAGCGCATAGGAGAGAAGTTTGATGCACCCGAAGGACATCCGGTAATGAGTGCAACGGATGATGCTTCGCTTATGGTTCTTTTTTCAGTTCCTTCCAAACATGTCAACAGGGTAAAACAGGCTGACTTTGTTGCCGGACGCATAGACAGAACATGTTCCATTGATACGTATGGCAAGTGGATTCTGCCGCGAATCAATGAACTGCGTTACGTTTATCTTGAAGATAAAACGGATAAGGTTATCAAAGAGGTTGTTGTTACAGACAAGGCCTGCCGTGCGGTAAGATCACGCCTAAAGAGATAATTCTCCAATTCTTTGCAGTTAACATGCTGCTCCTGTCCCAAACTGATGCAGTCTGAAGGCCGGTGCATTCCATTATGATTGTGGTGCACCGGCCTGCGTGTTTTTTCATCTTTGCGAACGGACTCAGAACCGGTGATCCGCTGATTCACGGGCCGGAGCAGGTCATGAGAGCTTGATTAGAGTTACATGGGATGGATTTATAATCTGTGCGATTATGGAATGTCGAAGTGATCGTTCTGATCTGCCCGCGAGGTTAGAATTTCCTTTTTTAAAAGTTTCAGAAGTCCGTTAAGAAAACCGGGGCAGATTCTATAAGAAGTTATTTGTTTGAAAAGCCCTGAATAACATCATTTTTGAGACTTTCAAATCTGCTGAGGGATATTACGTTCCCGCTCTTACGTCCTGAGCCGTCTTCACTGACTTCGGTTGCGGGATTTATTTTCTTGATTTTCAGATAGTCCTTTACAAAGGCTCGTATCTTACGCTGTGTGAGCGGATTAATGCGGTTTGCCGGATCGCTGTTGAATATTGCCGTTTCCAGTTTTCCTGAAAGCAGGGCAGTGTTGTTCAGAATGCTCATGTCAATTCCGGTATAGTGATACTTGTTCAGGTTTTCGTCGAAAGGAGCCTGTACGAAGTAGCCGTCAGCCATAAGCCATGACCGGTAATCCTTGGCATTGAAGTGGTTAACCACGTAATAGACGTAATATGAAACAAGTCTTTCAATGGAGGTCTTGTGATGAGACATCTGCCACTTGTCGGCAAACTGCCAGATATGGTTAAAGATGCCCCAAAGTCATCAAGAACGATAACGTCGGAGGTTTTTGACAGAATAACCCAGAAGAAGAAATTGCCCACGGACGGAATTATAAGGCCCTTGCTGTTTGCTTCAACATTGCCAATGTAAGGAAAAGGAGTGTTAACATCCTGATAGATGTTCGTAATCAATTCCAGTATGTCATCAAATTTGAAAACCTGTTTTCTTATCAGGGTGCCCACAATTTCCGCCTGCTCCATTTTATGCGGATCCCCTTTTAAACAGTAGATGTCAATCAGCACTGTAAAAACCTCTGTTTTAATAATTCATGTCCGGATGGCGTCAGTAAGTACTGACTTCAGTTTCCGGAATATCCGTGTCAGTGATTCGGGAATGTCGTTTTCCCCTAAGATACGTGTTTATTAATCACCGTTCCATTATGCCGGGCTTTGCTGTTCAGCATGAATCTGCCTTCGGAAAAGCCTGGTTATCTTTTCATATTTACCGGGTACAGTAAATTATAAATAATTTCCGGTGAGGATAAACCCGTACCCGGTAGCGAATTATAAACACATTATGTTAAATTTTCACATACGATTAACAATAATGTGCCTTTATTTGGAAAATTAGCATCGGGTAGCGTCACCGGTAAAACATGTTGTTTGAAAAATAACCGGAAAATTCAGGTGCGTCTTACTGAATTTCCGTGTCATATTCAGGAACTGAAGTTCATGACATGAGACTGAAATAATTGTTTAAAATTCCCTAAATACTGCAAATTAGTATATCTGGATCTAACTTTTTTATCCTGTTTTGTGATAAGTCATAAAAAAGTGTATATATTATGGTTCACTCCGTACTGGTGTTACGGATTTCGTTTTGTCTGATTTTGTGTCTGTGGTCTTCCGTTACGGGAAAGGTTAATGAATATTAAAACGGTTCTGCTGCTCTCTGCGGCTGTTTCCTTTGCTGTCTGGTCATGTCCGGAAGCTGATGCCGCAAACGGTTACGAGGCGCCGCTTCCGCCTCCGGAGCTTGGGGAGCATCTCACAAGCTACAGGACGGATAATCAGAAAAAAGGTGCTCCGTCTTCCGTTTATGACAGGAATGCCGGCGTTACCGGGAACCGAAAGAACGAATCTTCGGGAAGCGGGAATAACCGGGCTCTGAAGGAAATTGTTACGGACTATGTGTTTGTACCAAACAAGAATGTTCCGGTCTACACCGGAGGAGAGACGGTTCTGAGTTTTACCGACAGACAGACGGGGAAGCCTCTTGCGGTTTCAAGCGTCAGCGTTTCCAACAGCGGTTTTTCGGCATCAAGCGACAGATCATCGGTTATTATCACGCCTACGGGCAGAAACACCAGTGCAAAGATAAGGATAGTTCTGGAGAGCAGATCCGGATACCCTCTGATTTTTGAATTGAGTTACATGCGTTCCAGACACAATGTCCGGAACATAGAGAATATAAAAATATAAACCGTAAATACGGAGGCTGGCGGATCCGTTACTGAGAATCCTGCGGTATGGTATTTCCCGACAGGAATGAACGGATGCATATTTTCGCAGTGCCTCGTATTACCGGTCAGGTATGGATAAAGGTATGAGTTCCGCATCATTTGATAAGATTGCATCCCGCCGCAGGTCCGTTGCGGGCGTCGCTGCCGGCATTCTTTTTATGCTGTCATGTCCCGTTGCGGTTGCAGGCTTTGAGGCGCCTGAGCCTCCTCCTGAGCTTGGTGAGAATCTTACCGGGTACCGTACGAAACAGCAGATACTGGAGCAGGCCATCAGAGCCGAAGAATCAAGAAATCCTCCGAAAATGAAGATTTACCGCAAGGACGGAACCACAGATGAGTACACCGACTACAATGCCGTGTACGGCTCTTCGTCAGGAGTTACCCGATCCTCCGATGCCGGAGCGGTTTATGAAGAACCGAAGCAGGTATCTTCATCTCAGGTTTCGGTACCTGCCGGAGGAAAGCGCTGCTGCTCAAAGGTAATCAAGGATCGTTTCGTTTATGATGCCGGAAAAATGTTCAGGATCTACGATAATTCCGTTCTGGTTTTCAGAATCAGGGACGGTGCCGGTGTGCCGTGGCCGATTTCCAAGGCGGAATGTTCAAACAACGGATTCAGGGTTCAGCTTAATAAGTCCCATGACAGCATAAGGGTTATACCTTCATCAGTCAGGATCAATATGGCCAATGTAAAGGTTTATCTGCAGGGCAGGGAAAATTCACCTCTGTCCTTTGTGGTGAGCATGGGGGCGGAAAGCAGATCTGACATGTATGAGTGGGAGGTGCTGCTTTCCCATAAGTCTCCGCTTAACAGTTCAGATGAATTCCATGGGGTGACAAACATAACGAAGTCGGCAAAATCAAGAACCACCAGAAGGGATGTGGAGAGTTCCGCCGTAGCCGCGGTAACCGTGGAGAATGATGAGCAGGCAGGTCTTGACGGAAATAACGAAAACGCTGCGGTGAAGAATACCGCAGGCATTGCCGGCGGACAGAATGCTGACGGCAAGGCAGGTGACGGTGAAAACATCAATCCTGACGCAGGCATTGCCGCATATCCGATAAATCAGAAAATACTTTACGCCGTTACGGTTTCAGAGGATGAACTGCATGAAGTGGCGGACAGACTTTATGAGGCGGTTGAATAGTAAATGACTGTAAAAGAGAACTTTTTTGTCAGAGCGGGACGTCTGACAGCCGGAATGATGTCAGCGCTGATTCCGGTGCTGATTCTGGCAGGTGTATTCACTGCCGAAGATGCCGAGGCTTCAGGTAAAAAGTGCGAGGGACACTGGCGTGATTTTGCCTACGACGTGAAAATCATGCAGAGGTATAAGCCGTACAGTCACTGCGTAAAGTGGACCGCATCTCAGTTCGAGCTGCCCGAGGAATTACTGTATTCCATTCTTTACGTCGAAAGAGGTGATGTGTCAGGTAAGTGCATGACGAATAACAACGGTACGGAAGACTGCGGACCTGCTCAGATAAATGACGTGCGTCTCGGGGAAATCAAGAAGTTTGACCTGGATAAGTCCGACATGAAAAACAGTCCCTGCCGTAATATCTGGGTAATGGGATATCTCATCAGAAGGGAGATTGAGAAGGCTGACGGTGATTTATGGCTCGGAGTCGGTAACTATCACTACAAACGTTCGGCCAACAGTGAGACCTGGGTTAAGCTTAACAGTAACGTGGCCGATATCTGTCGCTAGTGTGCAGTCAAGCTTCGGCCGTGTTCCTCACGTCCGTATTTTTGATTCAGCCAATCCATTCATTTATCAGGCCGTTATCCGTTGAAAACAGAGGATAACGGCCTGTTTTTCAAATTCTTAAGTATCCCAATCAGACGAGTTCCTTCCTAAAATGTGGTTTTTGTATTAATTTTGGATATCGGCACGGCATAATAAAAATACGCATGTGCATTTTGGTAATATAATGATAAGGCATGAGCTTTGGGGGATTTATGGATAATCAGAATAACATGCCATGGCTAAAGTCCTATCCTGAAGGTGTTCCTTCAACCGTCGATACGGGACTCTTTAATTCTCTGGTGGACATGTTTGAATTTTCCTGTGAGAAATTCGGAACAAAGCCCGCACTTCACGGGCTGGGAACCACGCTGACCTATGCCGAACTGGATCATAAGGCAAGATGCTTTGCCGCCTATCTCCAGTGCGAGCTGAACGTAAAGCCCGGTGATCACATTGCCCTGATGCTTCCAAACATTATTCAGTATCCCGTGGCTCTTTTCGGGGCTCTTCTTGCCGGTGCCGTAATAGTAAACGTCAATCCGATGTACACACCTCGAGAGCTGGTGCATCAGCTTAACGATTCAGGTGCCAGGATAATCGTGGTTATTTCAAATTTTGCCAGCACCCTGCAGAAATCTCTGCCGGAAACCCCGGCGATAGAGCACGTGATTATTACATCGCTCGGAGATGAGTGCGGCATGCTGCGCGGGTATCTCATAAACATGTTTGCCAAGTATCTGAAGCGAATCGTGCCAAGATACAGCATACCGAATGCGATAACCTACAAGCAGGCCATGCTTGCGGGTGAAGGATATCCGTACACGCGTCCGTTCATTGCCAGGGATGATCTGGCGTTTCTTCAGTATACCGGCGGAACCACCGGTACTGCCAAGGGAGCCATGCTTACCCACGGCAACCTTCTGGCAAACGTTGAGCAGGCATGGGGCATGTATCACAGCAGACTGACGGAGGGTGAGGAGCTTATCGTGACGGCGATTCCTCTGTACCACGTGTTTGCCCTGACCATAAACTGTCTGTTCTGCATAAGAATCGGGGCTGCTTCGCTGCTCATTCCGGATGCCAGAAACATCAAGGCCTTTGTTAAGGAACTCGGTAACTACGAGCCGACGGTTATTACCGGGGTAAATACTCTTTTTAATGCCCTGATAAACAATGAAGGCTTCTGTAACATGCATCTTTCAAAGCTTAAGCTGACGATAGGCGGAGGAACCTCCGTGCAGAAGGGGGTTGAAATAAAGTGGTTTACTCATACCGGACTTCATATTCTTGAGGGGTACGGTCTGACCGAATGTTCTCCTCTTGTTGCGGTGTGTCCGTACAATGTGGAGGAATATACGGGAACCATAGGTATTCCGGTACCGTCTACCGATGTGATTATTCTTGATAAGGATAACCGCATTATTACCGATGTCGACGTTCCCGGTGAGCTTCTTGTCAAAGGGCCTCAGGTAATGCGCGGATACTACGGAAGGGAAATTGCCACGCAGAAGGTGTTTTTCGGGGAGTATCTGAAGACCGGCGACATGGCCTGCTGGGCAAACAAGAACGGGTACATTCGTCTTGTTGATCGAAAGAAGGATCTTATTCTTGTTTCAGGATTCAATGTGTATCCTTCCGAAATTGAAGACGTGATAATGCTTCATCCTAACGTCCTTGAGGTTGCGGCCATCGGGGTTCCGAGCAAACACAGCGGAGAATCGGTAAAGGTATTCATTGTCAGAAAGAATAAGGCGTTAACGGAAGAAATGGTTAAAACCATGTGCCGTAAGCATCTTACAGCCTATAAGGTTCCAAAGCACATTGAATTCCGTGACTCCCTGCCTAAGACCAATGTCGGAAAGATTATGAGGAAGGAACTGCGTGAGGCTGAGCTGCGTAAGATGGGGATCAATCCCGGAGATGTGAGAACGGAAGAAAAATCCGAAGATAAAACCGATAAGGAAAAACAGTCGGATTAGTTCCTGTCGGCAAAAAGATCGTTTTTGTGTATGAAGACCGGATGCCTTTTAAGGCATCCGGTCTTTCGTATTTTCAGTTGTATCCTAAAAATTAGATAACCATTACTCAATCTAGATTTTTTTTTAATATATTTGATTTTTTAGCTGATATTTCTTTGATTTATCAGCATTTTTTATTG
>CACWVT010000063.1 GCA_902764345.1 uncultured Ruminobacter sp.
TATCCAATCCACGTATAACAGAGTGGCCAATGCCGTGCTTACACTGAGGAAAATGTCTTACCTAAATTTCTGCTTGACAAAGGTCGTTTCATAACAGTTACCTGAAAAGGCAATGTTGATACGGAGCACGTTTTTTGGTGGTTAATAATTGATCATTAGAACTAAAAATAATGACGTCAGTCTTAATTTAAAACTCGGTCCCCGGTCATAAATCACAAATTGAGTGCATCTGTGGTTTTATTGAATTATAATAGGTGAAATTTTTAAGATTTGTTTACGAATTTGACAAGGTTGTTTAATGAGCTGGCTTGAAAAAATTATAAGTCCTAGTAAGGAAAAGGCTGTACGCCATAATATTCCTGAAGGTATCTGGACTAAATGTGAATCTTGCGATCAGATGGTTTACCGTGCTGAACTTGAAAGAAATCTGAATGTCTGTCCGAAGTGCGGACACCACCAGAGAATAGCTGCCAGGGAAAGAATCTTAAGATTCCTTGATAACGGAGAACTTATCGAAATAGGTGAAAATCTCGAACCTAAAGACATTCTTAAATTCAAGGATACCAAGCGCTATAAGGATCGTATCAGTGCCGCTCAGAAGACCACCAACGAAAAGGATGCCCTTGTTGTAATCAAGGGAAATCTTAAAGGTCTTCCGGTTGTGTGTGCAGCTTTTGAATTCTCTTTTATGGGCGGTTCAATGGGATCCGTTGTCGGAGCCCGCTTTGTAAAGGCTGTTGAAGAATGTCTTAATGAAAACCGTGCCCTTATCTGTTTTGCCACCTCAGGCGGTGCGCGTATGCAGGAATCCCTGTTCTCATTAATGCAGATGGCAAAGACTTCTGCAGCTCTTCAGAAACTTTCTGAAGCAGGTATTCCGTTCATCAGCGTGCTCACCAATCCTACAATGGGCGGTGTAAGTGCGTCACTGGCTATGCTCGGTGACATTAACGTTGCCGAACCAAAGGCATTAATCGGCTTTGCCGGTCCGCGTGTTATCGAACAGACCGTTCGTGAAAAGCTTCCTGAAGGCTTCCAGAGATCTGAATTCCTTCTTAAGAAGGGTGCGATTGACATGATTATCGACAGACGTGAAATGCGTGACCGTCTGGCCAACATCATTTCAATCCTGATGAAGGTTAACAGCAGGGAAGAAAAGGCTGAAGACAACAAAAAGTAACAGTCTTTTCTAAATACTTACTCTTTTTTATATTACGGACACCGCTCATTGTGCAGTGTCCGTTTATTTTTGGCTTCGCGGACTGAGGCACGCTGCGAATGCCTCGCGAAAAACAGGAATGATATGCACCGGTGTTAATCCGGGCCTGTGTTTTCTGGTTGTAATAAGTAGCGTCTCGCTGTATATTGTTTCCGCATAATACATGGATATTCATGAGTCCGTCATGTGCTTTGCGTCTATAAGCAGACTGAGTGACGGACCTTTCGGAGATTATAAACATGAGCAGTACGGATCTTAATTCCAGACCTGGCGATCTGGCTTCCTGGGAGAATTATCTCAACGGGATTAATCCCAATATCATTGAACTGGGGCTCGACAGAATCAGAAAGGTTGCGGCCTTCATGGGAGTTGACAGCTTCCCGGACAGCAGGATCGTTACGGTAGCGGGAACAAACGGCAAGGGATCCACTGCGTCAATGCTGGCTTCGGCTCTGACTGCATCCGGTATAAGCTGCGGTCTCTACACCTCTCCGCATATCCTTAATTTCAACGAAAGAATCTCCGTAAATGGTGTGAATGCTGACGAAAAATCACTGTGTGAGGCCTTTTCCGCAGTTTATGATGCGGTTACGGAGACCGGAATTCATCTTACCTTCTTTGAATATACGACTCTAGCCGCTTTCTGGCTTTTCAGAAAAAACGGATGTCGCGTACTGGTGCTTGAGGTTGGTCTGGGCGGCCGTCTTGATGCCGTAAACATTCTTGACTGCGATATTGCCGTAATTCCAAGTATAGGCAGGGATCACTGCGCGCTTCTGGGGAACACCGAGGCTGAAATAGCCTTTGAAAAGGCCGGGATCATCAAGCCTTCAACCGGGAAGGTTCTTCTTGGTTACTTAAGCGACGAGGCTTTCGGAACAATTGTCTCCGAGGCTGCCAAGAGAGGTCTTTCAGATTCTGCGATTTGGTCTCTTGAAAAGGAAATTGGCGTGGAATATACGGATGCCACCCATTTTAATCTCAGGGCTCCTTTTGCGGTGAACGGCGTTCATGTTCCTGCACTTCCTCTTATCAATGCGCCTCTTTCTCTTACCGCCGCTCTTTTAATTCTGCAACAGCTTGGCGAGACGCCTGATTATGACAGGCTTCTTGAGGGTATCAGAACAACCAGACTTCACGGTAGGGTGGAGATTATTTCCGAGAATCCTGTCGTTATTCTTGACGTGGCACATAATCCTCCTGCCATGCGCTATCTTGCCTCAATGCTGCGACAGCGTGGTGACGGGGTAAGATATGCTGTTATCGGCATGCTTAAGGATAAGGATATATACAGTTCGCTCTGCGAGCTTAAAGGCATATTTGACAGAATATTCGTATGCTCACTTCCGGGGGAAAGAGGTTCAACCGCCGAACACGTAAAGGACAATCTTTTAAGAACCGGAATGGCTCCTGAGAAGGTTGAGACCTTTGACACGGCATATGAAGCCTACGTCAGGGCCGTAAGCCTTCTTCCTGAAGGTGCAGAGCTTGTGGTATGCGGTTCCTTCGTGACGGCTGAGGAACTTTTAAGAAAGCTTAATGCCTAATCAGGAATTTTAAGAAGAGTCGCGTGCGAATAATTATGCCGTAAAAACGTTTTTTTATTTTTGCGGTAATGATTTTTTAATACATTTCTGATTTAATATATAAAGATAAAAAATACTGCCGCAGAAGAGCAGTAACTAAGACAGACATACATATTGCATAAGAGTACTAAAAGTGATTAATCAGTTTACCAGAGTATTAGTAGGCTCAATTATTCTGCTGGCACTGCTGGCTTTTGCGGTGCCAAAATTCTTTCCACAGGAAACTGCTGATGATATCCGCAAACCGACGGAGATAGTGGATCATTCGTCATCTGCGGCGTCTTCCGGCAGTCAGTCGGGGCAGACTGCTCAGAATGCCGGTGATGAAGCTAATGCCGTCGACGAGTATGATGCAATGGATGAGAATTTCGGTTATGGGGAGCTGCTCGAAGATGAAGGCAGTAATCCTCCGGTGGAGTTTACCGACAATTCAGTTAAATCAGGTGTTGTAGTAGGTGTTGAGGCTGACGGTGCGAACGGACGCAATGGCACCTTTGTGGCTAATCCTACCATTACCGGTAATACTCCTGCTGAAGTAGTCAGAATGCAGGCTGATGCCAGAAGAAAGGCTGAAGCTGCAAAAAACAGTGCGGCGGAACAGGAAAGCAGAGCCAGGGCCGAAGCTGAACGCCTTGCCGCAGAAAAGAGACGCATTGAGGCTGAAAAGCAGGCACAGCAGGAGAACGCACGTCTGGAAGCTGAACGCAGGGCTCAGGCTGAGGCTGTCAGACAGAAGGCAGAAGCTGAGGCGAGAGCCAGGGCGGAAGCAGAGAAAGCCAGAGCTGAGGCTGAGAAGGCAAGAGCTGAAGCCGAACGCAGGGCAAGGGAAGAGGCTGCTGCCGCTAAAGCCAGAGCCGAGGCGGAAAAGAACCGTGAAAGGATGGCTTCTTTAGGACAGGTTGATTCTGCTCCGAAGGGCCGTTATCTGCAGGTTGGTACCTTCAGTACCCTGGCTAAGGCCAATGAGGTGCGAAACAGACTCAAGGCTGCAAGAATTGGTGTTCCGAAAGAGTACATGAAGGATATTGCTCCGGGATTCGGCTATAAGGTGATTCCGAATAACGGCAACTATACCGTTCTGGTCGGACCTGCGAAAAACGATGCTCCTTTCAGAGCCATCAAGAATCGTGTCGACTGGGCTGCAGGCGTAAATTCATTTGCCGTTTCAAAGTAGCTCACCGTTTAACGAAAATCCCGTATCTGCGGTTAAAAGGAGATAGTTTTGCCAGAACTTAAGGACATAATCGGATTCATTGATGATTATCTTCGCATACGCGAAATCAGTGATTACAGTTTTAACGGACTGCAGGTTGAAGGCAGACGTGAGATAAACAGGATTGTTACCGGTGTTACGGGAAACATTGACCTGATTAATAAGGCACACGATGCCGGCGCCGATCTCATACTTGTTCATCACGGTCTTTACTGGAAAGGCGGGGATCCCCGTCTTACCGGAATTCTCGGTGCCAGGGTGCGTGCGCTTGACGGCATGTCCCTTGCTGCCTATCATCTGCCGCTGGATCTTCATCCTGAAATCGGCAACAATGCCCTAATCGTGAGGGCTGTCGGGGCAGAGTTCGTGAATTATCTGAAACCTGGAGATCCTTCAAGCATTGCAGTTACGGCACGTTTTGCCGAGCCTGTTACGGTGGAACATCTTAACGGGATTTTAAGCTCGTTCTGTGAAAGGGCTCCTCTTGTGATGGGACCTTCCGACAGACTCATAAGAAACATTGCCGTGTGTTCCGGCGGTGGCGGCTTTATCCTTGAAGAGAACCTCGAGGGAATTGACGCGGTGATTGTCGGTGAGGTGCACGAGCAGCATTATCATCTGGCCGTTGAGAGGAACGTAACCGCCTTTGTCTGCGGGCATCATGCTACCGAGATTTGCGGAATAAGGGAACTTGGCCGCATGGTTGGTGAACATTTTAACGTCGACTGCGAGTTCATAAATTCCTTCAGTCCGATATAGATTTTTAACCTGACCGCAAGCTTCAGTACGTACCCCAAAAAGAAAGAACTGCAGCTGCGGTCGTCATCAGGCCCCAAAAAACTGACGGGCTATCCGGAGATATAAATGATTGACGTGTCTGTGCTGCGTGAGAACTACGCCAAAAGCGGTCTGTCACGCAAGGATCTGACGGAAAAACCGATAGATCTGTTTGAAACCTGGCTGAAGCAGGCCATTGATTCAGGTATTCCTGATCCTAACGGCATGGTGGTATGCACCGTGGATCCTGAGGGACAGCCTTATTCAAGAATGGTACTTCTTAAGAATTATGATGAGAACAGCCTGATTTTCTTCACCAACTACGGTTCCAGAAAGTCTCAGCATATTGAAAAGAATCCGAAGGTTTCCATTCTGTTCCCATGGTACATGCTTGAACGACAGGTGGCTTTTACCGGAGTTGCCGAAAGACTTTCATATCTTGAAGTCGTGAAGTATTTTACCAGCAGACCAAGGGATTCTCAGATAGGAGCCTGGACTTCTCATCAGAGTTCCAAAATTTCCGCACGTTCAGCTCTTGAAAGCAAGTTCATGGAACTTAAGCAGAAATTCAAAGAAGGCAAGGTTCCTATTCCTACGTTCTGGGGCGGTTACAGGGTGCGTTTTGACAGTGTTGAATTCTGGCAGGGCAGGCCGAGCAGACTTCATGACAGATTCATTTACGAGAAGAATGCCGAAGGCGGCTGGGATATCAGCAGACTTGCGCCGTAGGTATTGATCAGCTGTGTCCGGTTTTAAAACCAGACATCATGTGATAACTGTGGCAGAAGGGATATGCGGACGCATATCCCTTTTTACCGACTTCGGGGTATCGGCGTTTTTTTGCCGTACCCGTTTAGGATATACGGGGGAGTGGATGAATCCCGATTTACCGTTTTTACTGGCGGCGCAGATTGCTGCCTTCTTCATAATGATTTTCATGGGATTTGTTTCCGTGCGTACGGGAATTATCGGTACTGAGGAAACCAAGGGACTCACCAGAATGCTCATGTATGTGATTACACCGTGCGTGATTCTGATGTCGTACCAGACCGAGTACAGTTCAAGCGTCGCGGGCGGACTGGTTCTGGCTTTTCTTGCGGCAGTCCTTGTGCATGTGATTCTCATTGCCGGCGTGAAGCTGGCGGAACGGTTCCTAAAGCTTTCCAATGTGGAACGCGCCAGTATAATCTACACGAACTCCGGAAATCTTACCGTGCCTCTTGTAATGAGCGTGCTGGGAACCAAGGCCGTCATGTACGCAAGTACTTTTCTTGCGGTTCAGACAATTCTTGTCTGGACTCACTGCTTTGCGCTGATTAAGGGAACTTCCGGTTTTTCCTGGAAGAAGATGATGAGCAACGTCAACACGATAGCCATTATTCTCGGAATTATCTGCTTTTTTGCCGAGATCCGCATAACCGGTCCGCTGGAAACGGCGTTTACCGGAATGGGGAAGACCATCGGTCCTCTGGCAATGTTTTCAATCGGCATAATGCTCGGATCCTCCAGGGTGACGGATATTTTCCGCATCAGAAATTTCATGGTATCCGCCATGCGTCTTCTGCTTTTCCCCGTAATTCCGGTTCTGCTTTTTGCTCTCTGGCCCGAGGGTTTACTTTCAGATGACAGCAGACTGGTATTTACCACGGTTCTGCTGGCTACGGCCGCACCTTCAGCAGTAATCGTATCTCAGATGGCCTTAATCACAAATCAGGATTACCGTTCAGCCTCCGGCGTGAACATCATTACGGATTTTCTGTGTATTTTCACCATACCGTTCATTATCTGGATTTACATAATCATCAGTGACTGATGATTCGTGAAGCCTTCCGGAGGGACGGTTACTGCCGGGCCCTTCGGGTTTTGGTTTTTGTAAAATAAATGTGAATCCGTTTTTTTCAGGCGTTATTAGTTTCTGTTGCTGACATCTAATTTTAAAAAAACATACGTACGTTTACATCTTAAAAAATTCGACAAAGCTCACATTGTTGATTTTCATAGAACGGCTGAAAACCGCATTACAGGCCTGTTTTGACATTATCTGTTCAAAATGTAAAACAGAATAAAAAATAATATGGAATAATATTTATGTGTTAACGTGCAAAATAAAATTAAAAATATCCAGATGAATAAAATTCAGTCAGATGATCTGTGATTTTTAACACGAAATAAACATAATAATTTCGTATAGTGAGACATGAACGCAAAAAACGATTATTGGCAGTTTAAATAAATTTTTAAAAGTTTATGATTCTTTTTGTCGGTTTTGATGTGTGTGCAAGATTTTCGAACCGACACTTTATGACAAAAAATAATTGCATACCCGGTAAAGGTTTCATTTTTGAAATGCTGAATATCATTTAAGGAAAAGACTAATGAAAAAGAATATTTTATCAGCAATCGTAGGATTAGTTACTTTAGGTCTGGGGTCAGTTGCTTCAGCTGCCGGTATCGAAGAAGGTCAGTTAACAATTTGGGTGAACGGCGATAAGGGTTATGATGGTATCGCAAGAGTAGGTCAGCGTTTTGAAGAATTGACCGGTGTTAAGGTTACCGTGGCTCACCCTGACCAGGTTGAAGTTAAGTTCCAGCAGAATGCTGCTTCAGGTAACGGTCCGGATATTTTTATGTGGGCTCATGACCGTTTCGGTGAATGGGTTCAGGCCGGTCTTTTAACTGAAATTGAACCAACCGAAGATGAACTTAATCGTTTCCAGAAGGTTGCATGGGATGCAATGAAGGTAAACGGCAAGTACTACGGTTACCCAGTATCAATCGAAGCAATCGCCATGATTTGTAATAAGGACATCGTTCCAGAAGCTCCAAAGACCTTTGAAGAACTTGCCGCTCTTGATGACAAGCTCCAGAAGGAAGGCAAGCATGCAATCATGTGGGATTACAACAACGCATACTTTACCTATCCTTTACTTTCCGCCAATGGTGGTTTCGCATTCAGAACCGATGCTAACGGTGTTTATGACGTAACCAAGACCGGTGTTAATAACGAAGGTGCCAAGAAGGGTCTTAACTACCTCGTTAACATGGTTAAGAAGGGCCATATCCCTAAGGGAGCTGACTACGGTATCATGGAATCAAGCTTCGTAGCAGGTAAGGTTGGCTGTATCATCAACGGTGCCTGGGCATGGGGTCAGTACAACAAGGTTAACTACAGCGTTAATCCGTTCCCAACCCTTGACGGTAATCCAGGTAAGCCATTCGTTGGTGTACTCGGTATGACCATCAATCAGGCTTCTCCTAATAAGGACCTTGCTAAGGAATTCCTCCTTAACTATCTCTTAACCGATGCAGGTCTTAAGGAAGTTAATGATGATAAGCCATTAGGTGCCGCAGCTCTGAAGTCTTTCGAAGACAAGCTCGAATCAGATCCAAGAATCGCAGTAACCATGAGCAACGCAAAGATGGGTGACGTAATGCCTAGCGTTCCTGAAATGAACAGATTCTGGAGCTCTCTGCAGACTGCACTTAAGAATGCAACTACCGGTCGTCAGTCTGTTGATGATGCGTTAAAGACTGCTGAAGAACGTATTGTTAAGGAAAAGAAGTAACGGACGGTTGTCAGGTTTAATAAACTGACTTACTAATACTTAAAACGTATTAAATCCGACTCAGAAATGGGTCGGATTTTTGGTTTTGTGATAAAAGGGAATTTAACTCGGGATAATCAAATCACGTAGGGATTTTTCTGATAAAGACAGATGGGAATTCAGTGAAAATAATTCTTACGGAATTGTTGATTTAAGTGCACAATCAGCTGTTTTTTTCTGCTAAAATTTAGATATTTGATCTGAATCTGATGAAAATCAGGTCGGACTCTTCCTTCATGATGAGAGGGGAAAGGAGTTATTTACGTCAGCGTGGATTGCGGAGGAAAACAGTTTTTCCTTTAAGTTGACCTACGGAAGGAGTTGTGGTAATCAATATGAAAAATATTTTAAGACAGAAGGTTTCGGCTGGGATCTTCGGTGCATCTCTTCTGGGATCGTTATTTTTTGGCGGAGCCGCTCAGGCTGCTGATGATTTGACGGTACTTACCAGTTTCGGCATTATCGAGGACATTACAAGAAATATTGCCGGGGATAAAGCCAAGGTTAAAGTAATAGTGCCTACAGGCAGTGATCCTCACGCCTACAATCTTTCAGCCTCCAACATGATAGACATGGAAAAAAGCAGTCTCATCGTTATTAACGGTCTTTCTTTTGAAGGTTATTTAGAGCGCTACCTGACCCAGGATAAGTATGCCCATAAGATTGTTGTGGCTTCTGCCGGTGTTGAGGAACAGGAGTTCGTGGAAGAACATCATGCCGAGAAGTCTGCTGATGAACATGAGCACGACGATCATGATAACGACGAGCATGAGCATGGTGACTGCTGTAACGGGGATGAAGGGCAGGAATCTCAGAATCATGATTCTGGTACTGAGGACTTAAATGAAGAAAGTCATGAAGACCATGACGCGGAAGGTGACTGCTGTCAGGGAAACGATAAAGAACCTCTTCAGAGTAAAGTTCCTGAAAAGGACGATGAGCCTGAACTTCTCCAGAGTAAGGCACCGCGTAACTGCTGTGACGGTGACGACGACCATAATGATGTTGATGAGTCTGATCACAAGGGGGGCGGTTGCGGCTGCCAAGGAAAGGACGGCAAGGCTCATGATCACAAGGGCTGCGGTTGCGGCTGCCACGGAAAGGACGGCAAGACTCATGATCACAAGGGCTGCGGTTGCGGCTGCCAAGGAAAGGACGGCAAGGCTCATGATCACAAGGGCTGCGGTTGCGGCTGCCACGGAAAGGACGGCAAGAAGGACGGCAAGGCTCATGATCACAAGGGCTGCGGTTGCGGCTGTCATGGCAAGGACGCCAAGGCACATGACCATAAGGGCTGCGGTTGCGGCTGCCACGGAAAGGACGGCAAGGCTCATGATCACAAGGGGTGCGGTTGCGGCTGTCACGGAAAGGATGCTAAGGCACATGACCACAAGGGCTGCGGTTGCGGCTGTCATGGCAATGACGCCAAGACACATGACCATAAGGGCTGCGGTTGCGGCTGCGGATGCGAAGAACATGGCCACCACCATCATCATCACAGCGGTACCGATCCTCACGCCTGGCAGAATCCTTTAAACGGAGCTCTGTATGCGCGTAACATTGCGGATGCCCTGTGTAAGGCGGATGAAGCAGACTGTGAGTATTTTAAGAAGAGAGCAGACGGCTATATCGCTGAACTTAAGGCTCTCGATAATAAATACCGTAAGTTGCTTGCCGGCGTGCCTCAGGAAAACAGGGTGATCATTACCACTCATGATGCATTCGGTTATCTGGCCCGTCATTATGATTTGCGTATTCTTTCACCATTCGGTCTCAGTACCGGCTCCGAACCTTCAGCTAAGAGAATAGCCGAATTAAAGGACATTATCGGCAGGGGCGTCGTTAAGGCCGTATTTATGGAAAAGAATGGCAACAACACCATACTTGATCAGCTGGCAGGTGACAGAAAGATAAAGAATGTTGAACTTTATGCCGACACTCTGGCTCCTGAAGGCGAGTGTTCCACTTATGTAGGTATACTTAACCATAATCTGGATGCGATCGTCGGGGCTATTTCAGTCTCCGGCAAATAATACGCTTCAGACGGGAAAAACATAAGGTGTTCTAAAAGAAGGGGATCTTCGGCATGGAAGATCCCCGGTTTATTTATAATTTGATAACATACGATATGTCAGACTGCGGCAGTGAGGCAGTAATATGCAGTATATGGGAATTAATGAGAACCGATTCAGATTTCTTGGCATTGCTATGGTACTAGTCGCCGTAACCGTAGTCTTTCTGGTTGAACAGGTGATTCAGCCGTCATACTGGATAAAAAGTGCCGTTAAGGTTCTTGCCTTTTCAGCCCCGGTAGTCCTGTATTCCTTTCTGAGAGGAATAAGTCTGACGGAAACAATTAATTTAAGGAAAATAACCGGGCCTGCTCCCATTGTTTTCTGCATGCTGCTGTTTTCTGTCGGCGTCGTAGCGCTCTTTTTTATTTTCAGAGACAATCTTGATCTTGACGGTATCAGACAGAATCTCATGAGAAAGGAGAATCTGTTTCCGGAGAACTGTCTTTATGTATTTGCATATATCATTCTCTGCAACTCCTTTCTGGAGGAGGCTTTTTTCAGAGGCTTTGTTTACGGGCTTTTCAGGAGTAAGGTGGCAGGAGCTCTGATTAGTGCGGTTCTTTTCTCGCTTTACCACATAGGCATATTCATTACCTGGTTCAGTCTTCCAATATTTATTCTCTGCGTGGCGGGACTGACCTTAGTAGGTCTGTTTTTGCAGTGGATTTCGGAAAAATATCACAGCATCGCCGCAAGCTATGTTGTACATGCATCGGCAAATCTCTCCATAAACCTTATCGGAGCACTTTTAATTTTCGAAATTATCGGTAAATGATGTCTTCTAAGACCTTAATGAAGATGATGCACGGCATGACTTCACCGGGAAAGTAGGCAATTGTTGATAATTTAATAAGTTTGATATATTAATTATGGATAAGTTTTGAGCAATTCAGAATTATTATATAGATCTGCCCAATAAATATCGAAAATGAGGGGGGCATTATTATAAAAACCTGTGAATAATATAAACTGTGTATAAAGTATTGTGAATAAAATATAAAAACATAAAATAAATGACATCTTTACTTAATAACGGAATGGCGGTGATTCTGACATACATGATTTTAGTATTTGTGTTTTCTCCGTTCCTGCTTTAATTCTCATCCGCGAATACGGAACGTTCATAAAGGTGACTTATTTGAAGCTTATCCGTATTATCCTTTTTATTTAAAGATTACGAATGCCTGCCGATACCGGCATATGTTAAGATTAAGTGGTTTGTATTACTGACGCCAGTAACTGTCATTATGATTTTTTATATGAGAAGAGATGATTTTGCATAAAAAAAACCGCCGGTTGAGCCGGCGGCAAATCATCAACATTTGAGGAAAAATGAAAAATAAATAACGAACTCAAACATTCTTTTGTCTAGCATGCTCAAGTTGTGACCATTATACATCAGATTTATAAAAAATGTTAAGATTTTGTGAAAAATTTTTTAAAAAATTATAATTTGTGCGGTTGTAAATAATATTTGTTCTGATAAACTCATATATTACGACAGATGATATACATATTGGCGATAAAGGTTTGATTAATATTTATATTTTTTATTTCATTCAGGGGGTACCATGACTTTAGTCCAGCTAAAATATGTTTTGGCGGTTGCCAATTACAGATCAATAAATGAGGCTGCCTCTTCCTTATTTGTTACTCAGCCTACGATTTCCACCGCCATTAAGGAACTTGAGGCGGAAGTAAACATAAAACTGTTCAACCGCACGAATCACGGTATTGAAATTACAAATGAAGGTCTGGAATTCCTTGGATACGCCAGACAGATTCTGGCTCAGACAGACCTTCTGAAGGAGCACTTCAAGAAGAAAAAGAATACCACCGTTAAATTCGTGGTAAGTGCTCAGCACTATTCGTTCGCCGTAAGCTCGTTTATCCGTCTGGTAGAGAAGTTCGGTATGGATAAGTATGACTTCTGTCTGCGCGAAACCAGAACCAGGGATATTATTCAGGACGTTCATAATCTCAGTGCCGACGTTGGCATTATTTACTTTTCCAAAAGCAACAGCCGTCTGCTGAAGCGTCTTTTGAAGGAGCAGGACATCACGTATGTTCCACTGGCAAGACTTACTCCTCATGTATTTATCAGCAGTAACAGCAGTCTCTGTGAAAAGCCGTATGTTACGCTTTCTGAACTGAAGGACATGCCGTTCCTCTCCTTTGAGCAGGGCGGGTACAGTGCTGATTACTTTTCAGAAGAAATCATCAGAAATCCGGAAGGGAGCAGAATGATAAGAGTCAGTGATCGTGCAACGCTGTTTAATCTGCTGACAGGTCTTAACGGCTACACCATTTCATCAGGTGTCATCGAACAGGAGCTTAATCCGGAAATCAAAGCCATTCCGTTAGAAGAGAAGGGGTATATGGATATCGTGATTCTAAAGCACAGGGATATAACCCCGAATCCTCTGACTGATACCTACGTGAATTACCTGAGAGAATCTCTTCCGGAGTCATGTCTTATTACGGAAGATATGGATTATTCCGACGGCTTTTAGTGGTATCGTGTACTGATTTTAGATATACGGATTAACATGCGCCGATTCTGAACGGAATTTTGGTATAAATTTTTTTTATAGTGAGCTAGTTTTATATATAATTATTCAAATAGCGTACTTTATTATACAATGAACAGCGCTGAGAGAAGGGCAACCTCGGTGTTTCCATCTCTCTGACAATGAATATACAATAAAACATAAAGAATATTTAAATAATACGATAATAAAATAATAAAGGTGTTTTTATGCATGTCGCTCAAATTTTTAAGCAGAAAAAACCAGTTGTTTCCTTCGAGATTTTCCCTCCAAAAAGGGATGAAGCCATAAAGAATATTGACGGAACTCTTGAAGTACTCACTGAGCTTAAACCTGATTTCATTTCAGTAACCTTTGGAGCCGGTGGTTCTCTGACCAATTCCAAAACCGTTGAAATTGCGGGCAAGATTAAGAGAAACTACGGAATTGAGGCTGTTGCCCATCTGACCTGTCTCAATTATTCCAAGGCCGAAATTATTGAGATGGTTAATAATCTCAAGGCTAATGATATTGAAAACATACTTGCTTTAAGAGGGGATCACAATCCTAATCTTGAACCAAAGAATGATTTTAAGCATGCGTCTGATCTTATTGAGTTCGTGAAGCAGAACAGTGACCTCGGCATCAGTGCAGCCTGTTATCCTGAAGGTCATCCTGAATCCGCAAATCTCAGTGAGGACGTGCTTAATCTGAAGCACAAGGTGGATGTAGGTGCCGAGCATCTGGTATCCCAGCTGTTTTTTGATAATAATATTTTTTACAGATTTACTGAACTCTGTAAGGTTGCAGGCATCAATGTTCCTATCGAAGCGGGTATCATGCCTGTAATCAATAAGGCTCAGATTGAAAGAATGGTGACCCTCTGCGGTGCTTCTCTTCCTGATAACATGAAGAGAATTCTCGACAAGTATGCAGACAATAAGGAGGCTCTGTTTGATGCCGGTATCGCCTATGCTACAAGTCAGATCATTGATCTTCTGGCCGCAGGCGTTGACGGTATCCACATTTACACCATGAACAACCCTAGGGTTGCAATGAAGATTTGTGAGAGCATAAAGAACGTAATCAGCAGATAGAACGGCGATGTCCGACGGCAGTATGTAAAACATGACAATAATAAGAGCGTCTGCCCGGAAATTTTCTGCATAAATACGATAACTTAATTTTCGATTCAAAAAGTAATTTGTTTTGAGCGATTTGCCCCGGAAGGACCTCCATCCGGGGATTTTTTTGTTTTGCGGTTCCATAAACAGAGTCTTTAAGTTATTCATGCAAATAAGACTGGTGTTTTATACAATTTCTTAACCTTTGGGAATTAAATATCCATTAAACCTATCATTTGGGGCATAAGTGTCTGTTTTATTCCATTTCTCCTTTTTAGAATATATAATGGATCTGTGTCAGAGCCCCGTATTTTAACGTGTTTAGGCGTTTTCCCTTTTTTTGGAACGTACGGGGTTAACAACTGCTTGACTAAATCTATAAATAGTTTATAATACATTTAAAATAGTTATAGGTTTATTTGTAGTGAATAAGATTATTTCAATTGGACAGGCTGCTAAATTGCTTGGTGTTCATGTTCAGACTT
>CACWVT010000064.1 GCA_902764345.1 uncultured Ruminobacter sp.
GGAAGTTTCTGCAGAAACGGACTGTGTCCTGAACTTTGATTTGGACACTCTGTTTCTCGGCTCGGCGGTTCCTCTCCTTGAGGAGATTACGGCAGAGCAGAAATCCGGCATCTTCGGAGTCAGCGAACGTGAAAACCGTGATAAGTGGATGAAGCAGATGAAACTTAAGGAAATCGTGAACACTCCGCTGTATTTCAATACCGGTCTTATGTGCTACAAGGCTGACTGCAAAGGACTGTATCAGCAGTTCATCACTGAACTCGAAAAGCATGGTGACTTCATGTACTGCCCGGAGCAGGATTTTGTGAATCTTCACTTCAAAGAAAAGCACCGGCTTTCAGGTGAGTTCAATGCCATCTGGTTCAATCCCGGATACAAGGACATGGCTCCGCTGATGGTGCATTACCTCTCAATGGAGAAACCATGGAATAAATTCATCTACCTTGATTTCCGGGCATATGCCTACTGGCATAAGTACCTCTCGGCATGTGATCGCGTGGAAGGATATCTTGACCGGGAGTTTCTTGAACGGGTGCGAAGTAACGTAAACAGAGTTAAATGACGGGCGGCTTAAAGGTCGCCTTTTTTATTGGGAGAAAAAACATGAGAGAGCTTTGGAATATGGCTCAGGCAATGTTCACGGGTATAGGCGGTTGGCTCGGTTATTTCCTCGGCGGTTGTGACGGACTGCTCTATGCCCTGATTGCCTTTACGGTTATCGACTACATCAGCGGCGTTATGTGCGGAATAGTTGATGGAAAACTATCAAGTTCCATCGGGTTTAAAGGTATCTGCCGTAAGGTGGTTGTCTTTATGCTCGTTGGCATTGCCAGCATTCTGGATACGAGAATTTTTCAGACCGGAAGTGTTCTCAGAACCGCAGTGATTTTCTTTTACCTCTCAAACGAAGGTATCAGCTTACTCGAGAATGCTACACATCTCGGTCTGCCGATACCGGCTGTGGTCAGAAAGGCTTTAAACCAGTTACACGATAAATCAGAAAATAAGGAGAACGAAAATGGCAAATAGTCCATTAGTGAGTTACACCAGATTGAGTCCGAACCATTCCGGCAGAAGGACTCATGCAATTGACCGCATCACACCTCACGCTGTTGTCGGTCAGCTCAGCGCGGAACGCATCTGCGACTGCTTTAAGGATAGTAGCAGACAGGCAAGCTGCAACTACTGCATCGGGGCTGATGGCAGAATCGGACTCTGCGTTGATGAAGAGAACCGATCCTGGTGCTCATCATCCCGGGATAATGACCAGCGAGCTGTTACCATCGAGTGCGCATCAGATCTGACGGAACCTTACACCATGAATGATAAGGTGTATGCCTCACTGGTGAATCTGTGCGTTGATATCTGCAGAAGGAATGGCAAGAAGAAACTTTTGTGGATTGCTGATCGGGATAAGGCATTGAACTATGAGGTGAAGCCTGATGAAATGCTGTTGACGGTTCACCGTTGGTTTGCAAGGAAGTCCTGTCCCGGAAATTGGCTATTCGGGAAGTTGGGCGATTTGGCTCAAGCGGTGAATAGCCAACTGTAAGATCAATAGCAGTAGCACATAGTTATTCGTGCTACTGCTTCTCTAAAGAAAATGACTTTATTTAGGGCAAACTAACATCTATCAGTGTTAAGTGAAATTCCATTAAATCAGTTTTTATAAAACTGTCTTTTGCTATACTCAATTTAATATCCGACTGTAAAAGTATTTCCTGCTCGTTTGAACGTCTAACCCTACGATTATACGGAAATGCTTTGATTCCACATTCATTTACATTCATAACCATAATATCCCTTCTACCTCTTTCTTCGTTTTTCTTTGCGGTCATAAAGTAAAAAGCAACACAAGGATCTATTGTAGTAGATAAAGGTCGATTTGTTACTACGCTTTTTAGATCCTTGCCCCACCAAGAACCACCGTGCAAAAGCAAAGTTCCGATTGGTAAAACAACGCCAGCACTATCTATTGCTTTACTCACTGCTTCAATGATTATAGGTGCTGTTTCAGTCCCCTCAAAATACCGGTTCTTATAATCTAAACAAGCACTTGGAGTGTGTTTCGGTAATATGCTATCGTAATTTAAAATCTTCTTGAGTTCATCGGATATACCATCTCCAACAGTGGTGGAAAGACCGTTTACAGACATATATAAAATCTCCTTTGTAACATCTTTTACAGACATTGTTGTTCCTCCCAAAGTATTAGTTTGATGTTTAATTTTTTTCATTGTTTTCTCCTTTTAAGACTGTTTAGGTTCCGACCACAATTCAGAACCTTTCCCAAATATTTATATTTCGAGTCACGCTCTCACTCGTTTTTTGGTGAATTATTTTGTTGATATACATCACATTTCTAACAATTAGACAGAAATAGCAACCATTCCCCCTACAGCCACCTTCGCTCCATTACCTTGACGTTCTTCTCGATACACGGCTGTGCAACTTTTAACCACTCAAAAAATATTTTTCTATAGTCATCGTCAAAACATGGTTTTCACGTCCATTGGTATAGTAGGAGGTCAAAGATTTATGACAGAACAACAGAAATCCATAATCAAAACTCTGCGCGAGCAGAACTTCAGTTATAACGCCATTGCCAAAGCGATGGGTGTCACCGTAGCTACCGTTAAAAGTTACTGCCAGCGTTCGGGGCTTGCCGGTAACCGCAAGGAAGCTTTTCAGTCTCAGTCGGATACGCCTTTAGCACTGCCGACTTTCTGCAGATGCTGTGGCAAGCAGCTCATCCAAAGAGAAAAGGTTAAACATCGTAAATTCTGCTCTGATGAGTGTCGGCTAACTTGGTGGAATGCACATCCCGAACAGGTTAATCGCCGTAATCCTCACACAGGCAAATGCCTATGCTGCGGAAAGGAGTTCACCTGGTACGGTCCCAAACCTCATAAGTTCTGCTGCCACGAGTGCTACATCAAACACAGATATGAAGGAGTGACGCATGACACCGAAGCAGTTTGAATCTGAGATGAACTATCTGGTGGCACGGCACATGGCTGAATGCTTTCTGAAACAGGGATTCCTGACCAAAACAGAGTTCAGGAAAATTGATGATTTTCTTATTGGGGCATTCACCCCGCTTATCGGAAAACTCTTAACACTATCGCTTGATAAGTCAGGCGATAAGAGTGAGTAATAGTGGTATCAAAACGAGGGTATAACTATGAAAACGATAAAGAAAATTGATGTAAAAAGCATAGCCCTGCCTGCCAGAAAACGGGTGGCGGCATATGCACGTGTCTCCATGGAATCAGACAGACTGGCTCATTCTCTGTCAACTCAGATCAGCTACTACAACGATCTCATTCAGAATAATCCTGAATGGGAATTTGCTGGAGTATATGCCGACAGTTTCATCTCCGGTACAAGTGTTGAGCGCAGAGCCGAGTTTAAACGAATGATTAAGGACTGTGAGGACGGTAAGATTGACATCATTCTTACCAAGTCCATAAGCAGATTTGCCCGTAACACGGTAGATCTGCTCAACACCGTAAGGCGGTTAAAGGAGTTAGGCATCGAGGTACAGTTCGAGAAAGAACGTATTCGTTCACTGTCAGGCGATGGTGAACTGATGCTGACGCTCCTTGCCTCTTTCGCCCAGGAAGAAAGCCGGAGCATTTCGGAAAATGTCAAATGGGGAGCGAGGAAAAGATTTCAGAAAGGCATTCCCCATGGTCGGGTAAGAGTTTTCGGTTACCAATGGGAAGGTGATCATCTGGTCGTCATTCCGCATGAAGCTGAAATTGTTAAACGTATCTATCAGAACTACCTTGATGGGAAATCACGTTTTGAAACCGAGAGGGAATTTGCATCTGAAGGCATCACAACAAGAAATGGGTGCCGATGGCGAGATCACAGTATTAAGACCGTGCTCACCAACATCACGTACACCGGTAATCTGCTCCTGCAAAAAGAATTTACTGATGATCCGATTACCAAAAAGCATATTAAAAATACCGGTCAGTTACCACAGTATTTCGTCGAGAACACCCATGAGCCGATAATCGACATGAAAACATTCCGCTTGGTTCAGAATGAAATGGCTAGACGAAGAGAATTAGGACCTTTCGCAAATAAAAGCCTCAATACTACATGCTTTACAAGAAAGCTACGATGTGGCAAATGCGGCAGTTCATTCATAAGATGCACGAGATCAACCAATGCTAAATACCACTCAGCATTACACCCTATCAATGGGTATTACCGCGCTTGGAACTGCGGTCGGCATCACAAGAACACGTCACTCTGCGAAAACAATGAAATCCCCGAAATAATCCTTAAGAAGTGTTGCTCTGAGGTTTTAGGACTTGATGAATTTGATGAGCAGATTTTTAGCAAACGAATTGAACGAATCGATGTTCCCTACCAAGGTCTTCTGCTTTTCAATTTTATAGAAGGAGGAGTTATCAGCAAAGAATGGCATTCTACAGCCAGAACAGACTGCTGGACTGACGAACTGAAGGCACAACAGAAAAAGTGGCTTAAAGATTATAGAGTCAAAGGTGTTGGTCCCCACTCTGCTTTTACTACCAGAATCATCTGTGGCTGTTGCGGAGATACCGTCAAAAGACAGGCAGAACATAAATCAAGAAAACAACTTGTATTCTGGCGATGCAGAAACTCATGTGGTATCCGAGGCATTCGAGAAGAAGAACTCAAAGAAATATCGGCAGGTATTTTAGGACTTGAGGAATTTGACAGTGAGGCTTTCATGAATCGAATTGACCACATCACAATGGTCAGAAGCGGACTTATGGAGTTTACCTTCAAAAATGGTCATACCGAACAGGCTGAATACTGCATCAAGGTCAGACAGCCTAAATGGACAGATGAACGCCGAAAGGCAATGAGCGAAAGACTTAAACAATTAAAGGAGGCAAAGAAAAATGGCTGCAAATAGAAAGGTTCAGACCATCCCGGCAACACTTACAAGATTCACGTCTGCTCCCATTGCATCAAATCAGAAAAGGAAAGTTGCAGGCTACGCCCGTGTCTCAACAGATCATGACGATCAGTTCTCAAGCTACACGGCACAGGTTGATTATTACACCAACTACATCAAAGGCCGTGATGACTGGGAGTTCGTGAATGTGTATACCGATGAAGGCATCACCGGAACCAGCACCAAACGCCGTGAAGGCTTTAAGCGAATGATTGCTGATGCTCTTGATGGCAAGATCGATCTTATCGTCACAAAGTCTGTGAGCCGATTTGCCCGAAATACCGTAGACAGCCTCACTACCATCAGACAGCTCAAGGAAAACGGCACGGAGGTGTATTTCGAGAAAGAAAATATTTGGACTTTCGATGCCAAAGGCGAAGTGCTGCTGACCATCATGTCCTCTCTCGCCCAGGAGGAAAGCCGTTCGATTTCCGAAAACTGCACATGGGGACAGCGCAAGAGATTTGCTGACGGCAAGGTAACTGTGCCATTTAAGAATTTTCTCGGTTACGATCGTGGCGAGGATGGAAATTTGGTGCTTAACAAGAAACAGGCTGAAGTCGTTAAGCAGATCTACGCTATGTTCCTGAAAGGCATGACTCCGCATACCATTGCACGAAAACTGACAGAGGAGAAAATCAAGACTCCGGCAGGCCGAGATACATGGAGCAGCAGTTCAGTGAGAAGCATTCTAACCAATGAAAAATACAAAGGTGATGCCCTACTACAGAAAACTTTCTGCGAGGATTTTCTGACTAAGAAGATGAAGCTCAATCAAGGTGAAGTTCCGCAGTATTATGTGGAAAATAACCATGAAGCCATTATCGATCCGCAGACCTTTGACATGGTTCAGGCTGAACTTGCACGTCGCACAGCAGGAAACAACCGGCACAGCGGAGTTCATCTGCTCTCCGGTAAAATCAAATGCGGGGACTGTGGTGGTTGGTACGGTTCCAAAGTCTGGCACTCCAACGATAAGTTCCGAAGAATCATCTGGCAGTGCAATAACAAATACAAGAACAAGGATAAACGCTGCACCACACCTGTGTTCGATGAAAATCAGATTAAAGAACGATTCACAATTGCCGTCAATAAGTTGTTAACAGGTTCTTCAAAAGCAATCAGAGCCTGTGAAGAAGCACTCGCCGCCAACCTTGATCCCTCAGAGTTGGAGCAGAAACAGCAAGCTCTCCTGACTGAGATGCAAACTCTCGATTCTGCATTGCGCCAGCTTATTCAGCAGAATTCAACCACGGCACAGGATCAGACCGAATACCGGAAAAGGTATGATGAGATTACTCAAAAGTTTTGCAAGGCCGAAGAACAGAAGAAACGAGTCGAACAGAAACTCAGCAATCTTCTCGAACGGCGTGGCATCATCGAGAATTTCATTAAAAAGCTGAAGGAGCAGAACGGCCAAATATCAGAATTCAGTGAAAACCTGTGGTGCGCTCTGCTGGATTACATCACGGCATATGCTGATGGCAGACTGGTTTTTAGGTTCAAGAACAGTTCGGAGTTTGAGGGATAAAAGCGGTATAACTTAAAGATTAAAGGTCTGATTACTGTGATGATGGTAGTCGGACTTTTTTTATTTATCGAAGTAATTTACACCTCAAAAGCCCAAAGTGTACAAGTAAGCCCGATGAGCCTGTATAAGCTGTAAAGCCTTATGCCATATGGCTCGGTATCAAATTCTGTATAGAGATTTCTAATCCTACGTGGTTTTTGATACGAACCTAAAATGTAGAAAAAAGGTGTGTAACGCGTTGATATATGGTAAACGTGTAAGCAAATAGGGTTATTTATAATTGAAGCTCACTGTGCTACTACCACAGTGAGTTTTTGATGTTGTAAAGGTTTAGTCCTTGGAAGCTGTTTCAGCCTTACGCAGGTCTTCCAGATTATTTGACCTGCAGTCTGCGGGAACCTTGTCTGACCACGGCAGAAGAAGACTCATGTTGCTGAGTACGTTCTTCGGTCTTACCGAACTGATTCCGTAAGAAGCCATTCAAGATATTTGTACGGAGCCAGACCGTTGGCTATCGCTGTCTGGATGATGGTGTAGTAGCCGGCACTGATGTCTGCTCCATTCTCTGTGAAGTTAAATAAGAAGTTCTTTCTTCCCACGGTAAACGGACGTATTGAGTTTTCAGCAGTGTTATTGCTGATGTCACAGTTGCAGTCATTGAGGAAGTTCATCAGTTCCTGACTTCTGTCCAATACGTACTGTACCCCCTGACTCAGGCGGCTTTTCGGAAGACAGCACCGGGCATCCTTTATCCCCTGACAGAAGTTAAAGAATTTATCCAATATCGGCTTTGTTTTTTCCAGACGCAGGGCTTTTACCTTTTCAGGATCCCGAACTCCGGAACCGTCAACACAGCTGAGTTTTGCCTCTTTTTCTACCACAAACACGCGATCCAGCAGCGTGACTGCTTTTGCAGCCAGCATGGTTTCACTGTTCTGTTTGTCTTTGGCAAGTTTTAAAATGTCGGCAAAGAGCCGTCGGGCATGTACCAGACATTCACATCTGATGATTTTTCCCCGACTTTCCCTCACTGTTTTATCGTATCCGGTGTAACCGTCCGTATGCAGATATCCTTCAAATCCTTTCAGGAACTTCAGCGGATAATCACTGCTTCGTCCGCATTCGTGTTTAAAGTATCTTATCTGATGCGGAGCCCATTTGGTGGTGGAATACACCCACATGTACTGCTGTTTCGGTTTTCTGCCTTCGTGGGTTTTTATGACCTCAACCGGGGTTTCGTCTGCATGTATGTGGCAGTATTTAAAGAGTTCCTGTCTAGGCAGTTCGCAGAAGTTTTCCAGCTGGTTGCTGAACACCTTCTGACACCAGTCGCTCAGAACCTTTCTTACAATCGGTATTCCGGCATCAATCATCTGCTGTTCCTGACGGTACAGCGGCATGCTGTAAACAAACTTCTGAGTTATGACATGAGCAAGCAGTGAAGGTGATACCACGGAGTGTGGCAGCAGGACTGCGGGAGATTCCTGCTTTCTGATAAATCTGTCGTTATTCTTCTGACAGACGGGACATTTGTAACCCCGCCTCTTTGTCTCAAGAATGTAATAGGATGCAGGTCTGAACATCAGACTCTTTGACACAGTTTCTGTTGCCATTTCATCCATTATGCCGTGACACTTTGGGCAGATGTCGGCCTCAGGACCATCATCAATGAAGCGTTCAACAACTTCCAGTCCAAGCTTATCAAGACCGTTTCCGGTTAATGAAAGTCTCTAGGCTTCCTTTTGTTTTTTCCGGTTCTTTTTGCCTGAAGTTTTCTGTCTGTCGGTGTTCTGCTCTTCAGGAAGGTCCAGTTCCTTTGTCAGAGCCCCGTTCCCGGCAAGACAGGGAGATTTTTTTCAATCTCATTAAAAACATTGTTATCGCTGTCAAAAAGTGAATACTGACGTCCGCATTCCTCTTTCTCCTGCTCGGGCTTTGAGGCTTTCATGTATTTGGTAACAATGTTGCTTTCCGAAGTATTACCTGTTTTAAAGAGCATTTGCCTGAAACCTTCCACGATCTCTTCACGTCTCTTGTTTTCGGCAACCGCTCTGAGAAGCAGATTGTTCATTCGGGATATTTTGTCAGCCTGGGCTGTTACCAGCTTATCCATTCCGGCAATCTTGTCAGTCAGAGAAGATACCAGCTTTTTGTAATTGCTCAAGCTGTTCCTGCAGACTTTGATTTGAATTCGGATCCAGGGAATTCTGAGACTGAACAGAAGCGTTTTTTCTGTTCTGCTGCTCTTTTTTATTTGCCATCTTTACCCTGAAATCCTATTTGAAAAACCTTTCGTTTACTGGTGTGAATTATACCATAAAAGCACTTTTTCCGATAGCAAAAAACGCCGAAAACCCCAATAAATTCAAGGGTTGTTGGCGCTTTTTGTCATCAGGTTTTTACAGGTAAAAACAGACAGTATTCATTAAGATTTCAGAAGATTCTGAACAATGGAATTTCGTTCGGTAAATCTGGACCCCGTGATTTTTTCAATCGGCTTTACCGGTTCAATTTCCATCCCGCGAAGCAACCCTTCCTGCTGTTGGATGGTTATCTGTTTTGCTTCGGTATGATTTCTCGGCCATTTGAAACTTCCCCGTTCCTCTCTTTTGTACATCAGGATAAAACCGCTGCCGTCCCACAGAAGCACCTTTATCCGGTCTTTTCGGATTCCGCAGAACAGGAAAGCTGAGTTACTGCAGGGTTCAAGTTTAAATTCCGTGGTGATTTTGTTCACCAGTCCGTTGATTCCCATGCGCATGTCAGTTTTACCGCAGGCCACGTAAAATTTATCAATTCCGGGAGTTATTCTTTCGAGCATCAGACAACAACATCCAAAATCCGCAGTAACAGTTCCGTCTGAATTCGGTTGGAAATACTGAGTTTTGCACCCGAGGTCAGTTCTATCTGACATACGATGGAATTATCATGTTCTTTGGAGGTATGAACAGTCGGAGCCGGAGGCACTTCAATCATGAAAAATGAACTGCCTTCAGTGTTATCATCAGCA
>CACWVT010000065.1 GCA_902764345.1 uncultured Ruminobacter sp.
TCGTTCCAGGAGATGGTCAACAGAGATAACTGAAAGAGACCGGCTCCTGATCAATTATCTAGGCATGAAATTTTGAGTACTGATTATCCAACTTTTAGGATTTTACTGTTTATGATGGCTTAGACGGGGCTCATTATTGGCTGAACGTTAGAGGCGGCCAGCCCCGCATGTAGGACAATGCGGGACGTGGAAGTTAAAAAACTGACAGAAAGATGATGTGGGAAAGCAGTGAATTACGACTGATCTGCTATGATTCTGTCAAGAACCTTGGCAAGGCCGTCCTCGGTATTTGATTCGGTTATGAGATCCGCTGCTTTTTTTACTTCCGGCACGGCATTGGCCATTGCAACTCCGAGGCCGGCATATTCAATCATGCTGATGTCGTTAAGTTCGTCACCGAATGATACGGTTTCGCTTTTATCTATGCCTATGGTTTCACACAGCAGTTTAAGACCATTGCCTTTGTTTGCCTGCTTGTTGAGAACTTCCAGAAAACAGAAAGCGCTTCTTGTAACAGTGAAATCATTACGATATACGGCTACGTCATCCATGATGCCCTGAACCTCTTCAGCAGATCCGCAGAACATGAATTTCTGGAATTCCTCATCGTCAGGAATTGTGGAGAAATCAATCCAGGTGCATCCTATCTTGTTGAGTGTCATTTCAACATCTGTCCATTGGTTTGGTTTTGAAGCCAGCAGTCCTCTTGTAGTCGAAAAGGCATGATAATTCACTTTCAGCTTCTCAGCCATGACGGCCATTTCCTTCACCTGAGCACCGGTAATGGAGCAGGAACAGATTTGTCTTAAAGGATTCAGCTCGTAAACCACTGCACCGTTAAATCCTATGGCATACTGCCCGGGACGAACAAGGTCGAGCTGTCCGGCAATGTGAAGAATGCCTTCAATCGGTCTTCCGGTGGCTATGACAAAATGCATGCCTCTGCTCATGGCCTTTTTAATGGATTCTGCATTGGCTTTGGAGATGTTTCTGTCCGGATCCAGCAGAGTTCCGTCCAGGTCAGTAGCTATCAGTCTGTACATGATTCTTTCCTGATGTAGAAAATGATATTGCACACATTTTACCTTAATTCGGGAAAGTTTTAAAACTGCTAAATGACTGTAAGATATGCGGTCATGTTTGTAGCAATGTAAGGAAATTCGGATAGTTTCAGTTAAAAAACAAAAAGACGGGTAAACCCCCGTCTTTTTGATGACGATTCTTAATCAGATAATAGCGAAGAATTATTTCTTGGCCTTTTTAGCCTTCTTCTTTGCTGCTTCGGCCACTACATCCTTAAGATTCTTACCGGCAACGAAAGCAGGAACTCTGGTTGCAGGGATTTCAATGACTTCCTTGGTTGCAGGGTTGCGGCCGGTTCTGGCTGGACGATCCTTAACCTTGAAAGTACCGAAACCGATGAGACTTACACTGTTACCTTCCTTTAATTCATCGCTGATGGTTTCAAGGATGGCTTCAACAACGGCATGAGCTTCGCTCTTCTTCAGCCCAGCTTTTTCCTGAATTGCACTAACTAATTCTGATTTATTCATAAACGAACCTTCATTAAGTCCTAAAACATACTCATAACTGTAATAATTGGAGAGCCTGTATTTATAATTAAATATTATGGTTAAAAATAATAGGTACTCCGTTTTAGATACGGGCGGAGCATTGAAAAGACTAGGTTATCAACGTCCGACACCATAACTAGAGTATATAGCAATCATTTTGGTTTTGAACAAAATCTTTTTAAAAGTGTTGAAAAATTTATAAAAATCAAGGCATGTGTCAAAAAATAACGGGGTTTTTAGCAGTGGCGGGGCCTGAGGTCCGTTTAAAAAGATAGAAATTTTATGTAATTTTGGTTAAAATTCACATGGTTTTTTGTTTGGTCTTCCAGACAGCGATTCGGCTTCTGTTCCGTCGCTGTGCTGTTGTTTTTGATATTGAGGTATTTAATGGATATTATTCGTCCTATAAGAAGAGCTCTTATCAGTGTTTCTGATAAGACCGGTATTGTGGATTTCGCCAAAGAACTTGAAGCCCGTGGAGTTGAAATTCTTTCAACCGGCGGTACAGCCAAACTTCTTGCCGAAGCAGGTCTTAAGGTTACCGAAGTAAGTGATTACACCGGTTTCCCTGAAATGATGAGCGGTCGTGTTAAGACTCTTCATCCAAAGGTTCATGGCGGTATTTTAGGCCGTCGCGGCATCGATGATGAAATCATGGCAAAGCATGACATCAAGCCTATCGACCTGGTTGCCGTTAACCTCTATCCGTTTGCAGCTACCGTTGCATCACCAGACTGCACTCTGGAAAAGGCCATTGAAAACATCGACATCGGCGGTCCTACCATGGTAAGAAGTGCTGCAAAGAACTTCAAGGATGTTGCCATTGTTGTTAATGCAAAAGACTACTCAAGAGTAATTGCCGAAATGGACAGCAACGGTAATTCTCTTACCTATGAGACCAGATTTGACCTGTCAATCGCTGCATTTGAACATACCGCAGCATATGACGGAATGATTGCAAATTATTTCGGTACCAAGGTACCTGATTACGGTATTCCTGAAGAATCCGATCCTGAATCAAAGTTCCCACGTACCTTCAATACACAGTTCATCAAGAAGCAGGATATGCGTTACGGTGAAAACGGACATCAGAAGGCTGCCTTCTATGTTGAAGCAGGTAACAAGAATGCCAGCATTTCAACCGCAAAGCAGATTCAGGGTAAGGCTCTGTCATACAATAACATCGCCGATACCGATGCAGCTCTCGAATGTGTTAAGGAATTCGCTGATCCTGCATGCGTAATCGTTAAGCATGCAAATCCTTGCGGTGTGGCTCTGGGTAAGGACATCACCGAAGCATATGATAAGGCATTCAGAACCGATCCTACTTCCGCATTCGGCGGTATCATTGCATTCAACCGCGAACTTGATGCCGTAACCGCCAAGAGCATTATTGACAGACAGTTCTGCGAAGTAATTATTGCTCCAAGCGTAACTGATGAAGCTAAGGCAGTAGTTTCCGCTAAGAAGAATATCCGTCTTCTCGAGTGCGGTTACTGGACCAAGAGAGAAGCATATCTTGACTTTAAGCGCGTAACAGGCGGTCTGCTTGTTCAGGATGCTGACGTTATTAATCTCAATACTGACGATCTCAAGGTTGTGACCAAGCTTCAGCCAACCAAGGAACAGCTCGAAGAACTCCTGTTCGCATGGAAGGTTGTTAAATTCACCAAGTCAAATGCTATCGTATACACCAAGGATAAGATGACAATCGGTGTTGGTGCAGGTCAGATGAGCCGTGTATTCTCTGCTGAGATTGCTATTAAGAAGGCTAACGAAATCGGTCTTGATATCAAGGGAACTGCGCTGGCTTCTGATGCATTCTTCCCGTTCAGAGACGGTATTGATGCGGCTGCAGCAGCAGGGGTTACCTGCATTATTCAGCCAGGCGGATCAGTACGCGATCAGGAATGTATCGATGCTGCCAATGAGCACGGTATTGTTATGGTATTCACCGGAATCCGTCATTTCCGTCACTAACAGTTAGTTTTTTGAAGAAGTACCGTGGACGGTACTTCTTTTAATTTATTTAATGGATTTTTTATGAAAGTTTTAGTAATTGGTAACGGTGGTCGTGAACATGCTCTTGCATGGAAGGCTGCCCAGTCTCCTCTTGCCGAAGTTGTTTATGTTGCTCCGGGGAATCCAGGCACTGCTCTTGAGCCAAAGCTTCAGAATGTTAACATCAGCGTAAGTGACATAGACGGTCTTCTTGCCTTTGCCAAGAAGGAAAAAGTTGATCTCACCATCGTAGGACCGGAAGCTCCGCTTGTTGCCGGTGTCGTTGATGCATTCAGAGCCGACGGCCTGAGAATTTTTGGACCGACCAAAGCAGCAGCCCAGCTCGAGGGCTCAAAGTCCTTCACCAAGGATTTTCTGTTAAGACACAACATTCCTACAGCACATTACTCAGTATTCACTGAAGTTGATAAGGCTTTGGCTTACATCGATGAAAAAGGCGCTCCTATCGTAATCAAGGCTGACGGTCTGGCAGCAGGCAAGGGTGTTATTGTTGCCATGAACGTGGATGATGCCAAGGCTGCGGTTAAGGATATGCTTGCAGATAACGCATTCGGTGATGCTGGTTCAAAGGTTGTTATCGAAGAATTCCTGTCTGGCGAGGAAGCTTCATTCATCGTAATGGTAGACGGTGACAATGTTGTTCCTATGGCAACCAGTCAGGATCACAAGCGTGTGGGCGATGGTGATACCGGTCCTAATACCGGCGGTATGGGTGCATATTCTCCAGCTCCGGTTGTTACCAGTGATGTCTATGAAAAGGTAATGAGCCAGATTATTTATCCTACCGTTCAGGGAATGAAGGCTGAAGGCAATACCTACACCGGTTTCCTGTATGCAGGTCTGATGATTGATGCAGCTGGTAATCCGAAGGTTATTGAGTATAACTGCCGTTTCGGTGATCCTGAAACCCAGCCAATCATGCTGAGAATGGACAGTGATCTCGTGGATCTCTGTTACAAGGCTACCGAAGGCGGACTCAAGGGTGAAACTGCAAAGTACAATACCAAGGCGGCGGTAGGTGTTGTTCTTGCCGCAGAGAATTATCCTGCTTCTCCTAAGAAGGGCGATGTTATTTCCGGTCTTGATTCAGAATTTGAATCTGAAGTTAAGGTATTCCATGCCGGTACGGCTCTTAAGGACGGTAATATCGTTACAAACGGCGGCCGCGTGCTTTGTGTGACCGCATTGGGTAATACAGTTCTCGAAGCAAAACAGAAGGCCTACAGGGCAATTAAGAATATCAGCTGGAACGGCATGTTCCATCGTAATGATATTGCTGACAGGGCGATTGCAAGAGAACAGAGCAAATAGTGTAAGCTTATAAATGCTGCCTCTGCATGGCAGCATTCGGGCTTATACTGTTTCTATGAAGTGTTTTAAGAAGAGCAGATACGTGTATCTGCTCTTTCTTATCGATTATTATTGCACAGAATATCAGTTTTCAGGATTAGGACGTGAATCAGGTCGTTGAACAGTTGCTATTATTTTTAGGCGGCTTTGTGGCTAACGTTCTGGCATCACTTTCAGGTGGTGGTGCCGGATTCGTGCAGCTCCCTCTTCTTATTTTTATGGGGCTCCCGTTCTCACTCGCCCTCGGTACCCATAAGGTTGCCGTGGTGGCACTCGGCCTCGGTTCTCTGGCCAAAAACCATCAGGTGAACAATCTGAACGGAAAGGCCGTACTCATATTTTTACTGTTGGGATGTCCTGCTGTTGTTCTCGGATCGGTTTTTGTTGTGGAGCTAAAGGACTGGATTGCGGAATTCAGTCTTGGTCTGATAACAATTGCATCTGTTATTTATTCCGCAACCAAAAAACAGTTTGGTCTGGAAAACAGGGAAAATACTCTGACTCGCAGGGATTACGTAAGGGCAGCGTTTTTTACCGTGTTGGTCGGGATTCTCAGTGGTTCATTTTCCAGCGGAGCCGGACTTATGGCAATTATGGTAATGGTAATGTGTTACCGTATGGATATAAAAAAGGCCATTCATCATTCCATGATTCTGGTTGCTTTTATATGGAATCTTACCGGTGCCGTAGCCATGGGAACCATGGCCAGCATTCACTGGAACTGGGTGCCGATGCTTGTTGCAGGTGCGTTTATAGGCGGATTTACGGGAACCTATCTCATAAAGTATTTTGATGCGGTGAAAATCAAAAGGCTGTTTCAGCTGATAATGCTGTCCAGCGGAATTCTGCTTCTCTACAAGGCAATGGTTCATTGCGGATTTTAAAAATAAAATCAGGATAAGAATCCTGATTTATTTTGTGCTTTTGTATCCGGACAGTGTTGCCTGCCTGAATATGTCTTCAAGTGGTTTAACTTGGAGTGCTAGTCGACCATGATGCCGATGTTGGAACATCCAAGTTCCTCACATTCCTTTCTGAGTTCATTTGTGAATTCCGGTGAACGCTTAGCCTTGGAGATGCGGTCAAGCAGGTTAATCTGATAATCCATCTCTTCGACTATAAGCTGTTTGTCGTACAGTTCCTCGTCCTGATATTCAGCCTCTTCAGTAAATTCAAGATACTTTGCCACCGTGCATATGGATGCACTGCTGGCATGTTCGGCTTCGTCACCGAAATGATTCACTATGGCGTTGATGGACTGTGACAGAGAAATGCAGGCGTCCAGAGCAGGATAAGCTCCGTAAGGACTGTCATCATCAATTTCTGGAATATGCTTTTCGAGAGTTTCCAGAAGCTTTTCAAGGCTGATGTGATTTTCCTTGTCAGTGTGGAACTCCCACATGGTGTTCAGTATGTTTCTGAAATCTCTTAAGGCCTCATGGTTTTCAGTGACATCCGCATAAAGCAGAAAATTGGGGGACTGTCTCTGAGCAAGTGTCAGGGCAAACAGTGACTGCTGCCATGGTTTTAACTCATTCAGCATCTTGTAAAACTTTTCACCAAAAATAGCCATATATACGTCCTTAATATTACACGCGGTTATTCTATCAAAAAGACTTCCTGTTGTTAAAAGACTTTGAGCGTTTTTGACAGTACAGTTCCTAAAATAATCATAAACTTAATAAAAACGTGGAAAAGTTTGACAATCTTCACAAAAAATGTATACTTGACGGATATCTGTCGAAAGACGGTGGGGGCTTATACAAATAAGCAGAAACCTCAATTTTTCTATATATGTCAGTGTCTGACAGTCTTTGACCAGTAAGGGTTTACTTTTAGAAAATACGAGGTTAAGGGTGTTTTTTACAAGTAAAAACAATTGGTTTCAGTAATGCCAATTAGATGGCCGTGAAACGAATTTCGTTTTTTGGGGTCAGAACGGATTTTCCGTTGAGAGAATCAGCTTTTAATACAGACGATTTAATGAATGTCCGTATTGTTGCGGTATTCCGAATCCTTTTATCGGATTTGTGTTTTGCCTGGGCGTGATGAATGTATGTCGGCTGCCTTAATGTTGCATATACAGGTAAATCGGATATGCATGTTGTTTTTATGGCGAACTAATATTAATTAAACAGATATCGGTCTGCCCGTGTTGCGGGAAAGAAACACTGCTGGCTTTATTAAGCTTATTGATTATGTATTATTACGAGGTAAATGATGACTGAAAATACAGTATTACAGTCTGAGAATGTTCAGGACACGGCTCCTGCGGATATTAATTTTGAAAATGAGGAATTACAGACCGAATCAGTGGAAAATGCAGTGGAAGAGAATGGTTTCGACCATTTCGGGTTAAGAGAAGAAGTCTTAAAGTCAATTAAGAAGCTTGGTTTTGAAATGCCTTCACCAATCCAGGAAAAGTCCATACAGCCGCTTCTTGAAGGTCGTGACGTTCTTGGACAGGCTCAGACCGGTACCGGTAAGACTGCTGCCTTTGCACTGCCGCTGCTTTCTAAAATTAACGTGGAAACCAGAGATACTCAGGTTCTGATTATTGCTCCGACAAGAGAGTTAGCCTTACAGGTGGCTGAGGCCTGTCAGAGCTTTGCAAAATACCTGCAGAAGTTCAGTGTACTGCCAATCTATGGCGGCGCCTCATATGACGTACAGTTGAAGGCCTTAAAGAGAGGTGCTCAGCTGGTGGTCGGTACTCCCGGTCGTGTAATGGATTTGATTAAGCGAGGGGCTCTGGTTCTTGATAAATTGAAGGCTCTGGTACTCGATGAAGCAGATGAAATGCTTCAGATGGGATTTATTGAGGATGTTGAGTGGATTATTCAGAAATGTCCTGAAAACAGACAGATTGCTCTGTATTCAGCCACCATGCCTGAAATGATTAAAAAGGTCGCCAGACAGTATCTTAAGGATCCTGTAGAAATTAAGATTGCCTCAAAGACCACCACGGCAACCACCGTTCGTCAGAGATACTGGCTTGTATCCGGTCTTCACAAGATTGATGCTCTTACAAGACTTCTTGAAGTTGAGCCGTATGATGCTCTGCTGATATTCACAAGAACAAAGACCGCTGCTGAAGAGCTTGCAAACAAGCTGGCTGCAAGAGGTCATGCCTGTGAGGCTCTGCATGGCGACATTCCGCAGAAGATTCGCGAGAAGACGGTTGAAAGACTTAAGAGCGGTATTCTTGACGTTCTTATAGCTACAGACGTGGCTGCACGCGGACTTGACGTTGATCGTATTACCCATGTGGTTAACTACGATATTCCGTATGATCCTGAATCATACGTGCACCGTATCGGCAGAACCGGTCGTGCGGGCAGAACCGGTGATGCAATTCTGTTTGTGTCTCCGAAGGAAAGAAGAATGCTTCGTCTCATTGAACATACTACAAAACAGCCGATTGAGCCGATGACCATTCCTACAACGCAGGATATTAACAGACACCGTGTTATGGCATTCAAGAACAAGATGCTCAAGAGTCTTGAGGCGGATGATCTGGAACCGTATCAGCAGCTTGTTAATGAAGTGCTTATTGACGATGCCATTGATCCGATTGATCTGTGTGCGGCTCTGGCAAAGCTTGTTCAGGGGAACGAACCTCTGTTCCTTGAGGAAAAGCCTGAACCTAAGCAGAAGATGCTTGATGATGACAGGTCATTCAGAAAGGAATCTCCGAGAGAGCGTTTCGTAAGAAACAACAGTGTTGAATTCGATTACGAAACAGGAGAGGAAAAGGTCGAGCATGCAGGGGAATCCAGACCTAAAAAGCGTCCTTCTGCCATTCCTCAGCCTTTAAAGGATTTCCCTGACATCAAGATGGTGCGTTACCGTGTTGCCGTAGGGTATCGTGACGGTGTTAAGGCAGGACAGATTGTCGGTGCCATTGCAAATGAAGGTGAACTTGACAGTCAGTATATAGGCTGTATTGATATTTTTGACACATTTGCCACAGTAGATCTTCCTGAAGGCATGCCTAAGGAAACAATGGAAATTCTGAAAAAGAGTAGGGTTTGCGGCCGTGCGCTGGAAATAAGACATTACTACAGTGATGATGAAAACAGCAATGACCGTCGTAAGGACAGAGCGAGAGCTGCCGATCACGGCCGTGCCAAGAAGATTGCCGATAAAAAGCCGGCCAAAAAATCAGCCGCCAAAACAAAGAAGGGGGTAAGGGCTGCTCCTTTCAAGTTCTGATTTTAAAGTATTTTTCTTAATACTGACGGAGCCGGTATATATCCGGTTCCGGTAGCAGATCCGTGTAGAAGGAGGCATACTGCAGTATGCCTCCTTCTTGTTTTCCCATATTTTGAACAAATTTCTGTAACTATGGGTTAAGTCAAAATCCCCAACTTAAGTTAGAGTTGGGGATTTCTATTTATTCTTCAGACTCTACTGCA
>CACWVT010000066.1 GCA_902764345.1 uncultured Ruminobacter sp.
CGACTACGAAAAACTCTAGAAATTGAAAAATCCCTCTCTCGAGGGATTTTGATAAAACTAATTTTTATACTAGATCGGTTAAAACTCGCAAAATTTGGGAAACTGAAAAAGGAGGACTAATCAAGGTTATAATCCAGATGAAATCTTACTGCTGCGGAGGCATTTTAAAACCTGCTGCAGGCATAAGATCCTTGACCATATTAAGCATCTTACGTAAGCCACCCTTGCTCTGGAGTCGCTTCATGATATGCTGCATCTGGGTGAATTCGCGAATCAGCTTGGTAACCTCAGACACATCAACACCGGCACCGTCGGCAATTCTCTTCTTGCGGGAAGCCTTGATGATCTCAGGATGTCTTCTTTCCTTGATTGTCATTGAGTTAATAATGGCTTCCTTTCTGTAAATGATGTTATCATCCATCTTTTCTTTAACTTCATCAGGAAGGGAACCCATTCCGGGCAGCTTATCAAGCATACCCATCATACCGCCCATATTGCGCATCTGCACAATCTGCTGTTTAAAATCGTCAAAATCAAAGTCCTTACCTGTTTTAAACTTATGAGCGAGTTTTTCAGCCTGTTTCTTGTCAACCTTGCGCTCCATTTCTTCCACGAGTGAAAGAATATCACCCATGTCAAGAATACGGCTGGCCATACGTTCCGGATGGAAAGGATCAAGAGCCTCAATTTTCTCACCCGCACCGAGGAACTTAATAGGTTTACCGGTTATCTTTCTAACTGAAAGGGCAGCACCGCCACGGGCATCACCATCCATCTTAGTCAAAATTATGCCTGTAAGAGGTAACGCATCATTAAAAGCCTTGGCAGTATTGGCAGCATCCTGACCTGTCATCGCATCTACAACAAACAGCGTTTCAACAGGATTGATGTCTGCATGTATCTCCTTTATTTCGTTCATCATGTCTTCATCAACATGAAGTCTGCCCGCAGTATCAACAAGGAGTACATCCATAAACTTAATCTTTGCTGATGCAAGTGCATTGCGAACTATATCAATAGGCTTTTCTTCAACCGTGGAAGGATAGCACTCAACCCCTATTGTATCAGCCAGTGTCTTCAGCTGTTCAATTGCTGCAGGTCTGTATACGTCGGCACTTACAACCATTACCTTTTTCTTTTCACGATCCTTCAGGTACTTTGCAAGTTTACCAACAGTTGTTGTTTTACCTGCACCCTGAAGACCGGCCATAAGAACAACTGCAGGAGGCTGCGAAGCAAGATTAAGCTCTGCACATTCATCCCCCATAACAGTCTTCAGCTCTTCATATACAATCTTTACAAATTCCTGCCCCGGATTCAGTGCCTGATTTACCTCTGTACCTAAAGCCTTTTCCTTTACTTCAGCAATAAAATCCTTGACTACCGGTAAAGCAACATCGGCCTCAAGAAGTGCCATTCTGACTTCACGAAGAGTATCCTTAATATTCTCTTCGGTAAGCTTACCCTGTCCGGTTATATTACGCAGGGTTTTAGTTAATCTCTGGGTTAAATTTTCAAACATTTCTTATTCCATTAAAAATATCCGGGCTTTACATTTCCAGATTCAGACCAATAAATTCAACGTTTAGCACATTATAATTTAGACTACAATAATTTTACAGTAAAAGGTAATCAACTTATATTTAAGATCTCACTATCATATATCCCGATCATACAAAAAAAGGCCACATCTGCATGTGACCTTTTTACAGAAAAATCGTAAGTGATTAGTTATTATTTACGAAATCAACACCCTGCTGGATATCCTTCTTAAGGGTATCAAGCATGCCTTCAAGTGCCTTCTGTTCGTAAGCGCTTAACTTACCGATAGGTAAATATTCCTTGACACCTTCGGTACCAAGAACCAGCGGCTGTGCAAAGAATGGTGCGTAACCGGTATTGCTTTCAACATATGCCGGCTCAACAACATTAGCTTCACCATTCAGACCGCGAACGATGGCCAGAGCAAAACGTGCACCTGCAGCTGCCATTGAAAGGGTAGCTGAACCTGAGCCCTTGGCTTCAACAACTTCTGTACCGGCATTCTGAACATGAACGGTAAGCTTTTCGATTTCTTCAGCAGAAATAGCTTCATAACCAGCAGCCTGAGAGAAGAGAGGCAGAATGGTAGTACCACTGTGGCCACCGATTACAGGAACCTTGGCAGTACAACGATCGGTCTTGGTTGCATCACCCCAGAAGGTTTCAGCACGTAAAGTGTCAAGCATGGTCACGCCAAACAGACGCTTGCTGTCATAGCAACCGGCCTTCTTTAACACTTCAGCCGCAAGCGGAACCATTGTATTTACAGGATTGGTGATAATTGCAATACAAGCCTTAGGAGCGTGCTTTGCTACGGCCTCAACCAGTCCTTTAACAATGTTTGCATTGAATTTGAATAAATCACTGCGATCCATACCAGGCTTTCTTGCCATACCGGCAGGGATTACAACAACAGAGGCACCTGAAACAGCCTTAACGAGGCCTTCATCACCGGTATAACCGATTACTGACACATCAGTAGGGATATGACTTAAATCAACAGCAACACCAGGGGTTGACGGAGCCACGTCATAAAGTGATAATTCTGAGCCCTTTGGCAACTGGTTTTTCAAAAGAAGAGATAATGGCTGACCAATACCGCCTGCTGCACCTAAAACTGCAATTTTCATTATTACGGATCCTCTGTAATCTTTACTTATTCTTATACACTATATATTCAATTCGAGTATATTACTCTAAAACTCTATTTACTGCTATATTTAGCACCTTAAAATGACGTTTAAATTCAAATTTTTAAGGTTATGTCACCTTAATTTTTAAAATTCCTTTCGGGGTAAACGTGACACACTTCAACTTTAGTAATCTAAGGCCATTCCAAAAAAATCTTTTTTCTTTACAACTCTAAAAAATTATGCAAATAAAATGCATAATTATGCATTTTCATGCTTTTTCCTGTTATAATTCCATTGTTATCTGAGGTAGTGAACAATGGACGATCTAAACAACCAGGACTCTCTTGAGAGAGTTTTTCTTGAATTACTTGGAGCTGAATGCTACAGCTCTCAGACAGAGATTGCTGATGCTCTACTTGCCAGAGGTTTTTCGAACATGAACCAGTCTAAGGTCTCCCGTATGCTTACAAAATTCGGGGCCGTGCGCAGACGCAATGCCAAAATGGTAATGGTTTACTGTCTTCCTCTGGAAACAGGAATTCCAACAATTGACAAAACAATCAAATCTCTTGTCCTGGACATATCACATAACAACAACATTATAGTTATCCACACCAGTCCCGGAAGTGCTCAGATGATTGCCAGAATGCTTGATTCAGTAAGAAAGGCTGAAGGAATTCTTGGGACAATCGCCGGCGACGACACAATTTTCGTAACACCGAAAATAGACGTGGATATTATCGATCTTTTTGACAGCATCAGGGATTTATTCGAGAACTAATACCCGGTACAGTATACACAATTACCCATTGTTGCCGGATCCTGTACACTTATTTTAAAAAAGTCCTGTATGTGAGTACAGGACAAATGAATGTGAATAAAGACCTATTCTGTCGGAAAATTCAACTATAAAGCGTCGTCGTCGGTTTCACCGGTTCTGATTCTTACTACGTGTTCGCAATCGTACACAAAAATCTTACCGTCACCGATTTTGCCTGTCTTGGCTGCTCTCACGATACTTTCAACAACCTCTTCGCAGATTTCATCCTTAACAACGACCTCAAGCAGAGCCTTAGGTAAAAAATCAACCTGATATTCAGCCCCCCTGTACAGCTCTGTATGTCCCTTCTGTCTGCCAAACCCCTTGACTTCAGTCACTGTCATGCCTTCAATTCCAAGTTCAGAAACAGCTTCCCTGACATCATCAAGTTTAAACGGCTTAATAATCGCACTAATCAGTTTCATGATTCACTCCTCACCAAAATAACAATCTATAACATTCAAAGAACGTGCCAGATTTAAACATGAATATTTGATTAAAAAATGGCTAAAATATCAGGACAAAATCATAAACAACGCACTGTTTGAACCGAAACGCCCCAAATGCGTGCACTGTCAAAAAAAAGGCTGCTCCACAGGGAACAGCCTTTTAGTACATAAATTTAGTGTCGACTAAATTACATTACGCCTTATATTCAGGCATCTCGTTAAATTTAAGGTATGAGTAGATCTTTTCCTTCTTGCCATCAAGAGACTTAACTCCTTCAAGATATTCTTCCTTAGAAGGAATTCTGCCTAAAACAGATGCTACCGTAGCAAGCTCGGCCGAAGCAAGGTAAACATTTGCACCCTGTCCAAGACGATTAGGGAAGTTACGGGTAGAGGTTGAAATAACGGTGGCGTTATCAGCTACGCGTGCCTGATTACCCATACACAGTGAACATCCAGGTATTTCACAACGAGTACCTACCTTGCCGAATACGCTGTAAAGACCTTCATGAATGATTTCAGCTCTATCCATCTTTGTTGGAGGAGCAATCCAAAGCTTAACAGGTAACTGATTCTTGCACTTTTCAAGAATGGTGGCAGCTGCTCTGTAATGACCAATGTTGGTCATACATGAACCGATAAACACTTCATCTATCTTCTGACCTGCAACATCACTCAGAGTTCTGGCATCATCAGGATCGTTAGGAGCACAGAGAATAGGTTCCTTAATCTCATCCATGTCTATTTCGATAACTGCAGCATATTCCGCATCATCGTCAGCCTGAAGCAGTTCAGGATTTGCAAGCCATGCTTCCATTGCCTTAACACGCTTTGCAAGAGTTTCACTGCTCTGATAACCTTCCTTAATCATCCAATTCAACAGAGTGATATTTGACTGAATGTATTCAATCAGAGGTTCCTTGTTAAGAGCAACGGTACAGCCTGCGGCAGATCTTTCTGCTGAAGCATCAGCCAACTCGAAGGCCTGTTCAACCTTGAGATCTGAGAGCCCCTGAATTTCAAGAATTCTGCCGGAGAAAATGTTTTTCTTACCCTTCTTTTCAACGGTAAGGAGGCCCATTTCAATAGCCTTGAGAGGAATAGCGTGAACCAGATCCCTAAGAGTAATTCCTGGCTGCATGGTTCCCTTAAACTTAACCAGAACTGATTCCGGCATATCCAGAGGCATTACGCCTGTAGCAGCGGCAAATGCAACCAGACCGGAACCGGCAGGGAAAGAAACCCCCATTGGGAATCTGGTATGAGAATCACCACCGGTACCTACGGTATCAGGGAGCACCATTCTGTTTAACCAGCTGTGAATAACACCGTCACCTGGTCTTAACGCAACCCCGCCTCTTTCCTCAATGAACTTAGGCAGAGTGTCGTGAGTTACGACATCAACCGGCTTTGGATATGCGGCGGTATGACAGAATGACTGCATTACCAGATCAGCACTGAAGTTGAGACAGGCGAGATCCTTTAATTCATCGCGGGTCATCGGACCGGTTGTATCCTGAGAACCAACGGTTGTCATCTTAGGTTCACAGTAGCTTCCCGGTCTTACACCTGCAACACCGCAGGCTCTGCCGACAATCTTCTGAGCCAGAGTATACCCCTTGCCATTGTCTTCGACCTGCTTAGGCATTACAAATACATCACTAGGTGCAAGGTTAAGATACTTTCTTGCCTTTGCAGTCAGACCTCTTCCGATAATAAGAGGAATACGACCGCCTGCTCTCACTTCGTCAAGAAGAACTTCTGTCTTAAGAGCAAAGGTTGACAGTACCTTATCCTCTCCATGAACGGTCACCTTACCTTCATAAGGATACACGTCGATCACGTCTCCGGTGTTCATGGCTGTTACATCCATTTCCACTGGTAACGCACCGGCATCTTCCATTGTATTAAAGAATATCGGAGCTATTTTTCCGCCAAATACAAATCCGCCGGCTCTCTTGTTTGGTACGAACGGAATGTCATTACCCATAAACCATAACACACTGTTAGTAGCACTCTTTCTTGAAGAACCGGTACCTACAACATCGCCTACATATACCAGCGGATATCCTTTATCTCTGAGTGCATTTATGGCGGATACAGGTCCGGTAACTCCGTCCTCATCAGGAGTAATTCCCGGACGGGCATTCTTTAACATGGCCATGGCATGCAAAGGAATATCCGGTCTGCTCCAGGCATCAGGGGCAGGAGATAAATCATCAGTGTTGGTTTCACCAGGAACCTTGAACACGGTAAGAGTTACCTTTTCTGCAAGCTGAGGACGGGAAGTAAACCATTCCGCATCAGCCCATGACCTAATGACTGCCTTTGCATATTCATTACCCTTATCAGCCAAAGCGGCAACCTGATCAAAAGCATCAAAAATCAGTAATGTGTGAGACAGTGCTTTGGCAGCAGCAGGAGCCAGTTCATCAAGTTCAAGGAAGTTGATGAGAGAGGCTACGTTGTAACCGCCCTGCATAGTACCGAGAAGTTCAACAGCTCTGACAGGCGAAATCAAAGGACTCTTGAGCGCACCTACTGCCACATTGGTCAGAAAATCAGCTTTAACTTTAGCAGCTTCATCTACCCCAGGAGGAATTCTATTTTCAAGAAGGGAAATTAATTCTTCTTCTGAACCAGCAGGTGGATTCTGAAGAAGAGATACTACTTCAGCTACTTCATCTACAGTTAATGGCTTTGGAACAACACCGATTTTGGCACGTTCTTCAACCTTAGCATGATATGCGTCTAACACTACGTACTCCTTAAATAAATTACGCCTGAAATAAAGACTATAATCTTTTACAAATCTGATTCCCTGCCCCGCAGGGAAAAAGAACAAATCACCAATGGTGAATTATAAATGAAAACATCCTAAATTTATATAACGAAAATTTTTTTCGTTACAAGTGCCGTCAAGGGATTCAGAATATATCTGCACCATAAACGCAAGAAGACCGGAAGTTTAAGCTTCCGGTCTTCTTCATTATTCCTTTATCTGCGGTGACCATGCGGATTCGGACCATAGTATGAATGATGAGGATTAGGTCCATAGTAAGGCCCCGGGCCATGACCATGATGATGGTGGTGATGGTGATGGTAGTGAGGTGGCGGTGGAGGCGGCAGACGATGATGATAATAATTATAATACATCGGTCTGACAGGCACCGGAGCAACAACCACCGGAGCAGGAACATATGGAGGAGCCACGTAGTCAGGTCCTACATATATACCGGCCCCGCCTCCTCCTACGGAAACAGAAACCTGTGCATTGGCAACTCCTGAAAAACCAGCTGCAACTATGCAGGAGATTAACAGTATGCGGATAAACTTTAACATAATTCCTCCTTCCCGGCTTTTGCCGAAGTGAGACTATGGTTCTCAAAAACTTGTTTTTCTTACTTACTATTTTAACCAAACATAACCAAGAACATATTACAGATCTGTAATTAAATATTACAAATTATTACAACAAGTCCTTCCGGCATATTCACATCAGTACAGCTCTGAAAGATATCTCTTCCAGTCAAATGATTCCCCCGGATCCGTCTTGCGATCAGGGGCTATGTGCTCATGCCCAACTATTCTGTCCGGAGTTATTCCCGGATAGGCATGCATGATGGCCTGCGTAACCAAAACCAGGCTGGTGTACTGTTCATCGGTATACGGAATATCATCGGTACCCTCCAGTTCTATGCCTATTGCAAAATCATTGCAGGCATTTCTGTTCATAAAACAGGATTTTCCGGCATGCCACGCTCTGTCCAAAAACGACACAAACTGGACCACGGCACCTGTTCTTTTTATGTAAAGGTGAGAACTGACCTCAAGATCTTTTATTGTTTCAAAATACGGATCTTCATCTGCAGGAAGACATCCCTTAAAGAACTTTTCAACATAATCTCCACCAAATTTTCCTGGAGGCAGTGAAATATTATGGATAACCAAAAGACTAATTTCACTATTCGGGCGGGCATTATAATTTGGCGAAGGGACAGTCATTACGTCCTGTAACCACCCGTTAACAATAACAGGTTCATGATCCAACACTTTAAATTTCATATTATTCAATACATAAAAAAAATCTGCCCGCAGGCAGATTCTTCAACATAACAACAAAGACTAGGCGATAACGGCATCAGAGGCACGAACATGAGATTCTTCAAGGAATCTGTTCTGTTCAGGACAATGCTTTCCGTCTTCTATCGTAATAAGCTCGTATGCAGAAGCATCAGCCAGTAAGGCTCTCAGCAGCATGTTATTAAGATGATGACCTGTCTTATACGCCTTAAATTCACCAACGATGCTCTTTGCAGACATATAAAGATCGCCAATGGCGTCGAGCATCTTATGCTTTACAAACTCGTCAGGATAACGAAGTCCTTCAGGATTCATTACATGAAAATCATCCATCACTACCGCATTGTCGAGACTTCCGCCCAAAGCGAGATTATGTGCGTGCATAAACTCTACGTCCTTCATGAAACAGAAGGTTCTTGCACGGCTTACATTATTCAGAAAACGTTCACCGTTGAAATCAAGCTTATAGTGCTGAAGATTTCTATCCATGGCAGGATGATTGAAGTCGATCTGAAGATCAAGCTTGAAACCTGCCTTGGTAGGCTTCAATTCCGCCCACTTATCCTCAAGCTCAACCCTGACGGTCTTAAGCACCTTGATAAACTTCTTAGGAGCGGAAAGAATTTCAATTCCCGCACTTTCAAGGAGATAGATGAAAGGCTGAGCGGAACCGTCCATTACAGGAAGTTCCGGTGCATTAACCTCGATATACAGATTATCAATACCGGTAGCACTCAGTGCAGCACTTAAATGCTCTATGGTTGCCACTCTTGCACCATCATCACTAATAATTGCGGTGCACAGCTCTGTGTCCCTCACCATTTCGGCAGAGGTCTTCATGTAAACCTTTGGACTAAGGTCAGAACGAACATATACAATACCGGTGTCTGCAGGAGCAGGCTTAAAAGTCATTGAAACCTTTTTACCTGAGTGCAAACCAATACCAGAAGCGGAAACTTCCTTTTTGATTGTACGCTGTCTAATCATCATAATCTACGGCTCTTTATTTAATTGAACAACGAAAAACAATGTAAAACATCATTCTTCATCAACTATGACAGTCCACTTTATCCAAAATTCCGGAATAAATATCCTGTCGGAACAAAGATGTGATGAACATCAACTGTCGTCATTATAGCAAAAAATCACGAACATTCATATTTTAATCAAAAAACCCGGCCGTTTTTTGAACAATACAAAACCATATCGCAAAAAATGTTGCCAAACTGATGCATAAATAACTCAACTTTCCCACATGATTTTGAGTGGAAAAACATAGCGCAACCTTAATCCATGCGGTTTAGGTGTTTTTTAAAAACATGTATTGATTTTTATG
>CACWVT010000067.1 GCA_902764345.1 uncultured Ruminobacter sp.
ATCTAAAAAATATATTTACATCACAAAATTGAAATCAGATGTCTCCTTTTGCTGTTCAAAAAAAAAACAAATGTAAACTAGTAACGTTATAAATTCCAACGTTTATAAATAAATTATTTTCCGTATATTAGGAGTTTGAATCATGGAAGCAATCAAATACATGACCGGTCTGCTGACCTTTTACATTAAAGGAGAAATTGCAACTGAGCAGAATTTTCTGAAGATTAGGTTCCCTAATACTCTTCTGGCTCTCATTCCTTTAGGATCACGCAAATACAACGTACCGGTAGCCCAGATATCTTCGGTAGCTTCAAATTTTAAATTTGACATTAAGAGCTTTTTCATAGGTCTTATCTTCGCCCTTATTTCCTTCAGCTGTTTTTCTGCAGGCGGTAACGGAATACTTGCAGGCCTCATCATTCTGGCACTCGGTCTCTGTCTGCTCATAAACTCTTTTATCACTGAACTTAAGGTTGATACCACTTCCGGAACCTATTACTACATTCCGTTTATTATTTTTGAAAAGGCCAAGGCTTCTCAGGCTGAACAGATGATCAGCAGTATTATTGCCAACCGCCTTAACGACACAAACAACAGACAGGTATCAGAAGCTTCAACCAATGCCATTGTTGATGCCATCAAATCAAAATAACAACCGGATTTTCCGGGCATGATGACCGGCAGATTAAGAGGGTAAAAATGTCAGAGACGGATTTCCAGCATTACTACAGAGAAATTAGGGGAAGGGACAAAAAAGCTGAAGAGGAAGCCCCTTTACCCCATATATCGGAAACCAGTGTGTGGACCGTATTCGGTTTATCCGTGGGGACAGCCTCAATAATAATCGGCATTTTTACCTCTTACGCCGTAATTCTTGCGGGATTTTCACTATTCATGTCGGTTATCGGCTTCATTAGGAACAGAACTGATAAGCTCGGTATCGCATCAGTCATATGCAGCGCTGCAGGCGTGCTTCTCGGCATTGCAATGGAAGCTGTCAGAATCATGTTTTTCGGAGACGGAAATCTGACATTCTTAAATGAATTTCTCCATATGTAGTTCTCAGAGGAGCGGATGCACCGCTCCTCTTTTCAATATCTCCCGTACTTAAATCTGACGGCCGTGTAGCCGTGTCCTTTATCCGCATCCTATGGTCAGGATCTTTAGCCGCGTCCTTCAGCACCTTCGGTAATCGGTTCAGTTCCTCAGACACATTGTTTATGCCGTTTTCCACCGCAAAAGACTATTCGTAAGGTCATGGCGTAATGGCGTAATGCCGGTACATACCGGCTTACGCCTTACTGCCGTCGCCACTCAGATTATTTAAAGAGATTGAGAAGATCCGGCGGAAGTCTGGAATCAGGTACATCAAGGGAATAAATGTCCGGAAGATAATAAACCTTTCCGTTTTCTGCGATGTATGAGGTCCAGTATGCGAGATAAATCGGCACCTTATGCTCCAGTTTCAGCCAGGTGGTTCTTTCCGATTCTATTATTTTGTCAACCTTGTCCGGACTGAGCTCGTCCCTCAGCAGATACTTTGCCAGTTCATTGGACTTCTGAACCCTCACGCATCCGGAACTGTACATTCTTGAAGCGTTTTTGAATTTACCGGGACTGTTGGTGGAATGCAGAAATATGCTTTCCTTGTTCGGGAAATTGAACTTGTAGCGCCCCATAGCGTTATTGTTGCCCGGTCTCTGAACGATTCTGAATTTTTTAAAGCCCTCAGAGGTCAGATCCTCCTGAGTAAGCTCACTCGGATCCACCTCTTCTCCTGCGAGATAGATGGTTATCCCTTTTTTGGCAAGGTAGAATCTGTCTTTGCGGAGCATCGGCAGATAATCCTTTTCAGAAACGGTAACCGGTGCCGTCCATGAAGGATTGAGAATAACGTTGTCTATTCTGCTGCTGAGTCTCGGAGTCTGTCGATCGGTTCTGCCTACGACCACATTGCTCTGAAGCACGCTCTTTCTTCCGGAATAAACATTCATTTCCATCTTGGGAATATTTACGAACACGTAGCTTTCACCGCCGTAAAGACCGGGATGATTCATGCGAATCATGGTTCTGGCAATGCTTACCGCTTTGCTTTCATGGGTTTTGAAGATAAGATCATACGTGAGTCTGCCCACCATTCCGTCAGGCTTCAGACCTTTGTCGAACTGGTAATTCTTCACGGCCTCGGTCAGTTCAAAATCAAACTCGCCGTTAATGGGACTGTATTTGTCCAGATATCCCTGTTCCTGCATGAAAAGCTTAAGTGAATCCACGTCTTCCCCGTGACTTCCCTCCTTAAGCAGTCGGAACGGATAAGGTTCAGACTCGGTTGCGGATCCCTTCAGCTGTTCAAGCATTTCCCGTCTGTAGGAAATGTAGTTCGGTATTTTAGGTCTGAGCATGGTCAGCTTCTGCTCAAGCGTACCGTTTCTCACAGATTCCTCATATGCTTCCACGTCTTTCACCGTAAAGGCGTTATCCTGCTTTCTGAAGGACAGATTCTGGGTATTTTCCCAGGACACGCCGGCAAAATTATCCCTGAACCTCTTTACCATCAGGTAGCTGAGGGCCAGTTCCAGCCCGTAATCAGGAGTGCTTCTGCTGTTCTTAAGACGCATGTACTGACGGGTGTAGCTCTTATCAAAATTCGCCACGGCAATTTCAAGAAGCTGAAGGTGAATCTCCTTCTGCAGATTCACGGAAGGAATCTGCACATCCTCGGCCCTGACGGCTGCCGTACTGAAAAAGAGGCATACGGCAACCAGAAAAGACAATATAACTCTGTTCATTTGACCTGTCTGTAGTGTTATCTGTTTTATATTCATCCGGCCATCCGCCCCATACCGGAAGGCTTCATGAAAATTCATCAAAGGCCTGCAGGTAAACAGTCAGCGGCACTGGCACGTGCATAAGCGATTATATCAAAAAATGAAATACGACATTATATCCTGTTGCCATTGTCTGACCGTCTGCCGCATCTTTTCTCAAGGATTATGATTTGCCGCAGCATGAAAAAGTTTTCATAAAACATGACATCAGTTAAAATCTTTTCGCTATTTTTAAATATCACACAACTTATGTTCTATAATCATTCTGTGAGATTCTGACAGCCGACCTGCCGTACGGCCGTTTTTCAAAATTAAAACTAAATATGAATCCCCGTCTTTAAAACCACTTTCTATAGTCATATAATGGCGATCTACTCAGCTGTGGTCAGAATTAATAGGTTAGAGGTGCTACCGTGCAAGAAGGATTTGTCATAACTGAAGGTGTGGCCTGTGCACCTGCCGTTATCTTCAAAAATGATCCGCCTACGGTCAACATAGTACGTATATCTCCGGAAGACGTTGAAGACGAGATTACTCTCTACCGGACAACGCTTGAGCGTACGCACAGGCTTTTTCTGGAAGAGAAAAACAACGTCCAGTCCGTCGTGGCCAGGGAATTTCTGGACGTGGCGATTCTTTACCTGACCGACAGTTACGTTAAAAAGCTTATTGAGGACCGCATCAGAAACGAACTCTGCAACGCCGAATCGGCGGTAATGCGCTGCTACCATGACTACATAAACGAGCTCATCAGTCTGAATGACCCGTTTGTCATGCACAACGAGTTTGAAATTCACAATCTTGCGGAAACGCTTGTTCTTGAACTCAGAAAAAAGAAGGTTACGATTCCTGACATAACGGAAGATTCCATTCTTGTCTGCAATAACATTACTCCGGCTCAGTTCCTGACAATGAATACCCAGCACATAAAGGGAGTACTCCTTGAAGACGGAAATACCCAGAGTCATCTGGCCATTGTTCTGAGAAGCAGTAAAATTCCGGCAATATTCAACGTATCCAATGCCACGAAGCTCATAGCTCCCGGCACGAACGTTCTTGTTGATGCCTACGCCAACAGGGTTTATCTTGATCCGCTGGATGAGTTAATCTGGCAGGCCAACAGGAATGCCCAGAAATACCACAAGGTCAGTGAAAGTGCCATAGACATCATCAAACCGATGATGGCACAGTACAAGACCTCGTCTGACGGCGAACGCATGCGTATTCTGGCCAACATCAATTCCATCTCCGAAATCACCAAGCTTGCCTACCTGCCAAGCTCAGGCATCGGCCTTTTCCGGACCGAATTCCTGTTCATGAACTGCAGTCACGAACCTGATGAGGAAGAACAGTATCAGGTATACAGACGCATTATGAACATGCTTCCGAGCAATTACGAGATCACCTTCCGTACATTTGACTTCAATGCCGACAAGCTCCCTCTGTACATGAGCATGTCGTCGGCCTTCAGCGTCGATACCAACCAGCATCAGCGCAAAACCCTGATAACGCAGCTCAGGGCCATACTCAGAGCCTCAGCACAGAGACAGATTCGCATCATGTTCCCGATGGTTGCGGAATATGAGGAAACAAAGGAGCTGATTGAGCTGTATAACAGCGTGAAGCAGTCGCTCACTTCCGAAGGCCATGACACCGGCAGGGTCAAAATAGGCATAATGATAGAAACTCCGGCCGGAGCACTCATGTCAGACTCTCTGGCTCCGCTTGTGGATTTCTTCTCCATTGGCACGAACGATCTTACCCAGTATACCGAAGCCTGCAGCAGGGAGGCAGCCACCCACAGAAATGACGAACTTACCCCTGCCGTACTGAAACTCATCTGTCTTACCGTAAAAAATGCCCGCAAACACCATATCCCGGTATGCATCTGCGGAGAACTTGTTCACAACCTTAACTATCTGGCCCTTTTCATCAGCATCGGTCTGCGTGACTTCAGCGTGGCTCCGTTCTACCTGAACAAGCTTCTGGAAAAAATTCATGAACTTGAGGTTAAAATTGATCTCAATCTGGAAGCCAAGATCAATGCAATTCTTACCAAAAAGGAAATCATAAATCTCAACAACAGTCTCATAGCCCAGAACTTCGGACATTCGGGCATTATCGACTAGTCCCCCTTGCCGGAACACCTGGCATTCATGCAGGCTGGTTCCGGAGGACAAAATGGTTCTTATCTAAAGCACACATCTTATTCCTCACTTCCTCATTATTTCTAAATTTTTCTCCACAACGTGCAGACACCAATCCACCTGTAATCCGCACGGACATTGACATACACCTTACAGTGATTTGTTACAAAAGCTTCAAAAAATGATATGATGTTAGAATGAATAGAAGAGTTTAAATTTTTTACGACATTCATTTTGAATACCTTCTATAAGGATTACTTATGTGGTTTAATTTTAAATTATCCAAAGAAGACGAGAATGATTCGGATTTAACCCTGATTGCACCTATATCCGGTACTGCCATCCCTATCGAAGACGTACCTGATGTCGTTTTTTCTGAAAAGATTGTGGGTGACGGAATTGCCATCAAGCCGACCAGTAATAAAGTGGTTGCCCCATGTGACTGCGTAGTTGAATCAATTTTCAAAACAAAGCATGCCCTCATTCTGAAGACCGTTCCGTATGATCTGCTTCTGTTTATTCACATAGGTGTGGATACCATTGATCTGGGCAGTAATGAAATCTTCTCCCCTCTCGTAAAGGAAGGAGATACCGTCAAAGCAGGTGAACCTATAATGGACTTTAACCTTGATCTGTTGCAGAAGCGTCTGAAATCCACCATTTCACCGATTCTTATTTCCGCCAATTCACTGCCGAACCTGGCCTCACTGGAAAAAATGACGGAAAGATGTACCCACGGCAGTACCCCAATCATGAAGATTAAGCTGAAAAGCACCGGGGAACCTGAAAAAGAATAAACAGCGTGCTCAGGATTGCGAATGAGCAGCAATTCATCAGGCATCTGACTCAGTCAGATGCCTTTTTTATGGTTCCTCACGGAATTGTTGGGAGACCGAGTGAGGACTGGTATCTGATTAGTGTGAAGAAATAACCTTCATCCCGGTACCCGAATGCAATTCGTTTAGCCACTTTAATCCTATTATTTGTACCCTCTAATTTTCTTGTACTGATGGGATGGGTAGCGTGGTAGATAACCCCAACACCATTCGTCCCGCCTTACGTATAATCTGTAATCAGTAATTTTTTATAAAACAATAAGCTACTCGTAATGTGTAATTCCTGTGCTGTTTATTGCAGGAATGTCAATAGAAAAGGCTTGATGTTCATGCTAGACTGTATAATATTAGGACAGTCTGCGTATGTCATATTCAGAGGTAATCAAAAATGTTGAAGTCTATACGAATCGGAGCGGAATCATTCCATAAGCTTATTGAAAGTGACAGCTACTACGTTGATAAGACACCTTTTATCAAAACCGTGTTTAAGGATAATACAACTGACGTAATGCTTATTACCAGACCTAGACGATTCGGAAAGACCCTTACCATGTCTACCTTTCACGACTTTCTGGCTCTTGATCCGAAAAACCCCGGAGATATATCCAAACAGGAAAAATGGTTTAAGGATACAACTATTTTTAAGGACGAAAAGGCGTTCTGCGATGAATACATGGGAAAATTTCCTGTAATTTTCATTTCACTAAAATCTGTTGCCGGAAAAGATTTTTTGAAGGCATATCAGCAGTTAGGAAGCACCATATATAAGATGCTTCGTCAATTTGATTATCTTGCTGAAAGCAAAAAGCTTAACGATGATGATATTAGCGATTTTAAACGTTTAAAAAACGAAACATATCTTTGCGATCCGAACAATCAAAATGCTGTTATAAATTCTTTAGAAAGGTTGTGTTACTGGTTAAGTATACACCATGAAATTAATCCTATTCTGCTTATAGATGAATATGACGTACCTATAGCCAAGGCTGCCCATTATGGTTATTACGATGACATGATTGATATAATGAGTCCTTTTTTAAGCAATGCTTTAAAAACCAATACGTATCTTGGCAGGGCTATTCTTACCGGATGCTTAAGGGCTGCCAAGGAAAGTATTTTTACCGGACTTAATAATTTTAAGAACTGTTCAGTTCTGGATATTGGGAAAGTGGATATTTCCAAGGGAATAGGTTTTACCAAAGAGGAAACTCAGAAAGTTCTTTCATACTACGGGCTTTCAGACCTATACGAAGAAGTAAGAAAAAATTATGACGGCTACTATTTTGGTACAGTTCATATGTACTGCCCGTGGGATGTAATGTCCTTCTGTGATGACAATTACATGCTGAATGATAAAGAAAAGAGTCTTATTCAAGCCGATAACTACTGGATAAATACAAGTGGTAATGATGCTATAGAAGAGTTTATGGACTTTATTGAGCCTAAAGACATAGAGGACATGCAGAATCTTCTTGATGGCAAATCAATCTCTACGGAGGTAAGAAAAGCCCTCTGTTACGGCGATCTCAGGAAGCATGATATAACAGATTTCTGGACTTTATTACTCTATACCGGATATCTTACTTTTGATCCTATGTCATATTCTTCAGAAACCAAAAAGTACAATCTGTATATTCCTAATGAAGAAATAAGGGACTGTTTTAGATCAAAGATTCTTAATTTCTATAAGAATAATTCATTTATTAAGAACTATACCAATGAATTAATAAGAGGATTGTTTGAAGGGGATGCTGAAACGGTTGAACAAAACCTTAACGACCTTCTGGCGAAGTATGTTTCTATTAGGGATTTCTCTGTTAATGCACCAAAAGAAAACTATTATCACGGCTTCATTAACGGTCTGCTGGTAAACGGAACATCACTCATAGAGGAACAGAAATCTAATTTAGAATCAGGAAATGGTTATATAGATTTGGTAATACAGTCAATAAAGAACAAAGGGGGTATCGCAATTTTGGAATTAAAGCATACTCCTGACGAAAATGAAGACAAAGTACTTATTGCCGAAGATGCCATTGAACAGATTATTGGAAAGAAGTACGCCGATCCGTATATTAAGAGAAACGACATCAAATCTGTTCTTACATACGGCATTTGCTTCTGTAAAAAATCATGTTCAGTTGTGGTCAAGAAAATGAAATAAAAGTTATAAATTGTTTTTGATAAGTAATAATAACAACAATGTTATCCCCTCTTTGCGGATCGTTTATAATCCGTAATCAGTAATTTTGATAAACCAATAAGCTCGAATAAAATGCACCCGGCGATACATTTTACCAGGTTGGATGGTGTTGTAGTCCGTCAGAAACGGACATTTGGATAACACTTCCGTAGGAAGTCCACGGATCAGGACGGAAGTCTGAAAGCATGACTGCTTCACTGCATTCCGCTCAACACGTTTATGAAGTCAGGTTGGGATTAAACTCTTTAATGACGGTGGTTATCTTCTCACTCTCATGAATCATGATGATTGTTCCATTAACGCTCCGGTACATGGCAAACAGAGCTCTTTTAATTTACAAACATTAATTTAATCACATACATAGAAATATTAATTGCGATTTATTTGTAATCTATTACAATATTGATTATAATTTAATCAAAATCTCTATTGTTTGGTACAGGGGTATAAATACACCCCGGAATTATTAACAGTGACAGAGGTATGGGACATGATCGGATTAATACTGTTTATAATCATAATATCTCTAATTCTTCTATTCATTTCATGGATAATGTCAAGTCCGGAGGGAATTTGTACTGTGGTTACTATGCTTATAGGCACCCCGCTGTACCTGATATGCGGTAAGGACGTCGGGTTTGAGGCATGCATCATAATATCCATGATGGGACTAATCGGATTATTCTCAGTTATTGTCCTGATACTCTGGATAGTGGAAAAGATATTCATACCGTTGTGGAACTGGTTCTGTGATATAAACGGATGGGAAAAACGCAAGTTTACCAAGAAGGATCCTTTTGGCTTAGATGCTTTATAAAGAGAAAATCCATCCAGCTCCGTGTTTAGAGTAAAACAAACTAATTGACAGTAAAGTTTAACAGTATCTCACTGAGATTATTCAACAGATGTGCTAGACTGTATGACATGAGAATCATGTTAATCGGCGTTGGATTCAGAGGATGACAGAATGTTAAAGTCTATAGGTATTGGGGCAGAATTATTTCATAAGCTTATTGAAAATGACTGCTATTACGTCGATAAGACTCCTTTTA
>CACWVT010000068.1 GCA_902764345.1 uncultured Ruminobacter sp.
AGTTACGTAAAGTCTGAACATGAACACCAAGCAATTTAGCAGCCTGTCCAATTGAAATAATCTTATTCATTACAAATAAACCTATAACTATTTTAAATGCATTATAAGCTATTTATAGATTTAGTCAAGCAATTGTTAACCCCACTTACTGATAAGGGGACTCCCGGCGACGCAATATCAGTACTTTTCAAAAAGCTCATGAAATAATTCAGTTTTGACTCTGAATATTACACGCACCGTAATGTTTATATATTATTCATCCGGCATTTTCTGCCAGCGCACCCATAATAAACTGCGCGGTGATTAAATACTTCTGTCACCGGTAATATTCCGGACATGCACAGAACAAAAGACCGGGTTCCTGACGGAAACCCGGTCTGCAAAACCTCTGAAATCAGCTATAAAGCGATGCTCAGAATGTCTATACTGTCACGACTACTTCTTAACATTGAACAGGAAGGTAATAACGTCACCGTCCTGAACCACGTAATCCTTACCTTCAGCTCTCATCTTACCAGCTTCCTTGGCACCTGCTTCACCATTGTAGGTAATGTAGTCATCGTAGCTTATGGTGTTTGCCCTGATAAAGCCCTTTTCGAAGTCGGTGTGAATCTTACCGGCAGCCTTTGGAGCTGTGGCACCTACAGGAATGGTCCAGGCGCGAACTTCCTTTTCACCTGCAGTGAAGTAGGTATGAAGCTTAAGAAGCTTATAACCTGCTCTGATAACGCGGTTAAGACCAGGTTCTTCAAGACCGAGGCTTTCAAGAAATTCCTGACGTTCGTCATCTTCCATTGAAGCGAGATCTGATTCCACGGCGGCACAAACAGGAACAACAACTGCACCTTCCTTGTCGGCAATGGCCTGAACCTCGTCGAGATACTTGTTATTGGTGAATCCGTCTTCAGCCACATTGGCAATGTACATGGTAGGCTTTAAGGTAAGGAAATTGCATTCACGGATAAGAGCCTTTTCCTCATCGCTTAATTCCAGAGTCAGGAGCTTCTTGCAGTCATTAAGAACAGGAAGACACTTTTCCAGAACCTTTACTGAAGCCTGAGCATCCTTGTCACCGCCCTTTGCCTTCTTTTCCAGACGGTGGATGGCCTTTTCACAGGTATCGAGGTCAGCAAGCGCAAGCTCGGTATTAATAACTTCAATATCTTCTGAAGGATTGATCTTTCCGCTTACGTGAATGATGTTCGGATCTTCGAAGCAGCGTACAACGTGAGCGATGGCATCGGTCTCCTTGATGTTCATAAGGAACTTGTTGCCGAGACCTTCACCGTTGGATGCACCTTTAACCAGACCGGCAATGTCCACGAATTCCATTGCGGTAGGAACGATCTTCAACGGCTTGTCAATTTTAGCCAGGGCATTAAGTCTCGGATCCGGAACAGGTACAACACCGGTGTTTGGTTCAATTGTACAGAACGGAAAGTTTGCAGCTTCAATGCCTGCCTTGGTTAATGCATTAAATAATGTTGATTTACCAACGTTAGGTAAACCCACGATACCACAATTAAACCCCATTTTTATATACTCCTAAAATTATCGACCTGCCTTGAAGCCGTTCAGCATGTTAGTGGCTTTGGCAATATTCTGGGTAAACAGCAGACCTACTGATTCCACTGCAGCCTGCTTAGCCTGTTCAATAAGCTCCATTTCAGCCTTAGGCGGCTTACCCAATACAAAGTTAATCATTTCGGCTCTGGTAACCGGCTTGCCTATGCCGATGCGGAGCCTGTGGAAATTCTGACAGTTGCCGAGGCAGGCAATAATGCTCTTTAAACCGTTATGACCGCCGGGACCGCCGCCAAGCTTGTATTTTGCTACTCCCGGAGGAAGATCCAGTTCGTCGTGAATGACCAGGATTTCCTCAGGCTTTATCTTGAAGAAATTGGCCAGAGGACCGATTGAGTCCCCGCTCTTGTTCATGTAGGTTGTCGGGAATACGAGTCTTACTTCCTGACCTTCAATCATGCCCCTGCCGACTTCACCGTTATATTTACTGTCGGTTCTCAGGCTGATTCCGTACCTGTCGGCAATCATGTACATGACATCAACACCCATGTTGTGTCTGGTATGAGCGTACTCACTGCCCGGATTACCGAGTCCGGCTATCAGTTTTACAGTCATGAAACCTCCTGAAAAAACAGGCATGATCAGATAAATGACATGCCTGTTTGACAAAAATAAGACCTATCAGCCGAGCTGTACCGGAATGTCCTTGCTTGTACGCACGATATCATTCTTTTCGTTAAGGTATACGAGACTTGGCTTGTGATCCTTCACCTCGCTTTCATCAAAAATACCATAGGCACAGATTATGACCTTATCCCCCACTGCTGCCATTCTGGCGGCTGCACCGTTTAAGGAAATAACCTTAGAACCTCTTTCGGCAGCTATTGCATAGGTATGAAATCTTGCACCGTTTTCTACAACATAGATATCGATCTGTTCATGTTCCGCAATGCCGGCGGCGTCCAAAAGATCCAAATCAATGCCGCAGGATCCCTCATAATTCAATACGGAGTGAGTAACCCTGGCCTGATGAAGCTTACCTCTGAGTAAAATCCTTTGCATTTTGTTACCTTACCTTATGCATGGAAAAACGATATCCTTACTAAATCGACTTCCGTAAAATACGGTAAATCATTTAATAAAGACACCGGATTTCAATAATATCTGTTATCAACAACCTGTTTAAAAAGAAAAAAATCACAGTCTGCCCATACAAATCCGTTCTGAACAGGTCAGCCCCGAACACCTTGGCTTTAACATAAACATCTGTAATTTTTTGAAATTGTGCACATTATATATTAATCGTCATGTATAAACAGCTAAAAATTGATTTTTTGACAAATTTATAATCTGCGGCTTTGCTTTCGCGGAAGATAACGGACTTAGGTGAAGCCGCGAAAAACACCACCAGCGGAATCTTACTCAAAGACTCCGTCACAGCCTTGTGAAAGTGAAAATACCATTCACTCTCCGGAAGCGCTGCAGGCCGCACCTGTCATTGAATACAGGCCTGTTCAGGAGATTTTTCAGACAGTACATATATTGACAAACTTAAAACTTTTTATTAACAATTCTTGATAAAAACATAAAGAAAAGTACAGAATATGACTGTCTGTTTGACAAGAACAAAACACGCCGCCGGAAATAATTTTTTTTGCGGAAGGCTAACGGCAGACGATTAATCAAATTAAGAGGACTGGTATGGGCAAATTTGTCATTAGAGAAACCAATACGGGCATCAAATTCGATTTGAAGGCCACCAATGGTGAAGTTATTCTGACATCTGAAGTTTATTCAGGTGAACCTGCTTGCAGGAAAGGTATTGAAAGCGTTAAGAAAAACGCTCCTGCCGCAAATGTTGAAAACCAGACTGTGGAAGGCTTCGAGGTTCAGAAGCATCCTAAGTTCGAAATCTATACCGACAAGGCCGGCGAATTCCGCTTCAGACTGAAGGCCACAAACGGCGAAATTATCGGTGTAAGCGAAGGCTACAAGGCATTAAAGAGCGCCGTAAACGGAATCGAAAGCGTCAAGAAGAACGCCCCTGAAGCAGAAACCGTAAAAGAATAAGCTGAGTAACGCCATAAACTTAAAATAAATAACGAACTATCTATTATTATGAACAAAAAAAATGCCGCAGTCAGATGACTGCGGCATTTATTTCTATCTGTTCATTCTCCCATGCCCTTCCGTCACCGCTGACGAATTCAGTCGGGACTATTGGAACACCGGGACTGATTATCAGGCCTGTCTGTCAACAACCAGGTTATCAATCAGACGAACCTTACCGAGATATGCGGAAGCCAGAATTACAAGCTTCTTTGAACCGGCAATTTCAGGATTCAGCGTAAGTGCGTCAACAACGGTAATGTCATCGGTTCTGAATCCCTTGTTGTCCAGGAAGTTACAGGTTTCATCAACAAGCTCATTAATCTCATCCTGCTTCTTTGCAGTAACAAGCTTTTCGGCAAGAGACTGAAGAGCCTTGTTGAGTAACGGAGCGATTGATCTTTCAGCCTGGTTGAGAAGGCTGTTGCGTGATGAATAGGCCAGACCGTCTTCATAGCGAACGATAGGCACCTCGATAATCTTAAGCTGGAAGTTCAGATCCCTTACCATTTCCTTGATGAGTGCTACCTGCTGGTAATCCTTGAGACCGAAGCAGGCAAAGTCAGGCTGAACAATGTTGAACAGTTTGCTTACAACGGTGGCCACACCTCTGAAATGTCCCGGTCTTAACGCACCTTCAAGACTGTTGCAGAGATCCGGAACTTCGATGTATGACTGGAAATTAAGCCCCTGCGGATACATGATTTCCGGGGTCGGAGTGAAAACAGCGTCAACACCGGCCTTTTCGAGCAGGGCAAGATCGTTTTCCAGTGTACGCGGATAGCTCTTAAGATCTTCCGCACGGTCAAACTGCATAGGATTTACAAATACGCTCACCACAACCCTGTCGGCAGCCTTTTTAGCTTCTTCAACAAGAGCAAGATGACCGCAATGCAGATTACCCATGGTAGGAACAAGGGCAATGGTCTCTAATTCCTTCTTAAAACCAACAACTATGTCTCTTATATCTGTAATACTGTTTGCAACTTTCATAAAGAACTTCTTTTTTTATTCCGTTTCACAAAATACTTAAGGGATCGATAAACGGAAATCCCCTCTTAATTAAAACTCTGAGCGTCTGTCGGATACTGTCCGGACTCAACCATGGAAACATAAAGCTTGATGGCATCAGATACGTTCCCAGTTTCCTTAAGGAAATTAAAGGCGAACTTCGGAGTGTGTCCCACAGTGAATCCAAGGGCATCATGCATAACCAGAACCTGACCGTCAGTCTGATTGCCGGCTCCGATACCGATTACGGGAACACTGACGGTTCTGGTAATCTCTGCGGCAAGCTCCTTAGGCACACATTCAAGAACAATCATTGAAGCACCGGCATCAGCTACCGCAAGACATTCATCCATAAGGCGTTTTCCGGCATCTCCGCGCCCCTGTACCTTATAGCCGCCGAACACGTTTACGGACTGAGGAGTCAGTCCGAGATGACCGCATACCGGAACGCCGTTGTTCACGAGGGTACGAATACCGTCACAGAGGAATGAACCGCCCTCAATCTTTACGACATTTGCACCGGCACGCATGAGCTTTGCGGCATTGGCACACATTGAACTGATGTCGCAGCAGGTCATAAAAGGCATGTCGGCAAGAATAAGCGCATTGCGGACGCCCCTTCTTACGCAGGCAGTATGATAGGCCATGTCATCAATGGTAACGGCCACGGTGCTGTCTCGCCCCTGAATGGTCATTCCAAGTGAATCGCCGATAAGAATGGCACTTATGCCGGCCTCATCGAAAATACGAGCAAAAGTCGCATCATATGCTGTAATGGTTGCAAATTTTTTGTTTTCATTCTTTAACTTCTGTAAAGTTGAAACCGTAACACTCATAACAACGCCTCCGTGTACAGCCATCCACATAAAACATACGGCTTGTCAGTTAGACTCAAAAAAACAAAACAAAAACCGCCGGTGCGGTTAACAACCGTAGATTATAGCACAGCTGACATGACAAAAAATCAATGAATTGATCTGATTATCGTCATCAGATATTCGGCTATAACCGGTTATAAACCATATCTATACTTAGACCAGGCCCTGAGCGTAAGCCATTTGCCTTTACCTCCTGCCCTTCCGGATCTGTTTTCAAGATATGAAAGACGTCTCATGGCACGCACATCATCCACAGGCAGTGAAGGCAACACATCCCTAAGCTTTCTGCCGTCGTTATGGGTAAATTCCGGATTGATTTCAAGAAGCGGAATCACCACAAAGGCCCTGTTGAAAATTTCAGGATGCGGAACCTTAAGCTCATCATCGCAAAAAGTTTCATTGCCGTAGTAGAGCACGTCCAGGTCCAGAGTTCTTTCTCCCCAGTGACGCACCCTGACACGATGATGTCTGTTCTCAATCTTGAACATTTCCCTAAGCAGTTCGTGAGCTTCAATGGCAGTCTCAAGCTCGGCCACTGCATTTATGAAATAATTCTGATCCTGAGGCCCCACCGGTTTTGTGGAATACAGGGAACTGCATGCCGTAACCTTTACGCCGGGCACGGCGTCTATCTCTCTAATGGCTTCAAGAAGATGCCTTCTGGAATCCCCGAGATTGGATCCCATGCCGATATAAACCTTTTTGCTTTCAGTCATGATTAAGTAAGACTCCGTATTCAATGCCGGGATTACGTTAGAAACAGATGACAGCACACTGCCACTTATCCATCATACCGGCATCAGATAATTCCGAACGCTTCCGGACTGTCTACATCCACTCAGTAAGATTCAGACTTTCGTCACCTCTGCGGCTCCCGCCCTTCATCTTATCTTTTCCGGAACGTTTTTTTCTTGATTTTGTTTTGGTCTTTTCCGAGCCGCGGGACTTTCTTCCTGACTTTTTAAGTTCCTTCTTCAGAGACTCCTCCCTTTCGGAAGCTCTGGCTCTTTCCTTGGCGCGTCTGCTGTTGAGAATCTCCATTTCCTCAATGGCTTTCTCTACGTCGGCATCGTCCCTGCCGCCTGATTTTCCGCGGGACTTAGCCTTTCTGAACATGAGCGCCCTGGCACTCTGGAACTCGTACTCCTCCTCCCAGCTTTCACAGGCATCGGCAAGAGAATCGTCCATAAACGCACGCAGGCGCATGAAATCAACACCGGCCCTGAAAAACTTGTTGGCAAGAATGTGCTCCAAATTGTCAGCACCATCCATACCGTTATCAAGGTCTGCCTGAAGTCTCCAGATTTCCATTATGATATCTTGAACCATGTTAGGGAAATTGGTAATGGCAAGCTGTGAGGCAATAACCTTGGCACCAATCAGATCTATGAGGGATTTTTCTGAGGAATGAATGAATCCCGGAGCCGTTCGCAACCTGTTGAGCATACTGTTCACCAGTGGCCACAGCAGCACGGCATACAGGAATGCCGGCATGTTCGGTTTGCCCTGTCTGTGACGCAGATCGGAACGCTTAAGTGATTCACCGATGAAACCGTTGAAGTAGTCACTGTCAAAGACTACGCCCTGCTCCGTAAGAAACAGTTTCAGAATATTGCTTTCCTTAAGAACCTTAAAACTCCTGTAGCCGTAGCCTGAAAGGAAGAACTTATTCACTTCCTCAAACAGACGACTGCTGTTGATGTTCTTAATCAGGGCGAAGTTGCCTTCAAAGCCCTTCATAGTTCTTTCGGATATCTTAAAGCCGAGTTTGGCCGCAAAACGGTAGGCCCTGATGATTCTCGCCGGATCCTCGTGAATGCGGACAACGGGATCGCCAATCATGTCAATGGTTCCCTTCAGAATGTCGTAATATCCGCCGTGAAAATCATAGATGATACGGTTCTTTGGAGAATAGTAAAGTGCATTGATACTGTAATCGCGACGCTTTGAATCCTCCTCAATGCTGTCACCGTAGCTGTTGTCACGGGTAAGCATACCTGCATCACCGGCACTTCTGCCAGCAGCACTTTCCTCATTGTTTCTGAAGGTGGCAACCTCTATGATTATCTGGGATTCACGGTGTCCAAATACACAGTGCACGATCTTGAAACGTCTGCCGATTATTCTTCTCTGGCAGTTTTTGACGACCTTACATATCTGATTCGGTGTGGCATTGGTGGTTACGTCAAAATCTTTAGGCTCCTCACCGAGAATAAGATCCCTCACCCCGCCGCCTACGATGTAGGCTTCAAATCCTGCACGGTTAAGCTGTGACACAACACTGAGCGCTTCCGGCAGAATGGCCTTGTGATCTATGGAATCCCCGGGGATCTTAAACATGCAGGATCCGTCCCTCAGGGCAACCTGCTTTCTTTTCTTGGATTCAGCCACTAATTCGTATGCGTCTGTTATTAAAGACTGACTGACTTTGGTTCTGCTCAAAATAGACCTCTGTATAAAAGCAATAAACAATACGGAACCTAAAACAAAGGATACGTGATACGGAAAAATAAGGACAGACACATAAAAAACCCCGGAATTTCTCCGAAGTTTCCCAGGGCAAGCCCCTAACAAACGGAAGGAATGAAGAATGTTCACTCGGAAACATCATCAAAGTCATGCGTGATGCTCCGGACTCAATATTTCCAGATTCCGCACCGGTTCCTTTAACCGGTAATATCCGGGTATCTTTCTCCAGAGGCCTGTCGGCCTTCAGAATCCGCAGATGCGGACCACTGCCGCACAAGAGTGCGGATAAGAAAAAACCGGAAAATCCGTATCAGACAGAGATCGAATCTGACAACAGCCGTAGGATTAGCATAAGCCGAGACACAATGTCAGGGCATTAATTTTTGAATTTTCAAAAAAACGCAAAAATTAATTCACTGGCATCGTCTTAGGGCGGGTACGCAAAAAACTTACTGCGGCTGAGGCGTTCGGTAAATGAACATATCATCCGATCCCGGTTCCGCTGAAACGGAACAAAACCGTTTCAAATAAAACACGCACATTCTATCACAATTAGACGAAAAACAATCATTTACTGAATTTTAGTAATAAACAAACTTTTTAAACAGAATGTCTGTTTATTAGTCAAAACCGTGTAAAATAACGAAAAATCAAACAAAAAACGACCAATCAAACCAATTTCCAAAAAAATTATTTAAAAAGTGTTGACGAAAGAAAAATAAACTTGCATAATGCACCCACTTTTTAGTTAAGTGCTGACAGGCACAGCGAAGGATAACATGGCTATGTAGCTCAGTTGGTTAGAGCATCGCACTCATAATGCGGGGGTCACCAGTTCGAATCTAGTCATAGCCACCAAATCAGTGATAGGGGTATCGTCAAGCGGTAAGACCCAGGGTTTTGATCCCTGTATGCGCTGGTTCGAATCCAGCTACCCCTGCCACCACAAAACTGAAAAAGTATACGTTGGGGTATCGCCAAGTGGTAAGGCAGCGGATTCTGATTCCGCCATCCCAAGGTTCGAATCCTTGTACCCCAGCCAT
>CACWVT010000069.1 GCA_902764345.1 uncultured Ruminobacter sp.
AATCCTCGTATAACAGAGTGGCCAATGCCGTGCTTACACTGAGGAAAATGTCTTGCCTAAATTACTGCTTGACAAAAGTCGTTTCATAACAGGCATAAATATCTTCATAATCATTTCCTCATTTGATGTATTTACGACCATGTGCGGCCTAGATGTTCATTAGTCTGTGGTTTTATAATTCCGGTTATTTCTTCTGACCGGATGAGCTCAGTATAGCAGTATGGAAGTGTTTTAATTTTTCATGCTGATGATAAGGTGTTACCAAATATTACAAATGGTAAGATAATTTTTCTGAACCTGTTTTTACGGGAAAAATTTATTTTGTTTTAATAGATTTTTATCTCAATTTAATTAGTGAAAAGAGGATAAAGTCTAATAATTTTATAAAACGGCGCTAGAATTAACTTATGAATATGCCGCTTCTAGAAAGTTTCCCTCTCATGTAAACACCATTTGGAGATAAAAATGATCAATAAATTTCGTGATGACTGGTGTAAAGCCAAATTCAGAATGCTGACTGTTGCAATGCTGATTTCGATGGGGTTTGGGTGTTGTCAGGTTGCCGATGTGGATAATTCCGGCGAGACGGCAGGTGCCACGGTGACTCAGAATGTTAAATTATCATCAGATTCATCAGGTTTTGTACTCCTGAGTGAAGCCGTTCCGGATGTTATTTTAGAGATTCGTTATTACTCTACCTACAACTTTGTGGGAGACAGGATTGACGGATACGAAGAGCCATTAGCCTTTTTAACCAAAGAGGCGGCATCAGCCCTGAAAAATGTTAGCGATGAACTGATAACCAAGGGGTATCGCCTTAAAATATTTGATGCCTACCGTCCTCAAAAGGCTGTTACCCATTTCATGAACTGGGCTTTGGATGAAAATGATGTCCGTATGAAGAAGTACTTTTATCCGGAATTGGATAAAAAGGTTCTTTTCCCTCAAGGGTACATTGCTGAACATTCAGGGCACAGCCGTGGCAGTACCGTTGATCTGACGCTTTTCGACATGACAACGGAAAAGGAAGTTGATATGGGGGGAACGTTCGACTACTTCGGTGAACTCAGTCATCCGGACTACCGTAACATTACCGAGGAGCAGTATAAAAACAGAATGTTACTGCGTGAGGTTATGCTGAAACATGGTTTTAAACCTCTGGTAGAGGAGTGGTGGCATTTTACACTGGCTGATGAACCATATCCCGATACTTATTTCACTTTCCCAATTAATAGTAATTCACTTTGATATTCAGAAATTTGACAGGCATTAGGCAACATGGGGAAACGAAAGGGGGGCTCACTCCTTCTCATGTCAATCAATGTGCATCCGGGCGGATTTCTTTTTAGGTCTGTCGGTTGTGTTTGTTAAAAGTCTGAAAGGCTCACTTTGCTTTCAGGCTTATGTTGATTCTGATATTTTTCAATGCATATCTAAATTTCTTATGCACGCTGTTAGTGCATAATGAACCAATCGGAAACATTGAATAATCCATAATGCCATTTAAGAGGATGACTGACAGTTGCCGTAAACGGATGAGACTGCTGATTGTATGGGAGTCGGTTTATTTTTATGCTCTAATACTGTGCATGTTGTGATTATTTTGGTTATTTAAAAAGGGTGATTGCTTTCTTTTTATGCACTCTTATGGATTAAATGCATAAATATTCATAAAAAGTAAATAATTATTAAACAATGAATACTGCCGGAAATGTCGTGATAATTGTAGATTATATATATAAGGTATTAGATGTACTTACTAATATATATGCTGTAATCAGTTAATGTATTCAAACATCTCTATAAGGTTTACAAATAAGTCAAAGTCTGATTAAATGAATAAATATTTGTGATCAAGATATCGTTATATGGCATGAATTATGCTTCATGCACAAATTAAGTGAGAATTTTTGTATTCTTAAGTGATACAGCCATAAATTTTTTTCAGTTGTCTTACAAGGTGCGGGATTGCTCCGAACCGGAAAGACAATAAGTCGTAATATAGAGGATTTGATGTGATGGATTCAGCATTACCTAAGAGCCAGGGGCTTTACGATCCCGCAAATGAGCATGATGCATGTGGCGTCGGCTTTGTTGCTCATATGAAGGGAGTTAAAAGCCATAGTATTGTTGAGCAGGGTTTGCTTATACTCAAAAATATCAATCACCGCGGAGCCGTTGGTGCCGACCCGTTACAGGGCGATGGTGCAGGCATATTAATTCAGATACCTGATCAGTTATACCGTGATGATATGATTTTACAGGGAGTACAGCTTCCTGCTGCGGGTGAATACGGTGTAGGTATGATTTTTCTGCCACGTGAAGCTGCTTCACGCAAGGCCTGCGAAGAAGAAATTGAAAGAGCCGTCAGAGCTGAAGGTCAGATTGTTCTCGGCTGGAGAGATGTTCCTGTTGATGATAAGTGTCCTATGTCTCCTACCGTTAAGAGTACTGAACCGGTAATCAGACAGATCTTTGTCGGTCGCGGAAAGGATGTTCTTGTTACCGATGCTCTTGAAAGAAAGCTTTATATAATCAGAAAGCGCAGTTCAAAGGCAATCAAGAATCTTAATTTAAGACACTGCCATGAATTCTACATCCCATCATTTTCTGCAAGAACCATAGTATATAAGGGTTTGCTTCTTGCTGATCAGGTTGGTACTTACTTCAGAGATCTTGCTGATACCAGATGTCAGTCAGCACTGGCAATGGTTCACCAGAGATTTTCAACCAACACTTTCCCATCTTGGGATTTGGCTCATCCGTTCCGCATGATTGCCCATAACGGTGAAATTAATACCGTCCGTGGTAACGTAAATTGGATGCGTGCAAGAGAGCAGTGCGTTCACTCTCCTGTTCTGGGAGATGATCTCGAAAAGGTTTGGCCTCTGATTTATCCGGGACAGTCTGACTCAGCTTCATTTGATAATGCACTTGAGCTTCTTACCATGAGCGGATACTCTCTCGCTCATGCGGTTATGATGATGATTCCTGAGGCTTGGGAAAAGCATGCCACTATGGATCCTAAGCGTCATGCGTTCTATGAATATCATGCAGCCATGATGGAGCCGTGGGACGGTCCTGCAGCCGTGGCATTCACTGATGGTCGTCAGATTGGTGCAACTCTTGACCGAAACGGTCTGCGTCCAGCAAGATATCTTGTTACCAAGGATGATCTGGTTGTTATGGCCTCAGAATCCGGCGTTCTTCCTATCGATGATTCCAGAATTCTTAAGAAATGGCGTCTGCAGCCAGGCAAGATGTTCCTCATTGATATGGAACAGGGGCGCATCATTGATGATTCAGAAATCAAAAACAGTCTTGCAACTGCTAAGCCTTACAGTGAGTGGATTAACAAAATCCGCATCAAGATCGGAGAACTTGATGAACGTTCAGGAAACGTTGCTCCGATTGCTCACGAGGCTTCACTTCTTGATATGCAGCAGCTGTTCGGGTATACCGCTGAAGACATTAATAAGATTATGTTGCCTATGGCTAAGCTTGGTCAGGAACCATTGGCTTCAATGGGTAATGATGCCGCTCTGGCCGTAATGGCAAAGAAGGACAAGACCTTATACGATTATTTCCGTCAGGTTTTTGCCCAGGTAACCAATCCTCCGATTGACCCTATTCGTGAAGAGATGGTTATGTCCCTTATTTCATTTATCGGACCAAGACCTAATCTTCTGAATTCCACCGATATCAATCCACCTATCAGATTGGAAGTTGAACAGCCTATACTTAGCGAACTCCACATGGAGCAGATAAGAAGCATTGCCAAGTATACAGACAGTAAATTCCGTTCATATGAACTGGATATTACTTATCCTCTGTCATGGGGCAAGGAAGGTATCGAAGCCCGTCTCGCAAGTCTTGCCTGTGAAGCTGAAGATGCCGTTAAGGCAGGTGCAAACATTCTGATTGTTACTGACCGTAAGGTATGTAAGGATCGTGTGGCCATTCCTGCTCTGCTCGCAACATCAACTGTTCATCTTCGTCTTGTTAATGCCGGTCTCAGAACCAGTACAGGTCTTGTTGTTGAAACCGGCAGTGCCAGGGAAGTTCATCATTTTGCACTTCTTGCCGGTTATGGGGCAGAAGCGGTTCATCCGTATCTTGCCATTGAAACCCTTCGTGATTTGGCCAAGGGCGATAAGGCTCTGGAAGAAGATTACATCCACCACTACATCAAGGCTGTATGCAAGGGCCTTTGCAAGACCATGTCCAAGATGGGTATTTCAACCTACATGTCTTACACCGGTGCTCAGGTATTTGAAGCTGTTGGTCTTACCCGTGAATTTGTGGATAAGTACTTCACCAATACCGCAAGCAACGTGGAAGGCGTTGGACTGTTCGAAGTTGCTCAGGAAGCAATCAATCTGCACAATGCAGCCTTTGGTAAGGATCCGCTTCTTGCTGAAAGTCTTGATGTCGGCGGCGAATACAGTGTTCGTGTAAGAGGTGAGGATCATCTGTGGACTCCTGATGCCATTTCAAATCTTCAGCATGCGGTTCGTCAGAATGATGCCGAAACTTATCAGAAGTATGCCGAAATCATTAATGATCAGACGAAGAGACATCTTACTCTTCGCGGCTTCTTTGAAATCAAGTCTCCGTTCAGCCCAATCAGCATTGACGAGGTTGAACCTGCTAAAGACATTGTTAAGCGTTTCGCTACCGGTGCAATGTCTCTCGGCTCAATTTCCACCGAAGCTCATACAAATCTTGCCATAGCCATGAACCGTATCGGCGGTAAGTCAAATACCGGTGAGGGCGGTGAAGATGCAAGACGCTTCCAGCCTGTTACCGAAAAGACCATGCTTTCAGAAATTATCGGTGCCGGCCGTGTGGCAAGGGATATTGAACTTGAACCTGGCGACAGTCTTCGTTCCGCAATCAAACAGGTTGCATCAGGCCGTTTCGGTGTTACTGCCGAATACTGTGTCAATGCGGATCAGATTCAGATCAAGATGGCTCAGGGTGCAAAGCCTGGTGAAGGCGGTCAGCTTCCAGGACATAAGGTTTCAGAATATATCGGATTCCTGCGTCATTCTGTTCCGGGTGTTGGTCTTATTTCTCCTCCACCACATCACGATATTTATTCCATCGAGGATCTTGCTCAGCTGATTCACGACCTTAAGAATGTTAATCCTAAGGCTTCAATTTCAGTTAAGCTTGTTTCTGAGGTGGGTATCGGCACAGTAGCTGCCGGTGTGGCAAAGGCCAAGGCCGACCATATTGTTATTGCAGGTCACGACGGCGGTACCGGTGCATCTCCTGCATCTTCCATCAAGCATGCGGGTTCAGCATGGGAATTAGGTCTTTCTGAAACTCAGCAGACTCTGGTTCTCAACAGACTTCGTGGCCGTGTAAGAGTACAGGTTGACGGTCAGCTGAAGACCGGTAGGGACGTTGTTATCGGTGCTCTGCTCGGTGCGGATGAATTCGGTTTTGCTACAGCTCCGCTCGTTGCGTCAGGCTGTATCATGATGAGAAAGTGTCAGCTTAATACCTGTCCGGTAGGTGTGGCTACTCAGGATCCTGAACTTCGTAAGCGTTTTGCAGGCAGACCTGAACATGTAGTGAGATATTTCTTCTACGTGGCTGAAGAAGTACGTCAGATTATGGCTTCAATGGGTATCAGAAAGTTCGACGATCTGATTGGTCATTCCGAATATCTGGATAAGCGTCAGGGCATTGAACACTGGAAGGCCAAGGGACTCGACTTCTCAAGAATTTTCTACCAGCCGGAAAGAGCGGAAAGTACTGCAATCAGACACTCTGAATTACAGGATCATGGTTTGGACAAGGCTTTGGACAATGAATTCATTTCCAATGCCGCTCAGGCCATTGCCAAGGGTAAGAAGGTCGAATTTGCGGGCAGAATTACCAATGTAAACCGTACCGCATGTACCATGCTTTCTGGTGCGGTAGCAGAAAAGTATGGTGATCACGGTCTTGCCGAAGATACCATTACCATCCGTCTTACCGGTACTGCAGGTCAGTCATTTGCAGCATTCCTCTGCGGTGGCGTAACTGTTGAACTTACTGGTGAAGCCAATGACTACGTTGGTAAGAGTATGTCTGGCGGTAAGCTTATTATTCATCCTCGTAAGGATTTCGTTGCGAACACCTACGAAAACATCATCTGCGGTAACACCTGTTTCTATGGTGCAACCAGCGGTGAAGCTTATGTAAGCGGTGTTGCCGGCGAAAGATTCTGCGTAAGAAATTCAGGGGCTACAGCCGTTATTGAAGGTGTTGGTGATCACGGTTGTGAATACATGACCGGCGGTACCGTAATTGTTCTCGGTAATACCGGCCGTAACTTTGCCGCAGGTATGTCAGGCGGTATTGCATACGTATATGATCCTGACGGAAAGTTTGCCGATTCCTGCAATCTGACCTCTGTTGATTTGGAAAAGGTTGTTCCAGCATCAGCTCAGAACGTGGCCGAACCGCGCCACTGTGGTATGGCTGATGAGGATATTCTGAGAAAGTATATTCAGAATCATGCTGATTATACCGGCAGTAATAGGGCTAAGGAAATTCTTAAGAACTGGTCTGACAGCCTGAAGAAATTTGTAAAGGTATTCCCTAAAGAATACCGTCAAGCACTTGTGTTGCAGTCTAACAGTAAGGAGAGCGTGTAAATGGGTAAGCCAACAGGTTTTATGGAGTACGCCCGCATTAATGATAAGCACCTGAGCGTTGCTGAGCGTGTTAAGAATTTTAATGAGTTTACTCCTTGTTTAACAGATGAAGAGGCTACCGTACAGGCGGCCAGATGCATGGACTGCGGCGTTCCTTTCTGTAACAACAAGTGTCCGGTACACAATAATATCCCTGATTTTAACGATCTTGTGTACAGGGGAGATTATGAAACAGCAATACGTGTACTTCACAGTACCAGCAGCTTCCCTGAATTTACCGGTCGTGTTTGTCCCGCTCTCTGTGAGGCTGCATGCAGCGTGGGTATAAGCGGAAGAACCGTGCGCTGGACCGGCTGACAGTGTTGCTGTTCGGGAAATCCTGACTTGCAAAGAAAACTTTGCGAAAAGTATTGACAAGTATACTTGGCATGTGTATAATACAACCATGCCAAGTGAACTTGGCAACCTATTGGGAGGTGCTATGATGAATAGAGAAGAAATACTGGCAAAAAGCCAACAGGAAAATCATGGGCAGGATATTGCTAATCTGGAAGTGTCGAAGAACGGCATGAAGATTGGATGGGTCGTAATTATATGTTTGCTGGCCTTCGTATCGGTAGTCAACGCAATCGTATTTGAACGGATGAGCAGTGAGGTTTTCTTTGCTGTTACTGCTTCAACCTCCGTTATCTTTTTCTACAAATACATGAAATTACATCAGAAACATGAGCTATTCGTTGCAGTCATTGACGCAGTTGCAGCTGGCGCGTTCCTTATTTCATGGATTATTCAGCTCTTCGGATAACGAGGTGCAATATGGAAGACAAACTGATACTGAAAAACAGACTAAAGGAAATCCGTACAGAGAAAGGGCTGTCACAGGCACAACTCGCAGAGATGGTCGGTGTGTCTCGAAACACGATCAGCTCTATTGAAACCGGACAGTTTAGCCCAACAGCAAAGCTTGCACTTATCTTGAGCATCGCATTGGAAAAACAGTTTGAAGAAATCTTTTATTTCTAACTTTCATGTCCAAAATCGGATAAACTGTCCCTTGAGAAACGTGATATGCTTGTATCATGAAAAATGCGCGGGAGCCTCGGAGGAAAAACCTCCGGGGCTTTTGCTTTGTGAAGGAGAATCATTATGTTTGAAAAAGTCAACCCTTCCCATCCCGACAAGCTGTGTGATCGCATCGCCGGAGCCATCGTGGATCTCGCATATGCCCAGGTTGCCGATCCTCGCATCGCTGTGGAGGTTCTTCTGGGCCACGGCATCTGCCACATCATTGTGGAGACGGACATCTCCATTCCGTTCTATGAGGTAGAGGCTGCTGTCAACCGCATCGCCGGGAAGGTCGCTGTGGATTATGTAGAGGTGGCGCAGGATCGGCATCTGGCCCAGAACCAGGAACACGGTTTCCGCTGCGGTGACAACGGTATCTTCAAAGGCGTTCCGGTGACCGAGGAGCAGAAAAAGCTGACCGATATCGCCAAGGACATCTATGCCGAGTATGGCTGTGACGGGAAATACATCCTTGACGGCGATCGGCTGATCCTCTGCCAGAGCAATGCCACCACAGAGAAGCTCCGCGCTGCTTACCCGACAGCGGAGGTCAACCCTCTGGGCGATTGGACCGGCGGTCCTGATGTGGACACTGGCGCTACCAACCGTAAGCTGGGCAGCGACATGGCAGACAGCGTCACCGGCGGTGGCCTGCATGGGAAGGATCTCAGCAAGGCAGACGTCAGCTTGAATGTCTGGGCATGGCTCAAAGCACAGGAAACTGGAAAGCCTGTGGAGGTCTGCTGCGCCATTGGCGACGATCAGGTTGGCGGTGTTCCGTTCAGCGAAATGGTCGAGACCGCACGCGCCTACATCAACCAGCTCGGCGGCTTCGAGCAGTTCGCCGAGTGGGGTCTGGTGCGCTGATGCCTACCAAACCAAAGGTGCCCTGCAAGCACCCCGGCTGCGCTGCGTTGATCCCATCCGGCACCAAGTACTGTGATCTGCACCGGCCATTGCATCCGGAGGAAGTACGGTCGGCTGCCAGCCGAGGCTATGACCGGTCATGGCAGAAGGCCAGCAGACTGTTCCTGCAGGCGCACCCGCTCTGCGAGGAGTGCATGAAGCGCGGCAAGTACACCAAGGCCACGGTCGTTGATCACATCATCGCACACAGAGGGGATGAGACTTTGTTCTGGGACCGGAGCAACTGGCGTGCCCTTTGCAAGCGCTGCC
>CACWVT010000070.1 GCA_902764345.1 uncultured Ruminobacter sp.
CAGTAGAGTCTGAAGAATAAATAGAAATCCCCAACTCTAACTTAAGTTGGGGATTTTGACTTAACCCATAGTTACAGAAATTTGTTCAAAATATGGGTAAATAATAGGAAAGCGGTGAAAAATATGTGAGATTTTCAGAAGGCAAAAAAAAAATCCCTAACAAGGGATTCTCTTTCATACTGCTTAGCAATCTTAATTGGTACCCGAGGCGGGACTTGAACCCGCACGCCATTACGCACTACCACCTCAAGGTAGCGTGTCTACCAATTCCACCACCCGGGCACAATTAGATATTTTATTTTAGACTCTTCATTGAGTTTCTGATGAATGGTACCCGAGGCGGGACTTGAACCCGCACGCCGCTAAGCACTACCACCTCAAGGTAGCGTGTCTACCAATTCCACCACCCGGGCATTCATCGGTATTAGAGGTTTACCCCCTAACGTTTAAGTGCGCTCATTATAGCTAATGAACGCACTCATGACAACAACTATTTTAAAAATATAGTTAGTTTGTATCTTTTGTGTTCACCACAGTGCTTTCAGCCTGCTTAACAGCTTCATTTACACTGTTTACTGCTTCTTTTGCAGTGTCTTTTGCAGAATCCTTTGCTTCTGATACGGCAGCCTTGGCGTCGTCAGCAGCAGCCTTGGCGGCATCAACTGCGGCACCGGTCTGTTCCTTGACTGCATCACTTACTGCTGAAACCTGCTCCTTGGCAGCACTTACGGCAGCAGAAGTCTGTTCCTTGGCAGCGTCAGCTACGGCTGAAAGCTGTTCCTTAGCGGAATCTAATACTGCTACGGTCTGTTCACCGGCAGCGTCAACTGCTTCAGAAACCTGTTCCTTGGCGGCATCAGCTGCTTCTGAAGTCTGTTCCTTAACCGCATCTACTGCAGCTGCAGTGTTTTCCTTTACGGCATCCACTGCTTCAGAAGCCTGTGCCTTGGCAGAATCAACCGCATCAGACATTTCAGTCTTTACAATGGCAGGCTGTTCAATATTGGTAAAGTCATCAGTGTTTTCACTGGTGCGATGACTGGTCATATAACCAAGAATGATAGCCAGAATAAATTCCAGAGCTCCGAGAATCCAGGTAGACTTTACAAAGAAGTCCGCACTGCCTGCAGAACCGAACAAAGTGTTAGAAGCACCGGCACCAAAAGATGCCCCCATACTAGCTCCTTTTCCCTGCTGCATTAATATGAAAGCAATTAAAAGAACGGAAACTATTAAAAAGAGAACTAAAAGAATCGCATACAAATACATTACATCACCTCAGCTGTTGCTGTTTTTTCGGCTTATTCTATCAAAGTATATAAGCATTTCAAAATTTTTTTCCTTTAAGGAAAAAACTCCCGTAAAAAAGCTTATTTTTTCATATATGAAAAACAAGCCATCAATATATTAGTTACGGGAGCCTTTCAAAGGGAAAAAAAACAAAAGTAAAGCAGTTAACTCTGACTCTGCTTAACAATGACGTCGGCTATTCTGCTGGCAAGTTCCTTTACCAGATTGCCGTCCTCACCTTCAACCATTACGCGCACCAGAGGTTCAGTACCGGACTTTCTCAGAAGAACCCTGCCTTTATTGCCTAAAATCTTTTCAGCCTTTTCCCTTGCCTCAATAACGGCACTGTCGGTAAGCGCATCAAAGCCTGATGACAGACGTACGTTGACAAGTTCCTGCGGGAATAATTTAACATCCTTGTGCAGTTCACTCATCGGCACGTTATATTCGCACATGGCCCTGAGTACCTGAAGTGCACTGATGATGCCGTCACCGGTTGTGGTATGTCTTAAACTGATGATGTGACCCGAGTTTTCCCCACCGAGAGTCCATCCGAGTTCAAGAAGTTTTTCCATAACGTAGCGGTCACCGACCTTGGCTCTTGCAAAAGGAATACCCAGTCTTCCAAGCGCCTGCTCAAAACCGAGATTTGACATCTGGGTACCAACCACCCCGCCGTTAAGCTTGTTAAATCTCTGCTGATATTCGGCAATGATATAAAGAAGAACATCTCCGTCGAGAACCTGTCCCTTCTCATCAACAATAAGCACACGGTCGCCGTCACCGTCAAAGGCAATACCGAAATCAGCCTTTGTCTCAAGAACCTTTAAGATAAGGTTATTAGGATGAGTTGAACCGAAACCGTCATTAATGTTAATGCCGTTAGGAGTATTGCCTATGGTAATAACACTGGCTCCCAGTTCCTTAAACACCATGGTGGCTACCTGATAAGTTGCACCATGAGCACAGTCAAGCACTATCTTTTTCCCGTTAAGGGTATAGGTATTTGGGAATGTACTCTTGCAGAATTCAACATAACGACCTGGAGCATCATTCTTTCTGCTGGCCTTGCCGAGCTGAGCCGCCTCGACAACTGTCATCGGCTGTTCAATAAGTTCCTCAATTCTAAGCTCAATTTCATCCGGAAGCTTGGTACCATCCTTTGAGAAGAACTTAATGCCGTTATCATAAAAAGGATTATGTGAAGCGCTGATAACAACGCCGGCCTCAGCCCTGAACGCCCTGGTCAGGTATGCAACCGCAGGGGTAGGCATAGGTCCGAGAAGAACAGAATCAACACCGGCAGCACTGAATCCCGCTTCAAGAGCCGCTTCGAGCATGTAACCTGAAATACGGGTATCCTTGCCGATAATGACTCTCTTGGTTCCCTTTTCGGATAATACCTTACCCGCAGCCCATCCAAGCTTCATGGCGAATTCAGGTACGATAGGATACTCACCCACCTTGCCTCTTACACCGTCCGTACCAAAATACTTTCTGTTCATCACACGTGTTTCCTGTTCTTAATTATTTTTCCAAGCTGGAGTATTTCTCTGAGTCTTGGTCCTTTAGTTTCAAATTTCTTCACATAATTCCAGCAGTCCAGAGCCTGAACAGTTTCCGCAACATCGTGAACCCTGATTATTTTGGCTCCTTTGTTTACGGCATACATTGCCAGGGCAAGCGATCCCGGAAGTCTTGCGTTAACAGGAGCATCCGTAAGCATGCCTATCATTGATTTACGTGAAAGTCCTACCAGTATCGGATAGCCGAAGCTGGCAAATGTTTCGAGTCTGCCGAGCAGCTCGTAATTCTGATCCATGGTTTTACCGAAGCCTATACCCGGATCAATAATAATGTTCTGTTTTCTGATTCCTGCATTCAGGCAGCAGTGCAGCTTTCTGAAAAGAAACTCGGATATGTCCCCAAGCAGATCCTTGTATTCGATGTTAGTCTGCATGGTTCTCGGTTCACCCTGCATGTGCATGATGCATACAGGAGCATCGAGATCTCTGCATACTTCAATTGCCCCCGGTTCATTCAGAGCTCTTATGTCATTAATCATATGACCGCCGGCATTAAATGCTTCCTTCATCACTTCAGGCTTTGATGTATCCATGGAAATAAACACGTCAAGTTCCTTGGCGATTCTTTCAACAACAGGAACAACCCTGTCAAGCTCCTCCTGAACGGATACCTCATCAGCTCCGGGTCTTGTGGATTCGCCGCCTACATCAATAATATCGGCGCCTTCCTTTACAAGTCTTTCGGCATGAGCTATAGCCTTGTCCAAAGTATTGTGCTGCCCGCCATCGGAAAAAGAATCCGGAGTAACATTTAAAATGCCCATTACGCGAGGCTGATCCAGGGTAAGAACCCTGCCATGTGCTGTTAACTTGTGTATCATAATAAATCCCGGAAAATAGCATCAATTCAAAATCTGTACCGTCCGTATTTTACCACAAAGGCCGCATTAATAATTTTTTAACAACATAAATCAGCCTCTGTCTATTGAAAGATTAATACACATTTCAAATTTTATTCTGACGGCAGGCACAATGACCTGTTTTTAAGTAACTGCATGCAGTTATTTTCTGTTTTTCTCAATCCAGCCGACGGCAAAATCCACAAGATCACGCTGCCGCATCAGTCTCAGTTCAGATGAGCCGACAGTAGTGCGGGATACCGTATTAACAGCCTCAAAGTCCGCACCGATTTGTTCAAAATCCTCGCCGTCAACAAAAAGCGTTTCATATGCTTTCCAGACTCTTTCACCGTTTTCCATGACCGCACTGTGCTCGATACTCATGTGTTTTGAAGGATATGAGGCCCTGGCATCAGCAAGATGCAGAGATGTGTTTTTGTCATACCCAACCCCCATAAGCAGCACGCTGGCGTCAAGTTCATACAGTTTTCCAAGAGGTGAACCATCACCGAAAATATTGGACAGGTCATGATTTTCCGTAAGATAGGCAGCATGCCTGCCTCTGGCCGCAACGGAACGGGCCGGATGATCACTTCTTAATGTTCCGGGCCATAATCTGAACATTTCAGCTACTGCGCCCATGGTATTGGTCGGAGTAATTCTCTTGTCATATGCCGGCCAGTTATCCCTTATTATCTGCCAGTATTTCGGAGAAACAGTCCAATGCACCCCGACATCCGGATCAAGATTCTTCCATGACTGTGACGGCATCATGATTGTTCCCTCATCCCCGACTGCTTCCGTCAGAGCCTCGATAACAGTCTGAGCTCCTCCGCATACATATCCGAAACTGCTGAGAGAAGCATGAACCATGAGTACCTGCCCCTTTTTTATTCCAATCTGCTGAAATGCTGACAACAATTCCTGTTTTACTACCGGTTTCATTAGTACCTCTGTCTATTTTACGTTTTTTAGTTTTCATTTCCTCAGTTCCCGCACTGCCGAATACATCCGCTTACGGGAACAAAAAAGGGCTCTTATACCGATTAAGTTAAGAGCCCTATTCTTTTATTTAGCAGGTCATTTGACAGACACCTTTAGAAGCTGTCCTGAGATGGCTTTGAGACTTTATCCGTCTGTTCCCCGGCCACATTTTCCTGCTGTGCATCTGCCTGAGTCTCGATCTTTTCCTCAGCTTTCTTCTGACCTTCACTGCCGGAATCTCCGTCTGAGGATGAATTCTTGTATGAACCGTAGCCTTCAGGTTCCCTTACCGGTCTTCTGGCCATCAGATCATCAATCTGTTCTGAATCGATGGTTTCATATTTCAGCAGAGCATCCTTCATGGCATGAAGAATGTCCATATTGCTTTCAAGAATTGACTTTGCCCTGTCATAGTTCTTCTGCAGAATTGACCTGATTTCGTCATCAATAACATTCTGAGATGTATCAGACATGGCTCTGAGAGCGGTTGAACTGTTACCAAGGTAATTTTCTGATTCCTCGCCTTCAAGAAGCTGAGGACCAACCTTCTTGCTCATACCCCATCTGATAACCATGTTGCGGGCCCAGTAGGTTGCACGTTCAATATCGTTGGAAGCACCGGTGGTTACATTGTCCTCACCGAAAATAAGCTCTTCGGCAATTCGACCTGCAAACAGGGTGGCAATGGAATCTTCAAGGTAGCTTCTGGTGTAACTCAGACGCTCATTTTCCGGCAGATACATGGTCACGCCAAGAGCACGGCTTCTCGGAATAATGGTAACCTTGTACACCGGATCAAAATCAGGAAGCATTCTGCCTACGATTGCATGACCTGATTCATGATATGCAGTGTTGATCTTTTCCTTTTCGTTCATTACCTTTGAACGGAGTTCAGGTCCCATCAGGAGTTTATCCTTGGCAAGTTCAAACTCAGCCTGACTTACGAGATTCTTGTTTTTACGGGCTGCGGCAAGTGCTGCTTCATTAACAAGATTAGCAAGCTCCGCACCTGAAAAACCCGGAGTTCCGCGGGCAACCATCTTGATGTCCACATCTTCGGCAATAGGAACGTTACGTGTATGAACCTTAAGTATCTGCTCACGGCCCTTAATATCAGGAAGACCTACTGTCACGCGACGGTCAAAACGACCAGGTCTCAGCAGTGCAGGGTCCAGAACATCAGGACGGTTGGTGGCTGCGATGACAATTACGGCCTCATTTCCTTCAAAACCGTCCATTTCAACAAGAAGCTGGTTCAGGGTCTGTTCACGCTCATCGTGACCGCCACCGATACCAATGCCTCTCTTACGGCCTACGGCATCGATTTCGTCAATAAAGATGATGCACGGACATTTGGTCTTAGCCTTGGCAAAAAGATCTCTTACTCTTGAGGCACCGACACCGACAAACATTTCCACGAAGTCGGAACCGGAAATCGAGAAGAACGGAACCTTGGCCTCACCTGCAATGGCCTTTGCCAGCAGGGTCTTACCGGTACCAGGCTGACCTACAAGCAGTACGCCTCTCGGAATCTTGCCGCCGAGCTTCTGGAATTTACCTGGTTCCTTGAGATAGTCAACAAGCTCCTTAACCTCATCCTTTGCCTCGTCACATCCCGCAACATCAGCAAAAGTGGTATGAACCTCATCTTCCCTGAATTCCCTGGCCTTGCTCTTTGAGAAACTGAAAGCTCCCTTTCCGCCTCCCTGAGCGGAACGCATGAACCATATCCATACGAAAATAAGGATAATCATCGGGAACCAGGAAACAAAAATACTTAAAAGCAGGCTTGGCTCTTCAGGAAGTACACCTACTGTTTCAACCTTGTTTTCCTCAAGCTTAGGCAGCAGGTCCTGATCCACTATAGGCATTACAACCTTGAACTTTTCACCGTTTTTGCGATATCCGGTAATACTGCGTCCGTCAATCTTAACAGACTTCACCTGACCGGCTGCAACCTCGGACTTAAACGCCACGTAGTCACTTTTTGAGGAGGCGTTTTCGGCTGCATCGTTGAAAGACGAGAAGCCGTAGATCACAACGACCGCCACAATTAACCACATTAACAGATTTTTTCTCATTATTATCTATCCCCTTTTCAGGCCAATATCAGGTTATCTGAAAACTTCCTGATCTTCCGCTTCACTGCCCTTGTAACCAAGACCGACATAATAAACTTCTCTTGATCTGAGTCTTGAAGCATCCGGCTTTCTGACCTTAACTTCCTTGAAAGATCTTCTTAAAAGTTTCAGATAGGCTTCCGTCCCCTCTCCGTTGAACACCTTCACCACGAAGGAACCGCCTTTTCTGAGTATTTGACGGCACATGTCAAACGCAAGTTCCACGAGATACATAGCTCTCGGCTGATCCACCCCGATATTTCCGGACATGTTCGGAGCCATATCGGAAAGAATGACGTCAACCTTGTCGTCACCTACAATCTCAAGCAGTTTGTCTAACACTTCCTGCTCCCTGAAATCACCGCACAGGAAATCGACCCCGTTTATCGGCGTCATTGGAAGGATGTCACAGGCAACAACTCTGCCGTGTTCACCGACACAGTTAACGGCATACTGGGACCAGCCGCCGGGAGCGGCACCGAGATCCACCACCTTGTAACCTTCCTTTATGATTCTGTCCCTGCCCTGAATTTCTTCTATCTTAAAGCTGGCACGGGAACGAAGCCCTTTTTTGTGAGCCTCCTGGACATACACATCATCAAAGTGTTCTTTCAGCCATCTTGTCTGACTGGCCGTACGTTTCTTTTTTGTCATTTATCTTATGTTTATTATCTGTTCAGGTATGCCTGCACGGCATTATCCGTGTTTATACACGCATCTGCAGGCATGATTCAAATTCAAATACCACCTGTAAATCATATCATATTAACAAATTTATTCCATACCGCAAAACAACAACTTAAGCGAATACTCAATAATGTGCACCTATCGTATTTTGACGTTATCACTCAGAATTAGAACGACATGTACGAACCGCTGAAAAACAGCGCCGGCCATGCAGAGTATCTGTTTTTGCCGTAAGGAACCGCTTATATGAAATAATTTCTCTGATTCACATCGTTGTGTCAGCAAGTATTGCGGACACCGCTATTTTGGATCTATAAAAACTTATAAAATAAATTTTTTACCAAATTAAGCCTTCATCGCCAGATTTGCCAGCTGATTCTTATTTAAGTCAGCCAGTATTGATCTCAGCTCCGGACTCCTG
>CACWVT010000071.1 GCA_902764345.1 uncultured Ruminobacter sp.
TTAAATAATTCATTAATATTTTATAGCTTTCATAGTCAACACAAATCTTTTTTGTTGAATGATCAATTTATTCTTTTGACGTGGAAAAGGTCAAGATGTTACTTTTTACTGGCTAATATTAACATCTCTTACGTTAATGTTGCCGTAGGCGGGCAGAAGTCCGGCCTTCATGAAGATCAGCTGGCCTTTAGGTGATTCGATGAAGTGCTCGAATGCTGCCGGCAGTGCGCGGCGTGGATCATTGAGCAGGGCATAGATCGTGCGCACAAACGGGTATTGGCCGGTCCAGATGTAATATTGATAGGGCTTGTAGGAATTGGCCGGCGTGGCATGGTCTACGCTGCTGACGCTCATCACCCGGATATTCTTGTTGAATGTCAGGTTGGTCGTGTCGCGTTTGTCGTTGAGCCAGTTGTTGCCGATGATTCCTATGGCATTGGGATTGTCTTCTACGTATTTGATGACTTCGGCAGTCTTTTTCACAGCCACGACGTTGGGGTTGGCAATGGCCTTCCCACCAAGAATGGAGTCCTCAACAAAGTGAACTGTACTGGATTTGGGATTGTCGAATACTACCGATATGGTCCCACTCTTGGAGCCGCTTCCCAGTTGGTTCCATTGCGTGGTTTTACCCATAAGGATTTCTTTGAAGTCCTTGACGGAAATCAGCGTGTCGGCGTTGGCTTTGTTTACGATAAGTGCCAAAGCGTCGTAGCCGATCTTGATAGACTGTGGAAGAAAGTTCTGCGCTTTCATGCTTTCCACCTCAGAAGGCTTGAGCGCGCGTGCTGCGAAAACCAGCCAGCACTTGCCTTTGAGCAGTTGGTTGATTCCGTCCGACTCGTTGGTATAAATGGGATTGAGATGTGCGTCGGGAAGAGAAGCCAGGAAAACTTCTTTTTCCTCGTCGATGATAGGACTAAAACTCTCATCGGAGACGAAGCTGATCGTCCCCGATGAGGGTGTATCTGTACGACCATCCTTCGGCTTCTTGTTTGAGCAAGCAGCCAGAAGGATGGCCATAAGAGTGAATCCTACATAAATGAAGGATGTACATGCAGAAGAGACATCCTTCTCAACAACGGACTTATTGAAAAGATTGACAACTGTATTCCTGCCGATGATGGTTATGAAATCATTGACTGCAGTGACATGCTCGTCCTGCCCGGAGTTATTGATGATCAGGTTCACTTCAGAGAACCGGGAGCCGTACATAAGGCAACAATAGCCACCGAGTCCGTCGCCGCAGTTCTCGGAGGTACAACATCTTTCATGGACATGCCAAACAACAATCCTCCTGCCGTGACCATTGAAGACCTTCAGGCCAAAAAAGATATTGCAGCCAGAAATTCATACGCAAACTACTCTTTTTATCTCGGGGCCACCGAAACAAACATGGATGAAATCCGCAGAATCAACCCTCAGGAAATTTGCGGCGTAAAAATCTTTATGGGATCATCAACAGGTAATCTTCTGGTTGATAGGGATGAAGCACTCTACAACATATTCAAAAACAGTCGCGTGCTCATTGCCACCCATTGCGAAGATAACGCACTGATTAACAGGAACATGGAGGAATTCAAGGCAAAATACGGTGAGGAAAACCTTAAACCTTACATGCACCCTTTAATCAGAAATCATAAGGCATGCTACAGATCCAGCAAAAAGGCCGTTGATCTTGCACTGGAAACAGGAGCAAACCTTCATGTGCTCCACCTTTCCACCAAAGATGAAATCGAGCTGTTCAGACCTTTCGCCGGTCAGCCGGTAAGGGACAGAAAAATTACCGCTGAGGTGTGCGCACACCACATGTTCTTTAACGATAAGGACTATGAACGCCTTGGCAACAGATTAAAATGCAATCCTGCCGTAAAAACCGAAGAAGACCGTCAGGCTCTCGTAAATGCGGTTGAACAGGGAATCATCTCAATTATCGCAACCGATCACGCACCGCACACCATTGAAGAAAAGAATCAGCCTTTCTGCAAAGCTCCGTCAGGACTGCCTCTCATCCAGTTCTCACTGCTTGCCGTTCTCGATTTGGTTCATCGCAATGAACTTTCAATCGAAGCGGCGGTAACGGCATTAAGCCATAATCCGGCCGAAAGATTCAACATTGACAGAAGAGGATATATCAGAGAAGGATATTTTGCGGACATCGTCATCGTGAAAAAAAATGACTATACCGTGAAACCGGTGGACATTGCCTCAAAATGCAAATGGTCACCGTTCCTCGGTCACACTTTCAGTCATAAGGTTATGCACACATTCGTAAACGGAAACCACGTCGTAACAAACGGAATTTTCACCCCTAACAATATTTTCGGCAGAGATCTGCGTTTCAACAGATAGAATCCCAAAACCGTAACCGTGAATTCCTGACGGTTACGGTTTAATTCCGGCAAAAATCAAAATCCCGTTTCACCAAGTTCATGAATCATGCAAAGGAAATACACACCTTTGAAAACGTCGTGTTACGGTCATTTCACCAAAATATAACGGTCATTTTGAATAAAAAAGTTGACTTGTTTTTACAAAATTTCTTTTATATAACATTTTCGTAACAATTATCAATTTTTTATCTGAAAAAACACTCACATTTCCCGTTAAATGCTATACTAAAATTGATCAAGTTGTTAAAATTATAAACAAGTTAGAAAAATATTGTTTAAATAAATGTAATTTTTTACATTTTTACAACAGTATTATATTTTTTTATATCGCTTAAATAAATTTAACAAATCAAAACAAATTATTCAGGGAACAAAAATCATGTCTGCAGCAACTGTACTGATTGTTGATGATGAACCGGTAGCCTGCAAAATGGCGACCTCCATATTCAACGCTGAAGGTTATGAAACCCTCATTGCCGGCAACGGTGACGAGATGCACGAAATTCTGTCCACCCATCAGATTGACCTCATTCTGCTTGACATCAATCTGCCGGGAAAAAATGGTCTCATTCTGGCTAGGGAAATCAGGGAAAAGGGTGATATAGCCCTGATGTTCGTAACAGGCAGAGACAACGACATTGATCGCATCCTCGGTCTAGAAATCGGTGCTGATGACTACATCACCAAACCGTTCAATCCTAGGGAACTGACCATTCGTGCCAGAAACCTCATTAACAGAACGAAGTCCAAAAAGGCTCCCGTTCAGCAGTTTGTTCCTACCGCAACGGAAAAATACGAGTTCGACGGTTGGGTTCTTGAAACCAACAGTCACGATTTGATCAGCCCTTCCGGAGTTGAAACCAGACTGCCACGTGCTGAATTTCGCATGTTGCAGTACTTCTGTGAACATCCTAAACTGATAGTAACCAGATCAGATCTCATGTTCTTTATGATGGGTAGAGAATTAAAGGAACATGACAGAACTGTTGACGTTACCATAAGAAAGCTTCGCCGTCATCTTGACAGTGAAAATGCACAAAATCTGATTGAAACCATTTTCGGCGAAGGTTATCGTTTTGGAGCTGACGTTAAGGTTTCTTAGATCATGACAGCTACTTCCGGCCCGCCTGCGTATAATATGCGTCAAAAATCCCTGAGTTGAATTGCGGGCTGAAAAAGATTACGGCATGGACCGCACATGGTTCATGCCTTTTCTTTTGCAGGAATAAAACACAAAAGGGCATCGAAAAACATCCCGAATACCCCTCATAAAAACACCGGATTCAGCATGGACATCCGGATTAAACTTCTGACACAGTTGTCGAAAAAAAAAAATGTAATGACACCTGTCATGTTACATTCCGGACAGTGTCATTACAAAATTTCTCAGCTCTTTTGTATCTGCCAGAATAATCTCACGTAATTCCATAACTCTGCTGTTAAGACCGTATGTATCACGATCCTTCAGAAGCTCAAGTTCGATTTCCTTTGCTTTAGCAGACACTCTGGTAAGACCAATGGAACTTGCTGCTCCCTTAATCTTATGAAGCTCCTTCCCGGCCTCTTCAAATCCTTTCTTATTGAAGTAGCTTAAACAGTTGCCAAGATAATCCTCAACGCTGTTTAGAAACATATCTATACCTTCACAGATAGGCCCCTTTCCCGCAATGCTGACGAATTCATTCACGTATTTTATATTTACAATGTCTGTAATCATTTATTATTCCTGATATTTTTGCAAATTTTCTACTAATTTAGTTAAAGACAAAGGTTTGTTCATAACGCCGTCAATATGATGCTTTTCGTATTCCTTCCGGTCATTAATGACGTTGGCGGTCAAAGCTATTAACGGAACGCTGCAATTAAGCTCGTTTACAAAAACGTCCGCCACGTCAAAACCGGTCATATCCGGCAGCTGCATGTCAAGAAGTGCCAGATCAATCTTTTCGCTCTTAAAAAGACTAATGGCTTCCTGACCGGTTTTAGCCACAAAAACCTTATGTCCAAGCTTCTCAAGCATGGTTCTGGCAACCAGGATATTCAGATCCACATCCTCAACCAGAAGCACTCTTAAGCTGCTCTTAATCTCTTTTTTCTCTATTTCATGCTCAGTTTTCTTAAATGTAAAACTTACCGTAAAGGTACTGCCCTTTCCCAGCTCACTTTCAACTCTTACGGAACCGTTCAGTGCCTGACAGAGATTTCTTGTCACATGAAGACCGATACCGGTGCCAGTTGACTGCTTGGTTCCTTCAACCTGATAGTACAGCCCGAATATCTTTTCCTGTTCCTCCTTCGCAATACCTATACCGGTATCCGTAATCGAGAAGGTAAGCTCGGCTGAATCACCATCCATATGCTGTCTGACACTGATTGTTATTCCGCCCTTTTTGGTAAACTTTATGGCGTTACCCGTCAGATTCCACAGAATCTGACGCAGTCGAGTCGGATCAAGAAGCAGATACTCCGAAACTTCCCCTTCCACATTAAAGTTGAAATCAAGATTCTTCTGCTCAGTCATAAGGTGGGCAAGAGTTTCGAAATCATCAAGAAAATCGCGCCATTTTACCTTTTCATATATAACGTTAAAGGTCTGTCTTTCAAATTTATTCAAATCTATGACGTCATTAAAAATATTTCCAAGCGTAACAGCACTGACGTTTATGGCTTTAAGATTGCGCATGTCATCCCCGTCAAAATGACCGGTCTGCATCAGAATGTCACTAAGACCGACAATGCCGTTAAGCGGGGTTCTCAGCTCATGGCTAAGAGTGGAAATAAAATTACTCTTATCCCTTGAAGTCTTTTCCAGAAGATCCTGTTCATATTTGAGCTTTGTAATATCATGACCGTAAAGCATGATGCCTATAAGATTTCCTTCAGCGTTGACTGCAGGCCTTTTTCTCATCTGATATACAACTTCGTTAATGGTACTTTCATAGGTAACATCACTTTTGTTCAGCTTTAGGATGTCATCAAACTTAGCAAAAATATCATCAAGCTCATGATCCTCCTTCAGGAGATCAACAAGCTGTGCGGCATTGGTGAGCCCAAGAAGCTTAAGCATGTTGTCATTGCAGCCTTTGATATTACCTGATTCATCACGGTACATAATAATATCGGGAGTCAAATCAACGATGGCGGAGAAGAACGTAGCCTGTTCCTCAAGCTGCTTCTCAACCTTTATCTTCTGACCGCGAAGAACCTCATGATCCTTTGTCAGCGTCAGATTTCTGTCACGCTGATTAATCATGGCCACATAGGTTTTGGCCAATGATTTTTTCATATCCCTAACCTGGGTTCTGGCATTTTCCACATCAGAAAAAACCTGATTGAAGACAAAAACGATAAACGGAGTCAGCAGGGCTCCGTAGCACAAAGGCTGGATAACGTCAAAGACGGTAATGATACCATTGAAAAAATAACCTAGGACACAGTGAACAACGGTAATGAAAAGAGTTAAAAAGAAACCGAGAACTGCGGAAAGATAAACCACAGACTTCTGGTACAGTCTGCTGATCCATTGTTTAAGCTTCTGCTCACATGTATTGTATATATTCATAATCCGTTAAACCAACATCAATTCCCTTTGATTTCCGGCAGCACCATTCTGCCTTAGGCCTCAATCCCTGCCCCGTCGGAGATACCGGCGATATTCCGTCATCGCCGTAATTCTTACCGCTTTATCTTATGAAAACTAGTTACCGTACTGGCAGTACTCCTCAAAGTTTTCAAACAACCACGGTTCCTTCTTCCTTAAATCCGCAAGCATTCTGCGTGTTATCAGGGTAACACCGCCTTCTGATCTGTAAAAACGGCGCTCATCCTCTTCCTTATTCTCTCCGACAACAAGATTTCTAGGCAACTCACAGCCGCGATCCAGAATAACCTTGGTAATTCTGCAACCTCTGTGAATAATACAGTCAGGAAATGCCACAACCTCGTTTATAAATGTAAATGAATGCACTCTCACATTGTAGAACAGCACGCTTGAGCATATTGACGAACCGCTGACAATCACACCGGCAGCTATTACGCTGTTTCTCAGAATGGTGGATGCTCCGTTTAAATCCTGAACGTACTTTGCACTCGGAAGCTGCATCTGATAAGTCCAAATAGGCCAATCCTGATCGTAAATATCGAGATCAGGAGTTACGGAAGCAAGGTCCATATTGGCAGCCCAGAACGAATCGACAGTTCCGACGTCGCGCCAGTATATCTGATTCTTGGCTCTGTTGCATACGCACGAAATACTGAAATCATGAGCGTGAGCAAGGCCTCTGCTGACCAGACGAGGAATGATGTCCATCCCAAAATCATGACTTGATTCCTCAGTCTGTTCATCTTCATACAGAACATCATAAAGGAACTTAGCATCAAAAACATAGATACCCATTGAAGCCAGACACATGTTTTCATTATTAGGCATGGTCTGCGGATTCTTAGGCTTTTCGTCAAAGCTGGTAATCAGTCCATCCTCATTTACAGACATTATTCCGTAGGCGCTTGCCTGATCTTTTGGAATAGGCACGCAAGCCACTGTAAGAGGACCTCCGTGCTGAAGATGATCCAGCACTATCTTGGCATAGTCCATTTTGTAAATATGATCACCGGCCAAAATAAGTATGTACTGGGGACGATGATCTCTTATGATATCTATGTTCTGATATACCGAATCAGCAGTTCCTCGATACCAGTGAACCTCATCTATGCGCTGCTGTGCCGGCAGCAGATCAAGAAATTCGTTAAACTGGTTACGCAGAAAAGACCAACCGGCCTGCAGATGTCTTAACAGACTGTGAGACTTGTACTGGGTAACCACCCCGATTTTACGGATACCGGAATTAATGCAGTTTGACAGGGCAAAATCAATAATTCTGAATTTACCGCCAAAATAAACAGCAGGCTTGGCTCTGGTATCAGTCATCTGATGTAGTCTGCTGCCTCTGCCCCCGGCCAAAATAATGGCCATTGTTTTCTTACTGGCTTGACGTGCATTTAGTGATTCTGCCATTTCCACAATTCCAATATTCAAGAAACAAAATTAAAAATAAACCGATATGACCCTTATTTCGGTCATTTTAATAAAAACTCAGATTGAATTATTATACAAAACATTTACAAATTACTTTGAGTATTGCTCCACAGTTTACAAAACATCTCATATCCTGCGGGCATTCGTCAGGCTGAGAGCATCATCCCCGACTGATACCGTCATAAACATAAGGTCTGCCTATGGCTGACCCCTGCCCGCCATTTTCTGCCAGAATCTCTCCTATTCTGTCAATACACGGCCATCTCTGTGTTGACCACATTGGGGCTATAAGCGATGAATCCCTGACAGACGCCCCAACCCTCTCGTACATGATTTCAGGAGGAGTGTACTGAATAAGTCTGGCGGCTATTTTTGCGTATTCATCCAAATCCAGCACCTGAATTTCACCGCGGAGGTACATGGCTGCCATTACGCTCCCCTTAACTATATGGAGCTGATGGAGTTTTAATGCATCCACACCTTCATCCACAACCATCTGAAGAGTAGTCAGATTGTGAATAAGTTCCTCTCCCGGAAGTCCTATTATCAGATGCGTACAGACTTTGATTCCGCGTTTTCTTGCCCTGTATACCGCATCGGCATAATCTGCAAAATAATGATGCCGGTTTATGAGATCCAGAGTTTCGTCTATGGCACTCTGCAATCCCAGTTCAAGCCAGACTTCCTTTCCCTCGTGCAGATATCTTTCAAGAAGATCCAGAACTTCATCAGACACACAGTCCGGTCTGGTTCCCACACAGATACCGACAATATTCGGAAATTCCAGTGCTTCGGAATACATTTTCTTCAGAAGCTGAAGCTCGGCATACGTACTTGTATATGCCTGAAAATAAGCAAGAAATATCTTTGATCGTTTTTCGGGAGCACATGCAAGCTGTTCTGATATTGAGAGATTTTCCACTCCCTTTCCTGAGAATGATGACACGTTACAGAACGTGCACCCTCCGCGCCCAAGGGTTCCGTCTCGATTCGGACAGGTAAAATTGCCACTCAGCGACAGTTTCTGTACACGCTGTCCGAAGCGTCGTTTCAGATAGTCACCGTAAGTGTTTAAGTACTGATTTATATGCATGCGTCTGCCTTCAGCCGAAAATTTCCAGACAAAACAAACTGTTTCCGAATAATGCGATTCGCAGAACGGAAATGGTAGCACAGTTTAAACCAAAAAGATAACTGATATGAAGAGGTGTCTACCTGTAACTGACATGAGAAAGCACTGTACTTATTTCCTTCGACAGTCTTACCTTATCCCATTCTTTTCTGAGAATTGCATACTGGTACGTATTCTCATATTTCGGCGTCCCGTCAGGATTATTCACAAACGAAACAAATTCAACAAACAGACCTTCCCGACGCATCCCCATTTTTTCACAAAGACGAATACTCGGACTGTTGTAATCATCAACATAGGAATAGATTCTTCTGGCAGCGCACTTCTCAAAAAGATAATTAAAAAACGCCACGGACGTCTCATAGGCATAACCGCTGCCCTGATAATCCCTGTTAAACATAATGCATGGACTGAACATATCCTTCGGAAGACTTTCAAACCACTGCGGTTCACCGGTCTCAGGATAGGCAAAAACCTCACCTATCACCTTCCCCGAATCCTTGAGCACGACGGCAAAATAATAAGACTGCTCTGCTGATCGCCTTTCCATTTCAGACACAGCATCATCGTATGAATCCAGTTTAAGATCTAGAAAACAGTTTACCTGCGGTTCATGCAGATATTCATAAACATCTGCCGCATCAGACACGTTGAACGGACGCAGAATCAGTCTTTCAGTCTCTATAATCATTTAAGCCTTTCCCGTTTCAATATCTACCATACACCAGTCAATTAAGACATGCACAAACGATGCGCAACTGAATAAATACGGAACAGGATCCCGTGCAGACCAGTTACATTCTGATTAATTGAACACTAAATCCCGTACCGTTTCACCTGAAATCAATATACCGTTTTACATCGTGTGATCGGTTCTGTATTTAGCCATAAAAAAAGGATCGCCAGAATATTACAGCATGGCGATCCTTTTAAGTATTAAATCAAAGCGAATTATGTTTTAGCACGCAGGCAGCAGACTCATCCCCATAAGATACTTGTCCACGGCTCTCGCACAGCGACGGCCTTCACTCATAGCCCTTACCACAAGAGACTGACCGCTGCGCATATCGCCTGCGGCGAATACCTTTGGCACACTGGTCATGAATCCAGAAGCAGTGTCTGGATCAGGAACTGCAGCCGCATTACCTCTTGCGTCACGTGCAACTCCGAAGCCGTCAAGAACAGCATCAAGAGGATGTACGAAGCCCATAGCCAGGAATACGTAATCAGCCTTCAGCTCATGTTCGGTACCTTCCTTGTTTACGAGCTTACCGCCCTTGAATTCACAGTCGCTTACCTTAATGGCGGTAACCTTGCCGTCCTTTCCGACGAACTCGTTGGTGTTCAGGCTGAACAGTCTTTCACAACCTTCCTCATGAGAGGTGTAGGTTCTGAAAATTCTAGGCCATTCAGGCCAGGTAGCAAGAACGTCATACTCAACAGGAGGTTTTGGCATAACTTCAATCTGGGTAACTGAAGCCGCACCCTGTCTGTTTGCGGTACCCACACAGTCAGCACCGGTATCACCGCCACCGATAACGACAACATGCTTACCCTTTACGTTTATCGGGTTCTTACCGCCACCGTTAACTTCCTTATTCTGACCGATAAGATATTCAAGAGCGAAATGAATGTTCGCAAGTTCTCTTCCCGGAGCCTTAAGGTCTCTTGGAGTTTCTGAACCTCCGCATAAAGCTATCGCATCAAATTCCTCTAACAGAGCCTTAGGGCTTACAACTGAAGTCGCATCACAGCGTACGCCTGCCGGCAGCTTATCAGTATCGGCAACGAGCGTAGATGTGCGGAAGGTGATTCCTTCTGCTTCCATCTGATCCATGCGGCGATCAATGAGTGATTTCGGCAGTTTAAAATCAGGTATACCGAATCTCAGCAACCCGCCGATATGATCATTCTTTTCAAAAACGGTAACATCGTGACCTGCACGGGCAAGCTGCTGGGCACAGGCCAGACCGCTAGGACCGGAACCTACAACGGCTACCTTCTTACCGGTCTTGACGGTTGCGGGCTGAGGTTTAACAAAGCCATGCTCCCACGCATAATCAATGATCTTACGCTCAATTGAACGAATGCCCACTGCCGTTGTGTCTTCGGC
>CACWVT010000072.1 GCA_902764345.1 uncultured Ruminobacter sp.
GTTCTGAAATTCCTTAAGGCAGCTGATTTTAATATCGAAGATATCCGCGTTGAGGAAAAACACCTCCCCACTGAACCGACCTATGAAATCAACACGGTTCACACTGACAGCAATGGTCAGACAGTATTATTTAATTTCAGGGATGAATCCTCCGGTACGCAGAAATTCTTTTCTTTTGCTGAACCGATTCTGGATGTTCTGGCTAACGGCAGTGTTCTGTGTATTGATGAGCTTAATGTAAATCTCCATCCTAAGCTGGTTCAGTTTCTGGTGGAATTGTTTCATGATCCAAAAGCTAATCCTAAAAACGCTCAGCTGATTTTTACCACTCATGAAACAACCATTCTTACTCAGGAAATTTTCCGAAGAGATCAGATCTGGTTCTGCGATAAAGACAGAGAGCAGGCTTCTTTCCTGTATCCTCTGTCAGACTTCAGTCCAAAAAAGGGAAAGGAAAATCTGGAACTGGGATATCTTTCCGGCCGCTACGGGGCGCTGCCTCTGGTTCGTTCTTTCTATGGAGTACAGTAATGGGCTGTGATGAGTGGGATACCGGGTTCACCTTCACACTTATGTCAATCCTGACCGAGCAATTCGGTGTAATCATCCATAATGACTTCAGCAAAAGATCTTCCTTCGATTACTCGGCTTTCCAGTAAATCGTGCATGTCTGCGTATTCGCCTAATAATTCGTATTTACCGTATAACTCCTTATTAATCTTTTTATAAAGGCCAAACATAGCTTCTCTACCGTCTGGAAGTATGGTGTTTCCATTTTTATACATAGACCCGGTGTGTAACCTATACTCGGTTCCATGATATAAAAAATCCAGTCCGTACCAATGTCCATTTGACGGTGCCCATTCTCCAACATATTGAGATGTAAACTCATTAAGCGATTTATATTCATTGATTCTCAATTCAATTAAATCCTTTTAATCTCATTCACGGTTTATGCCTGTTTTTAATTTTGCAACAAGTTGTTGCAAAATTAGAGCTTTCTCAATTAATTCTTTTGAATCACATCAAATTGCGAAACAACTTGTTTCTTAATTGCGACTGTTCAACTCTTAATCATTCAAAAAAATTTTTTTCAAAAACGTCAGATTTTCCCTCCTGCCGTGGCTACTTAGTGAAAACAACAAATTTTTACCAAGGAGCAATCATGAAACTCAAAATCAATTTAACCAGGAAGCCCGCACCCGGCGGTGTCTTTAACTGTAAAGCCATCAACATCCGGGAAAGACTCCTGCGCTTTCTGCTCGGTGACATGCATAAGGTTACCGTGCTGATTCCGGGAGACAACGTGGGTGAAATTTTAATCTGTAAATCAGGAGAAAAACTTTATGAAAAATCTCAAACAAAGACTGATGCAAATCTCTGAAGAGCTTCGTCAACTGGCGGAAGGAATTGAAGTTACTGCCGAACCTGCACCGCAGGAACCAGTACCGGAAATTACTCTTGAAGAGGTCAGAGGTGTTCTTGCAGACATCAGCAGAGCCGGCTTTACCGCTGACGTGAAGAAGCTGATTGTAAAGTACGGCGCTGAGCGTTTAAGCGATGTAGATCCGAACAACTACTCTGCTCTGCTTAATGATGCAAAGGAGCTTATGAATGCCTAGTCAACATGCAATTTTGTCAGCCTCCTCAGCCCACCGCTGGCTGAACTGCACTCCGTCAGTAAAGCTTTGTGAAACCTTTGAGGACAAACCAAGCGAATACGCTGCGGAGGGCACCGAGGCTCATGAGCTGTGTGAGTACAAGCTTAAAACCGCACTGGGAATGGAAGCCGATGATCCGACACCGAAGCTGTCCCGTTTCAATGACGAGATGGAGGAATGCGCTACCGGGTATGCGAGCTATGTTCTTGAACAGGTGAATGAAGCTTCCAAGACCTGCTCAGATCCGAAGGTTCTTATCGAGCAGCGCGTGGATTTTTCCCGCTGGGTACCAGAAGGCTTCGGAACTGCCGACTGCGTGATTATCGCAGACGGAACCTTGAGAGTTGTGGACTACAAGCATGGTCTCGGGGTGCTGGTTGAAGCTGAAATGAACCCGCAGATGATGTGCTATGCCCTTGGTGCTCTGGAGCTTTTCGATGCTCTGTACGACATCAGCAAGGTCTCCATGACCATCTATCAGCCAAGACGGGAAAACATCTCCACCTTTGAAATAAGCAGTGAGGAGCTCCTCACCTGGGCGGAAACGGTTCTAAAGCCTGCTGCCGAACTGGCCTTTGAGGGTAAAGGAGAATTTCACTGTGGCGAATGGTGCGGTTTCTGTAAAGCCAAACACAGATGCAGAGCCAGAGCTGAGGAAAATCTCCTGATGGCAAGACATGAGTTCAAGCTGCCGGCGCTTCTTGATGACGTCGAGATTGAGGTGATTTTATCCAAGGTTGATGAGCTTACCTCCTGGGCATCTGACGTGAAGGATTATGCCCTCCAGAGTGCTCTTGGCGGTAAAAGCTGGACAGGCTGGAAGCTGGTGGAAGGGCGAGCCAACCGCAGATACACCGATGAGAATGAAGTCATCAAGGCTGTATGTGAAGCTGGCTTTGATCCGTTCGAGAAGAAGGTTCTCGGCATAACAGCCATGCAGAAGCTCCTCGGCAAGACAAAATTCGAGAAGCTGCTTTCAGCTTATATCGAAAAGCCGCAAGGCAAACCAACGCTTGTACCGGAAAGCGATAAAAGACCGGAAATTTCATGTGCAAACTTAGATTTTAAGGAAGAATAGAAAATGACAAAAATCGTTAATCCAATGAAAGTTATCACCGGCCCTAAAACCCGCTGGTCTTATGCCAATGTATGGGAAGCCAAGTCAATTAACGGCGGCGCTCCTAAGTTCAGTGTGTCTCTGATTGTCCCTAAATCGGATACTGCAACTGTAACCAAAATTCAAGCTGCCATTGAAGCCGCCTACAAGGAAGGCGAATCCAAGCTGAAGGGTAACGGCAGAACCGTACCTGCTCTTTCAGTCATCAAGACTCCTCTGCGTGACGGCGACATTGAAAGACCGGATGATCCAGCTTATGCCAATGCCTACTTCATCAATGCCAACAGTGCCACTGCTCCGGGAATTGTTGATGCGGCATGCAACCCGATTATGAACCGTTCCGAGGTTTACTCCGGTGTGTATGGTCGTGCCAGTATCAGCTTTTATGCCTTCAATGCGAACGGCAATAAGGGTATTGCCTGCGGTCTTAACAACCTGCAGAAAATCAGCGACGGTGAACCTCTTGGTGGTAAGGCCAGTGCCGAGAGCGATTTTGCCACTGAGGCTGAAGAAGATTTTCTGGGATAAGGACGTCTGAATGGATTCATCAGAAATCTTTATCACGGGCTTCGGAACCGGAATGTTCACGGGAGTGATAACTGCTTATGCCATAGAACTTATGACCTGGCTGATTTCGCACCTGTGGCACAGATGGCAACGACTGCACTAACCGGCCGTTAACTTTTATCAAAGGGTGGCAGAACTGCTACCCTTTTTTGTGAGGTATTGAAATGAATAACATTACATTGGACATCGAGTCATTTTCCAGTGTAGACATCGGCAAAAGCGGTGTGTACCGCTACGCTGAATCACCGGATTTTGAAATCCTGCTCTTTGCCTGCAGCGTAGATGGGCAACCGGTGAAGATTTACGATCTAGCCAACGGTGAGAAGGTGCCGGATGAGATTCTAAAGGCTCTCACCGATGAGAAGATCATCAAACATAGCTTTAACGCTTCCTTTGAACGAATCTGTCTGTCCCGGTATCTAGGACTTCCACCCGGTACTTATCTCAGCCCTGAAGGCTGGCATTGCGACATGGTGTGGGCGGCGACACTGGGACTGCCGCAGTCTCTTGAAGGTGTGGGTGCCATACTGGGGCTTGAGAAGCAGAAGCTCACGGAGGGTAAAGATCTAATCCGTTATTTCTGTAAGCCTTGTACTCCAACACAAAGCAACAGCGGCAGAACTCGAAATCTCCCCCACCATGCTCCTGACAAATGGAGTTTATTTAAAAGCTACAATCTCAGGGACGTTGAAACTGAAATGGAAATACAGAAACGTCTTTCCAAGTTCCCGGTACCTGATTTTGTGTGGGAAGAATACATCATCGATCAGCAGATTAACGACCGCGGGGTTCTGGTTGACATGGAACTCGTATATCAAGCCATTACCATGGATCACCGTTCCCGGGAAGAACTCACCAAAGCTATGAAGGAATTCACCGCTCTGGAGAATCCTAACTCGGTACAGCAGATGAAGGAATGGCTTGCTGAAAACGGACTCATGACAGAATCCCTTGATAAGAAAGCTGTAGCCGAACTTATGAAGAATGCACCTCCGGAATTATGCCGAGTGCTTTCGTTAAGGCAGCAGCTAGCCAAATCTGCCGTTAAGAAATATCAGGCAATGCAAAATGCTGTATGTGCTGATAACCGTGCCAGAGGACTGTTCCGCTTCTACGGAGCGAACCGTACCGGGAGGTTCTCAAGCAAAAATATTCAATTGCAGAATCTCTGTCGTAACAGCATGTCTGATCTCGATGAGGCTCGTGCTCTTGTCCGCTCAGGAAATTATGACGCGGTCTCCATGCTCTATGAAGATGTGCCGGATACTTTGTCTCAGCTCGTCAGAACAGCCTTTATTCCACCAGAGGGCAAGCTCTTTTATGTAGCCGACTTTTCTGCCATTGAGGCACGAGTGATAGCCTGGCTTGCCGGGGAGAAATGGCGTATGGAACTCTTCAAAAACGGCGGCGATATCTACTGTATGAGCGCCAGTCAAATGTTCAAGGTTCCTGTTGAAAAGCATGGTGTGAATGGGCATCTGAGGCAGAAAGGTAAGGTAGCGGAACTCGCCTGTGGTTACGGCGGAGGTATCGGTGCGTTAAAGGCTATGGGAGCTCTGGATATGGGACTAAAGGAAGAAGAGCTTCAGCCCCTCGTTACCGCATGGCGTAATTCCAATCCTAATATCGTGAAGTTCTGGTGGGCGGTAGACCGTGCTGTCATGAAAGCCATCATTGATCGCACCACTACTGAAACACACGGACTTACCTTTACCTGCAGAAGTGGCATGCTGTTCATCACCCTGCCATCAGGCAGAAAGCTAGCCTACGTAAAGCCCCGCATCGGCATGAACCAATTCGGCGGGGAGAGTGTTACCTATGAAGGCATCGGTGCCACCAAGAAATGGGAGCGTATTGAGAGTTACGGACCAAAGTTCGTCGAAAACATCGTGCAGGCCATTTCAAGAGATATTCTCTGCTATGCCATGAAGACGCTCCGACACTGCAGTATCGTGATGCACATACATGACGAAGTGGTCATTGAGGCTGATCCGCGGATGAGCCTCGATGCTGTGTGTGAGCAGATGGGACGTACACCACCATGGGCTGACGGGCTCATTCTTGATGCTGCAGGCTACGTCACCGAGTTCTATAAGAAAGATTAACAATCACTTAATCGAGATCTTAGTCGGTAACTTGGTCGGTCACTACCGATCAAGTATTCTTTGACTCGGTTGCCACGCTTGAACATTTTATTTCAGCTTTCTTCCAACAACGACACATTCCTTTTTACAGAAGCATATGCCATAAGTAAGAACAGCTTTGATGTCGTTGCGTTTAATGTACGGATCGGCATATTTCTTTTGAATTATCTGTTCAACGGCATCCTGAGCAATAAGCACTTTGTCTTCGTTTTCGTCTGAAGTCTGTTTTAATTCCAGAATGACGATAATTCCTCTGCTTCTGATAGATTTGATTATCAAATCGATGTAGCCGTTTCCTGACTCAAAATTGGATTTCTGCTCTGCAATGAGAGACGTGCCGTTTACCAGTAATCCGTTCACGAAGCCATGGTAATAGTTTTCCTTCGGAGCATTGACTGAAAAATCTCTGATTGAAACGTATTTGCCAAGGAGCGTGTTAAGGTTGTCCTGAACTTTTTCGGCATCACCTTCAAACAAACCTTTTACCAGTTCAGCGGTACTGGATTTCATAACTGAATTGTTCTTAAAATAATTCAGAATTCTGGATTTAAAGCATTTTCTGATTTCTTCATTAGGAATATAAACACTGTACTCATCACTTTCAGGATTATGGGACTGCGGTTCAAAAGTTAAATACCCTGTATAAAGCAGCAGAGTCCAGAAATCATTTATGTCATGGTTCTGCAAATCACCGTAGCACAAGGTGGCTCTTACTTCCGCAGTTATTGATTTACCATCCAGAAGATCCTGCATCAGCTCAACGTCTTCAGGCTCGATAAAGCCCATGAATTCTTCGATTACATCATTACCGCTGGTGTTTATCCAGTAGTTGCCGGCTTGAATGAGATTTTTGTCTTTACTCAGTTTTCTGTAGTTGTCATTACAGAAGTTCATTACATCCCACGGACAGTACATATGAGTTGTTCCAAAATGGTACCCGTCGTAATTGTTTCTTACATCTTCGTAATAGTCAGTAAGACCGTAATATGAAAGAACTCCTTCGGACTCTTCCTTGGTAAAACCTATCCCCTTGGATATATCGTCATCTCCGGAATCAAGAATCGAGCAAACCAGCAGATTGTTAAGTCCAGTAAAAATACTTTCCTTAGCTGCTCTTAAACATCCGGTAAGCACAGCTCTGCCAAGATACAAATTGGTCTTTAAGGCATTGCTCAGGAACGGACTGATGATGTCAATCATTTCCCGGTAGTAGCCGTTATGGGCCGCCTTGGCGATAGGTACATCATATTCGTCAATGAGCAGAAAGGTATAACCAGTAGCACAGCCTTTCCAGAGAATTTTTAACGGCATTTTGATTCTCTGGATTGCAAAGATATGTTTCATTCTTTAACTTTTTAAAATCGTTTACAGCATCTTCTTTAAGCTTTTTACTTTCAGCAAGATAATCAAACTGACAAAGCATCTTATAGATGGTGCTTCCAAGCTGCTCGTACGCCCTCAGAAAATCATTACCGGAAACAGCCTTCAGGGAAATGAAAATTACCGGAAACTTTCCCATGTATTCACTGCAAAATTCCTTGTCCTCAAAGATCTTGGTGTCCTTGAACCATTTCTCCTGAAGTGACACATCACCGGGATTTTCGATATTCAGAGAAAGAAAGTCATAGAAGGTGGACA
>CACWVT010000073.1 GCA_902764345.1 uncultured Ruminobacter sp.
TGGCTGACTTAAATAAGAATCAGCTGGCAAATCTGGCGATGAAGGCTTAATTTGGTAAAAAATTTATTTTATAGGTTTTTATAGATCCAAAATAGCGGTTGCGGCCTTTGACAAAAAGGATGATACAGAAGAAAGCTTCAGAAAGCCGTGCGGCGGACTACTTTCACCGGACGCCCAGAAGCTGTGTGCCAGATTCAGTCTCACCCTGCCATCCGACGTACTTGTAACTCCGCAGATATTCTCCGTGCAGACAATAGATCTCGGCTCGGAAATGATCCGTGACTACCAGCGCTTCTACATAAACATGGACAGACACGCCTTCGACAAATGGCTTAAATCTCTCATTCCTGACACGGTGGAAATCCATGACGGAACCGTATGCACCGCCGTCACTAAAAACGGAGACCTGTACGAAATCGATGTTACCGAAAACGGTTCTCACGAAAGATATCTCGCGAAACACATCGTGGCCGCCGACGGTGCAAACTCAGTTGTAAGAAGAAATCTCTTTCCGAAGCACCGCATTAAAACGTACATGTCGGTGCAGCAGTGGTTCAGGGATGAACACGCAAAACCGTTCTATTCCTGTATCTTTGACAGGAAACTTACCGACTGCTATGCCTGGGGACTTTCAAAAAACGGCTACTTTATTTTTGGTGGAGCCTTTCCTGTTAAAAATGCCAGGGAGCGCTTTGAAAGCATGAAGACAAAGCTGGAAGACTACGGCTTCCTACTTGAAAACCCCGTAAAAACCGAGGCCTGCATGGTACTGAGCCCGACGCATCCGTGGCAGTTTTTCCCGGGAAAGGACAAATGCTTCTTTCTCGGAGAAGCGGCAGGCTTCATAAGTCCTTCTTCACTTGAAGGCATAAGCCATTCCTTTGAAAGTGCCTACAGGCTGAGTGAGCTCTTCAACGTTAAAGATGATGTTACCGCCTCTGACTACAGAAAAGCCACACTGATGATGAGACTGAAACTTTTTCTGAAAATTATCAAAAGGCCTTTTATCATGAATCCGCTGCTGAGAAGAATAATCATGAAGCTCGGAATCTGCTCAATAAGAAAAATCGACGGTGATGACGTCTTCTCCCGAGACAGCCGACAAGCCGGAAACAAGAACTGAAGAAGAAATAATCACCTGTCTCCGGAATCGAAGCCTCTCAGGCTGATGACCACGTACTCCGACCTTGTCCCGGTCTTGAATTTTATCGCCCAGTCGGAAAGTCCGGAGGTTACAATGAAGTCTGAGACCCTGCGATGCTCATGGCCGTATACCGCATCCACGGCACCGATGATTTGTCCGACCTGATTAAACGGAAAAAGCTGACCGCCGTGCGTATGTCCGGACAGAACGAGATCCGAACCGGCTCCCGCAAGAAGATCGTATTCAGCAGGCTGATGATCAAGTACAATCGTATAATTTTCCGGAGCAATGGAAGTCATAAGTTCTGACGGAGTACTGCGCGAGCCGTGGCGTTCCCTTACTACGGAAAAATCCCTGCGTCCGAAAACGGTGAGACGTTCACCGAGATCAACGGACTCATCGCTCAGAACCGTCACTCCGTTTTTTTTGAGTTCTTCCGTCAGCTCACTCATGCTGAAACCTCTGCGGGCGGCGCCGTAATATCCTCTGTCATGATTTCCTGCCACGAAATACACACCCATGGACGTCTTAAACTCAGAAAGAGTCCTGCAGGATGCAATCATGTCCTCCCGTGACGTATCGTCATCCACGAAGTCACCGACAATGAAAACCGCATCGGGACGCTCGGCGTTCATATCCTTCACGAGTCCGGCAAAACCTTCGGCGTCAAAGGTGGTGCCGATGTGAGAATCGGCAAACATGACAAATTTCACCGGCTTTACTTTTTTGGACGTAACAAGATTATATTCGGTTCTCCATACATGATGATCGGCATACCACCCTCCGCCGAGAACAGCAAAGCTCAGAATAAATCCCAGAACAGGAACCGTCTTTTCCGGCAGCTTTCTTCCGAATAATACCGAAACGGCAGACCGGATCAGACTGCCTATCAGCAGAAATACCGCCATATGCCAGATAATTACGGCAGCGTTAATAAAACGCAGACACAGACCGGAGATGATAAACAGAAGGAGAACGGATACTGATGATGCGGCAGCAGCCGTTTTTTCAGATAAGCACGGCCGGAAAACACACCTGAGCCCGTATACGGCATAAAACAGCGCCAGCATGGTCAGAGCTATTATGGCAAGAAGAATGATGAACCACATGGTCATGGGTTTACTCCATACATACTGAAAAAACCGTGCCTTACGATGAAAACGACGCCGGAACAGAGTCCGGACATCCATTAAAGTATAACACACGGCATCCGAAATCCCGGTAAAACCTGAGCCTGCTCAGACTTATTTTCAAAACATATCCCTGGCTGTCACACTTAAATGCAAAACATGTCCCAGGCCATCCCATTTAAAAACAGGTTACTTTATTGTTTTATTGTTAAATTTATTTAAAACCGCTGTTAATTTTCTGTTCTCTTAACTGATTATTAATTGATCACCGTCTGATAAGTTCATGCTTAAGGAATATGTCACGATGTCTCTGTTTATACTTTTAGTATAAGAAATGTCCGCTTACGTAAAAACACCTGTTCCCTGTCATTATCAGTACAGACAGGAACACCGGCGCATGACGGACACACGGGAGAACTGAAATGAGACTAACGGTCACGTCGATCATATCCGTTATGGCACTGCTGATCTGCATGCCGGCTGAGGCCGGCGGTCAGAAAAGAACCGCTCAGGATATTATCACCGAAAACTTCAGAATCATGGATGCGGATGCGGCTGAAGCCGCAGTTCCCGCATATGAAGTGCTCGGCACTCTCGGCAGCCGTCTCGTAGTGACGGGAGAAAAAGCTCCCGACCATCTGGCATTTGTTAAAACCGCTACCGATCGCAACTATATCATTACCGGAAGACTGCTGGTACGGTGCGGTAAAAACGACTGCAGTCTGCCTCCCGATCTGCATATCAGTAAACTGAGTGCCTCAGTTTATGAAATAACCGCAGAAACCTATGACCAGTGGGAAAAACTCATGACCGAGCTACCGTACGGCAACGGCATCAGACAGGTCTCACCGTCATACCTTCACGGAACATCAACGACACTTAAACAGCCGGACTGAAGGAGACTCCGGAACCATTTAAATACGACGAATAATAACAATACACAATAATTAAATAAGAAATAAAAGAACCTGGACAATGTTAATACGTAAAACTTCACCTTAGGCGGGACAATACGGCCATCAGACGCCCTGCCTGAATGAGGAACCGGACATGAACAAAACACATATATTCCGCTTACAGTTATTAAGTGTTCTCCTTGTTTCTGCCATGACGGCATGCGGTGGCGGCGGTGGCAGTGATGGCTCATCCGCCGATAACAGGATCGCCGAAACTGATACCACACAGTATTTTGCGGAATACGGAGACCTGTACAGCGGCAAACCGTACCTTATCAGATATCCCGTCACGGCCGAATCCGTCAAATCCGCCGACACTCCCGAAGTATATGCGGAATACGGCGAAGTAAGCAGTGTTCATCCTTTCACCGGAGAACCGGCTCCGTCCGGCACGGTATACTACTATGTTCCCGAAAACAAGCTTAACAGCATGCCGTCACCTTATTCCCTGACTGAAAAATTCACAGTAGTCTACGGAGACGGAAGCCGCAACGTATTCACGCTAGAGCTGGGAACAAAATCTCCTAACGGAGATCCGCTCTTTGCCGAGCAGTGGCATCTTAAGAACGTGGGACAGAATCCTTACAGTGTAAAAATCTCCCCGGTTGAGGGAATAGATCTTAACGTTATCCCCGCATGGCACATGACTGATGCCAACGGAGAACACATCACCGGAAAAGGCGTAAAGATTGCAGTTCTCGACACCGGCATAGATTTCAGACACGAGGATCTTTCAGACCGCAAATACACGCCATCTGTCAGAGCATCGTTCATAAATCAGGATTTTACCCTTACCGATGTCATCTATAACGAAACTATGCTTCACGGTACAAAGGTTGCCGGCATTATGGCTGCCACGGCAGGTAACGGCAAAGGCGTACGCGGCATCGCATACGATGCGAAACTGACAGCCTATCACAAGGACAACACCAATTTCGCTTATCTTACCATGCATGATGACGTGCATACAATTAACGCCAGCATTGCCATGGACAGCAGTTACGTGTATTCACCGGAAAAGGAGGCCTTTTTCGAGGCCATGTTTGAAAACCGCATACCGTTCATCAGAGCAGCCGGAAACGAGTACGGCGACGTGTCATTCAGAGACGGGACCCACTATCCGCTGAACTGTGTTTCCGCAAAAGCCGACTGTCAGTTCAATCAGACGTCCTCCTTCAACAGGGGAAGATACGTGATTATTGCAGGTGCCCTTAATTCCATGGGAACAAAGTCATCCTACGGTTCCACCGGCTCTCATCTGTGGGTTACCGGGATGGCAGGAGAATTCGGATATAACGGAAAACAGAATTCATCTGCGGCAATCGTAACCACAAAGTACAGTCATGAGCCTTACGAGTATCAGGATCTCAGGGACGGAAACACACCGTGGAGAGATGATAAGGATAAATATAAGGATCGCCGTTACTATACTCATACCATGAACGGCACCTCATCCGGAGCTCCTTCCGTCACCGGGGTTTCAGCACTTATCCTTCAGGCAAAGCCTGACGTTACCGTACCGCAGATAAGATATATCCTTGCATCAACCGCAAACAGCGATACCACTCCCGGCTGGAGCAGTCTGGAATACTCCGCCGTAAAATCAAGGGTAACAGCCTACGGCGGCAGCACGGTAACGCATGATCCGGGCTGGTTCACCAACGGTGCCGGACTGAGATTCTCTAACCGCTACGGTTTCGGGGTTGTTAATGCGGCAAAGGCAGTATCAAAGGCTCTCTACTGCGATGAGGACGAGTACTGTTCCAGAAGGTCGGAGCTTCCGTCAGATTACGTAAGCACCAATGACACTCCGTGCTCATCCGATGACGGAGGAAGAAACATAACATGCAGCTTTACGGATTTTGAAAGCATGGATAATTACGGGCCGGTAAGTCCGATTATCGAGATAGAGGATATCGCCGTTAACGTAAGCTCTCTCGTTTACGACGATGATACTGACTCCGGCAAATGCATACAGGCCGCAAATGCGGAGCAGGAAGGTATAGCTCATGCCAACAGTCTGCTGCAGATTGAAATGAAATCTCCTGACGGCACGATGTCACTGATAAAGTCCGTTTATGCGAACTGGGACTTCAATGCCCGAGCCATGCATAGGGAAAGACCTTCATTCAGCTATGACACTGACTTTATGATATATACCTCCGCCTTCTATGCTGAACATGCATCAGCTGATGACTCGTTCATTCTGAACATCAGAAGTGCATGTCCGGTAGACGTGGACAACCTTAACAGAAGCATCCGCGTAAAAATAGGCGGATACGCACTCTGACAAATGTATTCTCCCGAAAAAAGGCGTCAGTGACAGGATCATTCAGTTCCTCACTGACGCCTTTTATTACGGCAAATCCGTACTTCCGGATAATCTTTTTCGCACCGAATTCAAATTTCTCTTGAAAAAATAAAATATGTTTTATACAATATATTTGTGTAAAACATATTTCGGGAAGCAGACATGAAGGACGATTACCTGGAAGCTCTAAAGCTTTCAAACCAGCTGTGTTTTCCGCTCTATGCGGCATCAAGAAACATCACGGGGCTTTACGCTCCCCTGCTTAAGCCTTTAGGACTAACCTACACGCAGTACATTGTCATGCTGGTACTGTGGGAAAAGGACGGTATTTCCGTTACCGGGATCGGTGAAAGGCTGATGCTTGATAACGGCACTCTGTCTCCTCTTCTCAGGAAAATGGAACAGTCCGGGCTTATCGAAAGACACAGAAGTCCGGATGACGACCGTGTGGTTGTAATAACCCTTACCGACAAGGGACACAGACTTCGTGAGAAGGCTGCGGACATTCCTGCCGAAATGGGGAAATGCGTAAAGCTTTCACCGGAAAAAGCCCGCCTGCTTTACGATCTGCTGTACGAAATTCTTCACGGTCAGGGATACGGCAAAAAGATTTCCGGAAATACCGGTTCCCGCAAATAACCGGAACAAATATAGAAAAACAACATAAACATTAAGGAGATTCCAATGAAAAACGTATATGACTTTACCGTAAAGGACAGACGCGGAAACGATGTCAGTCTGTCAGATTACGCAGGCAAGGTTCTGCTCATCGTCAACACGGCAACCGGATGCGGTTTTACCCCTCACTACGAACCGCTTGAGGCAATGTATGCCGATCTCAGGGATCTTGGCTTTGAGATTCTGGATTTTCCGTGCAACCAGTTTGCCGGACAGGCTCCCGGCTCCGACGACGAAATTCATGAATTCTGCACCTTAAAGTTCGGTACAGACTTTCCGCAGTTTGCCAAAATCGACGTCAACGGCGAAACTGCAGATCCTATCTTTGTTTTTCTGGCCGGAGAAAAGCCGTTTACGGGCTTTGGCAAAGACAATATGAAACGACCTCCACGAATGAATGTAAAAACGTGGATTTACCGTGTAAACTGTAGATGTATATAAACAGATACGGATTTACCGCAAACA
>CACWVT010000074.1 GCA_902764345.1 uncultured Ruminobacter sp.
ATCCAAAAATCAATACATGTTTTTAAAAAACACCCAAACCGCCTAGGATATGGGTTATGTTGTTATTTTCACTTTAAAACAAGTGGGAATCTCGAGTAACTATATCTTCAAAGAATGGGCTCCTACGGAGTCCTGCCGTATTTTATTTCTGCTTTCAGAATCTTTTTCCCCACCTTTCGTTTTACGCAGTACGTCACTTGTAAAAATCAGTCGAATCGAGTACGATAACAGCTGTTTTCTACTTTTAATAATACATATCCCAGAGACAGACAGTGAACAGAATCTTTTTCAACGCACTTAACGGATGCGGCTTTATGCTGCTTGCAGCCTTATGCGGCTGTACGTCAGGTAATATCAACAATGATATCAGAAAAGCCAACAACAACTTCAGATATCTGGACACGGTAAACACCGCAGAACCCATCAGAACACCTGTAGGCCTGACACCTCTTGTATTCTCCAGGGAATTTGAAATTCCCGTACAGGGCGTAAAGGATTCACGTGCAGCCATTCTGGGAAAACATGTGGACATCCGTCCGCCTCAGAAGCTTATTCCGCTTGATCCCAATGTCGTAACCTTCAATGACGGCGACCTGTCACAGGTGTGGTTCTATCCGGATGAATACGGCAAAACCATGACCCCGAATGAACTGTTCAGCGTTCTTGTCCGTTTTCTGAACATGAACAACATCGACATCGAAAGCATTGATCCGGTAAATAACTTCGTTCAGACAGACTGGTATGAAGGCACGGAATTCGCCACACCTTACAACACTTCCGACATGGCCGAAAGTGCACTGATATACAGACAGAAGTATCTGTTCAGACTCATCAGAAACAGTCAGAACATACCGGGGGTTGCCGTTCAGATCACCGATAACATCATCGAACGTCCGTCCGGAGAGGAATTAAGTACTGGACTCAACAGATTTGAGCCTGCCAGATTCTCCGCACTCATGGCCAACAGATTCATGCAGTCCTACCATCAGCAGCAGCTCAACATACACGCAAAGACCGCCCAGAATCTGGAAATCACCATCGGCAGGGACAACAATGAACTTCCATGCTGGATGATTAATGCGCCTTTCGATGAAACCTATGCCGTGCTTACCGAGCTGATGATTGATTACGACATACGCATTTCCGAATACTCATCCACGGCGGGAGAAATAAAAATCGACTACTCCGAACTTGATCCGGAGGACTGGGAAAAACACGATACCGAACCATGGGCGATCGATTCAGGCAAATATACATTCAAAATCGGTGTATATGACGAAAAATCAACCATTACGCTTTATGACAAGAACAATCAGCCTTTAAGTTCTGGAATAATAACCAGAATGTACAGCGGTTTTTCAATTTCATTGGCTAATCAGTTCGCAAAACACAGAAAAACTGTTAATCACAAGTAAATTTTATGATACAATGCGCGCATGCCATGAGGGAACGCCCCTTCCGCCAGGGAAAGGAGTTATGAACATGATAAGTTTCCCTTAATCAGCATGGCGCGCATCCGAATCGGACGCATCATCCGGTTTGTGCATATACAATGGAAGTGCCACTTTAGCTCAGCTGGTAGAGCAATTGTTTCGTAAACAAGAGGTCGCAGGTTCGAATCCCGTAAGTGGCACCACCTTAATCCCCTTCCGTTTTGCCAGTTACTCAGAAAAAACTTCACAGTCACAACGCCCAATCTTCAAATAAGCTGTGTCCGTACGCAGTTCAGTCATAAACAAAAATTTAACATTTACATTATCAGGTGGTGAACTTTTGTTAATCACGAAAGTCTTATGAATATCACAAAAATAAAAAATGCTTAGGCAGTTATAATATATTTCAAAGCATATTGCATGTCAGGCTGAATATTATGGATAAATCAAACAATTTATGTTCCAACAGATCATTTCTGTCATTCTTTACGGTTAAACTTCTCGGAGCCTTTAACGACTCATTCATACAGGCAGGCTTTCTGGCCTTCGTAACCTATGCCCTGCTTAATACACCGGAACAGTCTCAGACTCTGGTATATCTGGCATCAGGCCTTTTCATGATTCCTGTATTTCTGTTCTCTGCCCTTGCCGGCGAACTCTCAGACAAGTACGACAAGACAAAATTACTCAGCAGACTTAAGATTTTTGAAATCTGCATCGCTGCGATAATGGCAGTATCATTCCTTACATCATCCGCAAACGGTATGCTTCTCGGAATGTTCCTGGCGGGTGTGGAGGCATCATTCTTCACCCCTATCCGCCTCAGTATCGTGCCGTTCATAACAGGAAATGATAAACTCATATCGGCAAACTCTGCCCTTGAGTCCGGTTCCTACATCACCAAATTTGCCGGAACCATTGCAGGCATCATTGCAGGAGCCACAATCAACGTCTACTTCCCGATTGTACTGCTGATTCTTTCCACTCTTGGTTATATTGCCTCCAGAAAAATCGCTCCGCAGGAGCCTGCAGACGCCAATACGGTCGTTCATAAGATGTTCATCAGTTCAACCTGGAACAATCTGAAGTATGCCCGTCATTCAAGACCGGTTTATCTCTCCCTTCTGGGACTTGCCGGTGCATGGTGCGTCACCGTAACCTTCATGATTCAGCTCAGTCAGATTGCCAACAACATTTTCGTCAATGAATTCGGAAAGGAAATTCTGAGTCCGCTGTTCCTCGGACCGTTCTGTCTCGGCATCGGTGCCGGTGCGGCCGTAGCCTCAAAGGTTTACAGAAAGGAAGCCATCAATGCCTTTCTGCCGTTGAGTGCCGTAATTGAAGCCGGCCTCATGATTTATTTCACGGTTATTTTCTGCAACCACACTCCACTTACCTATCATCTTGATAAGATTGAAACCTTCAGTCAGGGAACTGAATTTATCACCTCATTCCTCTCATCCTTCAGTGGCATAAACTTTATCGTAACCATCTTCCTCATTACCTTCTTTGCGGCAATGTTCATTGTACCGGTAACATCCTACCTGCAGCAGAGTTCTCCAGACGAAATCCGTACCAGAATAATGTCCGCAAACAACATTACCGCCGCACTGTTCAGCGTAATCAGTTCCGTAATCGGCGTTGCCTGCACCTGTATATTCGGTGCGAGATTCGGTCTGGCACTCATGTCTGGCATAATATCTCTGGTATGCCTCGTTGGAGCCCTTATTACCGTAGGCATTCTCCCTGTTCCAATGCTGAGAGCGCTGGTAAGAAAAGCTCTCGAACTTGTCTATCACGCAAAATGCGAAGGCATCGAGAACTTTGAGGCAAGACGCGGAAAGCGTACAATCATCATAGCAAACCATACATCATTCCTCGACGGGGTGCTTCTGTGGACATATCTGCACGATGACATTTCATATGCGGTAGATACCAGCATTGCCGAAAAATGGTATTACAGGATACTGCTTTCCGTAACCAAGTACTATCCTATAGACAGTACCAACCCGATGGCCATCAGAAGTCTCATCAAGGAGATCGACAACGGCAACATTCCTGCCATATTCCCTGAAGGCCGCATCACCACCACCGGCACCCTCATGAAAATCTACTCAGGTACCGCAGTCGTGGCCGATAAGGCTGATGCAGAAATTCTGCCTATTATTATTGAGGGCAGTCAGTACTCATCATTCTCATACTTCGGTAACAAATTCCGCCACAAACCGCGTTCCCGCATACTCATCAAGGTCATGCCGGCACTTAAATTCAGTGTTCCAAAGGAATATACCGGTAAGGAAAGGGCGCAGAAGGCCTCAGACATGATGTATAACATTATGGCGCAAATGAAGGTTGAAGCCAGCATAATGACCAAAAACACTCTGTTCGGCTCATTCATTGACACATGCAAGACCCTCAGCACTTCCAAGAAAATTCTTGAGGATCACAACCGCAAACCGATTACATCAAAAAGCCTGTTTGTAAAATCAATGGCTCTTGGCAGCTACTTCAAAAAGAACGAACCTGAAAGCTGTGTTGGTCTGCTGCTGCCTAATTCTGCCGCCGGCGTCGTTGCCTTCATGGCTCTTCAGGCCTGCGGTAAGATTCCGTGCATGCTGAACTTCTCAACAGGTACCAAAAACCTTCTGGCCTGTTGCGATGCGGTACCGCTCAAAACCGTATACACCTCAAGAACCTTTATTGAAAAAGGCGGATTTACCCCGCTTACTGAAGCTCTTAGCCAGCACGGAATTGAAGTAAAGTATCTTGAGGATCTCAAAAACGGGATCACACCATTCATCAAAATATCAGCCCTGCTGAGTCTGCTGAAACCGTACAGATCCTATCAGAAGCTCTGTGACGGTAAACATAACCCTGATGCCCCTGCAGTAATTCTCTTTACCTCAGGCTCCGAAGGGTTGCCAAAGGGCGTTGTTCTCAGCCACCGCAATATTGAAACAAACATCGTGCAGCTGCAGGCTGTTCTGCCTTTCAGCATGCTGGACTCCGTATTCAACTCAATGCCGATGTTCCATTCCTTTGGTCTGACAGCAGGCACACTGCTGCCGTTAATTACCGGCATGAAAGTATTCATGTATCCGTCTCCGCTGCACTATAAGAACGTACCGCTTCTCGTGTACGATACAAACTCAACAGCCATATTCGGTACAGACACCTTCCTTAGGGGATATGCCGAATATGCCCACCCTTATGATATGTATGCCGTAAGATTTGTGGTATCCGGAGGTGAAAAGCTTAAGGAAGATACCATAAACATGTGGAATGACAAGTTCGGTATCCGTATACTTGAAGGTTACGGTGCAACCGAAACCGCTCCGGTTATTTCCGTAAACACAAACATGTACTACAGACGCAACACTGCAGGCTGTCCGCTTCCGGGAATTGAAACAAAACTGGAGCCGATTCCGGGAATCACCGAAGGCGGTCGCCTCTGGGTTCGCGGTGACAATGTAATGCTCGGCTACGTAAGGGCCGACAATCCTGGCGTAATAGATCCTCCTACCGACAAATGGTATGACACCGGAGACATAGCAACCATCGACGAAAAGAACTTTATCCATATTCTTGGCCGAGCCAAGAGATTCGCCAAGATTGCCGGAGAAATGGTATCCCTTACCCAGGTGGAAACTGCTCTTAGCAGAATGTATCCTGACAATCCTTTGGCCGTCGTATCAGTTCCGGACGACAAAAAGGGCGAACAGCTCATGCTGTTCATCACCGGAGCTGAGCCTTCACGTACTGACATCAGGGATCTCTTTAAAGTCCAGGGGATTACGGAACTGGCCATCCCGAAATACATCAGAGTTGTTGACAGTATTCCGCTTAACGGCACCGGCAAAACCGACTACCTGAAGGTTAAGAGTGAAGCCTTGTCCATCATTGGAGCTGAAAGCGATGCCTAACCGCAGATCACCGTGAATATCTCCAAACGGTAAGATGAAAAAGTCTGCCATATCACTTCTCTGATATGACGGACTTTTATTTTAAAGACTGAAGCGGACAAATCAACACGGATCTTCCGCCTGAAGTTCAGCTTCTGACCGGTTTTTTCCCTACTTAATGAAATGGGTGTAAACCTTATCCACTGCGGACGGCTGTTTTACCCCGGCAGCCTTACCGGCCTCAATGCTTCTCATAAGCCATACCATATTGCCTGCAAGAACACGCATTATCTGAAGACCTTCCTCATCCTTATGCACGTCATCAGGAGCACGGCCATGAACCATATTCCAGTAATTTGCAGACACTATCGGCATCTGATTAAACTGGAAGTATTTATTCAGCACGTCAAGAGTTGCAGTGGTACCGGCCCTTCTTGCTGAAGTTATGGCTGCGGCAGGCTTGAAACGCAGATCCTCACCGGCAACACCCCACAGACGGTCGAGAAGTGCAATCACCTCGCCTGACGGTGAAGCGTAGTATACAGGAGAGCCGATAACAATCCCGTCGGCAGTTTTTACGGCTTTGGCAATCTCATTAACCAATGCGTCAATGTCGCCGTTTAACGCCCTTGAACCGGCAAAAACAATTTCCGAATCAATCCCCTCTTCCTTGAAAACAGCAGCCATTTCAGTCATGGCAGTATAGGTGCAGCCGTGTTCACGTCTGCTGCCGTTGATCATCAGTACTTTCATAAAAACCGTATCCCTTAACAATTGTCGAACAAGCACCCGGAATTCTTGGTCTCAAGAACCGGAATCCTGAACATTCTAACAGCCACTTTCATAAAAGCACACTAAATTTGACATAAAAACGTTAAACCCGAAACTTTGTTGTTTTAAACATATACGAAAAATAATTTAATGGAAGTTGCAGAAAATACAAGACTTCCATAATTTTTTGCGGTATAATATAAACATA
>CACWVT010000075.1 GCA_902764345.1 uncultured Ruminobacter sp.
TGGCTGACTTAAATAAGAATCAGCTGGCAAATCTGGCGATGAAGGCTTAATTTGGTAAAAAATTTATTTTATAGGTTTTTATAGATCCAAAATAGCGGTCGGCACGTACACGATTACAGGAAAAACGTAAATCATAACAACAATAAAAAGTTTAAGTGTTTATTGATACTTTTTTTGATTTTTTCGCACAAAGATTTCCCTAACCAGATTCCGGGGCTGACAGCTTTTCCGTACATCGGATAGTCTGCGGTTTTTTGAACGTCCGTGAAATGCGTTTACATGCTCCGGTACTGCAAAATTATGATTTAAGGAAAAAATGTCGTGAATACATACTACATCACGGGCATGAACTGTTCAGCCTGCAGCTCCCACATTGAACAGCTTGTCAGAAAAATACCGGGAGTCACCTCGTGCGAGGTCAGTCTCGTTACCGGTTCAATGGTTGTGGAGGGGAACGTCTCTTCAGAAAAAATAATCAGTGCCGTAACAGAGCTCGGCTATGGTATTTCCTCCTCAAAAGATAATGGAAACCGGGATTTCCTCAGAAAGCTGACACCGGATCTCAGATCTTCAGTACTGAAATTCCTGTTCTCGCTGGTTTTACTGGCACTTCTTGCCTACATAGCCACCGGTCACCTCATGTTTAATCTTCCGCTGGGCTCCGTCCTTGCCGGAAGTCCTGACAGAATCGCTTACGCCGAACTTATCCTGGCCTCCGTCATCATTCTCATCAACGGAGACATAATCCTTAGGGGATACAGAGGACTTGTCCGCATGATGCCTACCATGGACACTCTTGTTGCCATCGGCGTATCTGCGGCATATCTTTATTCAGCCAACAGAATAGCCCTGCTCAATACCCTTCTTTCCCTTGGAATGCACAATGAAGCTTCGCAGATCCTTCCGGGACTTTTCTTCGAATCATCCGCCATGCTTATCGTCATAGTCACATTCGGAAAAATTCTGGAAAAGAAGGCTCAGGGTAACACCACAAACGCTCTGAAAAAGCTTCTGAAAATCACACCGAAGACAGCCCACCGACTCGATGCAATGGATGTCAGACCGTCTTCATCACCGGCAGCGAATCAGCGTACGGAAGACATAAATGCGGACGAACTGCAGGTAAATGACATATTTGTAGTTCTGCCCGGAGAATACATCCCCGCTGATGCGGTTATTCTTGAAGGTGTCTCATCAGTCAATGAATCAGGAATCACCGGCGAATCAATGCCGCGTGAAGTAGCCGAAGGCGACAGCGTAACCGGAGCCACCATAAACATTGACGGTCTTATTAAATGCCGTACGGTGAGAACGGGGGCCGACACGGTATTCGGTCAGATGATTCAGACGGTAAAGGACGCCCTGACGACTAAAGCTCCCATTGCCAGAGTTGCAGACAGGGTTGCAGCGTGGTTTGTGCATGGAGTTATTATCCTGGCACTCGTAACCTTTGCCGTATGGTATTTCGTGCTCAACAAAAGTCTGGCCGAAGCTCTGGAATATGCCGTAGCCGTACTTCTCGTAAGCTGTCCGTGCGCTCTTGGACTGGCCACTCCGATGGCCGTGACGGTTGGTTCGGGAAAGGCCCTGGATAACGGAATTCTTTTCAAGGAAGCCTCCGCTATTGAAACCATCGGCAGAATTAAATATGCGGCGATGGATAAAACCGGAACCGTAACGGCAGGAACACCTGAGGTAACCTCAGTAACTTCCGTTTCAGACATTTCAACAAAGCACATACTGCATCTTGCAGGTATTCTGGAGTGTTTCAGCAATCATCCTCTTGCCGGGGCAATTACCGCCAAAAGCGGAATAAAAACACCTGACACATACGGTCTGATGGATGAAGAAATGACTGATATTATCAGAACGGTATTCATGGAACAGTCCTCTTCAGGTATTCTAAGCATCAGAGATTTCAGCGAGGTTTCCAGTGGCGGAGTTCAGGCACTCATCAACAATCACAGAGTTTATCTGGGCAAGCTGGACTTTATAAAGGAAAAAGTTGTTGTCAGCCCGGAAGTGTCCGCAACATGTGGAGATATGGCACGTAAAGGGGAAACAGTGCTTCTTCTTGCAACGGCCTCAAAGGTACTGGGAATCATTACTGTTAATGACACGGTCAGACCGAATGCTGCCGAAGCCGTAGCAGTTCTTTACAGGGACGGAATAATCCCTGTCATGCTCACCGGAGATAACCTCTACAGTGCCATTGGCGTTGCTGAACGCGTAAACATCAAAAATGTCAGATCGGACTGTCTGCCAACCACCAAGGCAACCATAATCAGAGATCTTAAAGCACGCGGCATGACTGCAATGGTTGGCGACGGTATAAATGATGCCCTGCCGCTTACTGAGGCAGATGTTGGTATAGCCGTGGGATCGGGTTCTGAAATCGCCCGCGATGCAGGCAGTGTGGTTCTCGTCAACAGCGATCCCCTTTCTCTTATAAAAGCCATACGCTGCGGACGTCTGACTCTTAAGGTAATACATCAGAACCTTTTCTGGGCTCTGTGCTACAACATAATCGGAATACCGCTGGCTGCCGGTGCCCTGTCAGCATTAGACATGAGGCTGACCCCGGTGTTTGCGGCAATCTGCATGGCTCTGTCCAGCCTTATCGTCGTAGGTAACTCCCTGAGAATCTATTTTGCAGACCTGTCGAACGCAGCTCTGCTCAAAGAAGGCTCACTTGAACTCACCAAAATTCAGACTATGGGCGAAGAATATTTCAGGAAATTGGAAAAAAGCGCTGATTCCGAAGGCCTTCTTCATAAAACAACGCATCCCGCCTCAAATCCGGATGAACCGATATTTGACGGTTTTATGGGGATTGACGGAAATGTCTCCGATGATAATGCTCAGAAAACCGCTAACGGAGAAAAGGCCCCTACACGGATTGCAAACCTAATCATTGACGGAATGGTATGCGAACATTGTGAATCCACCGTGTGCAATATCATCAAGGCTCATGTTACCACGGTCAACATAGTAATTTCCCATAAGAAGAATGCCGCAATAGTGGAATATAAGGGAATACTCAACGAAGCCCTGCTAAAACATGAACTGAGTGTCGCAGGATATAACCTGATAAAGGTTTTTGACGATTCCGAAAAAACGACCTGATTATATCGTAATTAGGACTATGGGGCCGCAGGCAAATTGCTTAAACCTGTGGCCCTAATTTTTGGCTTGCTTTTCAGCATTATATGATATCGTGCCTCTGTTCAACTGCCTGAGCATATCGGTACCGGCTATTACCTGCACCGGAGTATTACTCATGTTCCGGCTGTATGCATTCTGTTTACCTGTCCGGCATGTGACGGGACTTTCTCAGAGTAACGCGAAATATCTGTTATTAAGCAAAAAAAACAGAGCAGAAGGATAAACTTCTGCTCCGTTCCAGAATTACCTGATCTGACTGCGCATTTTATACGGGGTCAGAAATTACACACTACCATCTGAGTTCTGCAAGAGAGTCATCTGAAACACGATGGTTGTATACAACGATGTGAATCTTTTCATCTTCCGCATAGGCTTCAACTGTATAGGTATTGTGTGAAACGGTGCTGAAAAATGAACCTCTCGGTGAAGCAGTGCATTCATCCGCATAAAGATCCCTTTCGTCAGGTGAAATCTCTACATTTTCACAGTTGAGTCCGTTTAAAACCAGCTTTTCATCTATCTTGAAGTGGCTGTAATTATTATAATCAATCTTATAAATCACACCGCCGTTTGCGTTACGATAATCCTCAATATACAGGTTCTTCATGGTTCTGGATTTGCCCATGGTGTACCCGGTAGGAGCTGTAAAGGCGAAAGCCTGGGTTGAACTGATTGCAAAAATTAAAGGAACAAGAAGATAAGATAATTTTTTCATATTCACGTTTTCAATTAAAATGATGTTCTGAGCTATACAATGTGACAACTTCTCCTGATTAAATCACTGTTATCGGTCCTCAATCAGTTCTGTAATTTTTATACGGATCCGTACAACAAACATGTGATTTAACAATCTTTTTACGCTTTTTGTCCACTAGGAGTTCCAGCGTCATTTATGAAGAAACCGTCATTCAATCAACAATAAAAATATTATTACATTTAAACGTAAAAGTACAATAAATTTTAATATTTTTTTAACATTTTAATGGTTTATATAACAAACTACAACATAGATAACAATTTTTACCACACGTCAATCTAATTATTATATGGCTGTATTGCCGTTTATCAAAGAATAAAGGATGTTTTTCACATATTAAAATAAAATATTTAAATAAAAGATATAAATTTATTCATCGGATAAAACATGATTTTCCGGGTAATAATTCAGTTTTTTTGATAATTTTTGTAAAAAAGAGCAAGATAACGAACACTTGTCCAGAAAAATTTTGTTAACATAAATCACAAAAGTAGAACATCATATTTTTCGTGTTTGCGTGAATTATTCTTAACGAAAAACATCACTGAAAAATGAAACCTGAACCATGGAAAAATTTTAATGTCCGGTATCCGGTGAAGAGATAATACGGCTAATAAGACTAAGCCTGATTCCTTGCGAATCAGGCAGGAACATCACATCACTGCCCGCCTCCTCAGGCATTATTACATCGTGGAGCTCCAGACAACCGACTCCGCTCCCTGCTCCGATGAACACGGACATTGCATATTCTTCAGCAGCATCACCTTTATCTTGCCTCCATACGCAATCAAATGTAACAATGAGGCTTCCCTTAGGATACAAATTTTTTTCACCGGTCGGCATAATATCCAGAACTTTCACCCGGGAAATGACGTTATCGTCAACCGAACCGTCGCATTCTGATCTTTCCCCGCCCCCGGTGACGGAGTTTTTACCGATACCATTGATACTTAGACGTGAAAGGACATCGTCCTGCAACTTACGGTCTCTGTTCAGTGCAAATTTGAAGCCGGTTATGTCCGAAAGCCCCCTTCCGCTGTATTTAACCAATGTTTCCCTAATGGTCCAGAAGCTGAAAAAGGATTTAACTCCCCCGTCACCGTCTTCCGCCATGATGGCTTTTTCATCATCACTGAAATATTTAAGAGCAAGATCGTTCATTGATTTTCTCTGACGCCTGCGTTCAATGTCAGTGGCAGTATCTTCGTCCGAAATGCTGAGACAGAGGCAGTTTCCGCTGTGACTCAGATTAAAGTAAATTCTTTTTGTGATGCCGGTTCTGAGATAAAAGGACTCAGAAAAGAATGGTTTTCCGTGTTCGGAAATAAGGAAATCTGTTGCCTTAAGTGAATTGACTCCGTAATACGCTGACAGCACGGCCGCCAGAAGCAGTCTGCCGGTATAAAATGACACCCTTCTCGATTCACATCTTGAATAAAAATCCTCAGGAAGCAGATCTTCTATGGAATCAGGAATCGGAATGGACAGAATGTCCGCTGACAGTCCGCATCTGAAAACTCTCACGGCGCTCAATGATCTTATACCTCTGCACAAAACTCAAAATATCAATTCAACAGCGATTGCGGTGTGTTCTGCCTTTCAGAAAGGAATTTTACCTTAAGAGGCAGCCTCATCGAGAGCCTCAAGCAGAAAACTTACGGGTCTGAATCCGTCATTACAGGAAATCATTGCCGATTTGCTGTTTTTCATCCATCCCTGATATATGTCGGATCCTCCGTATGCCAGAGTCATCACGAACGGAGAAACCGATGTCCACGCACTCTCACAGAAATTCTCAGGCTTTCTCCAGCCGTCAGCTATAAACACCTGACCTTCGTGCATGTCACATGGATGCTCCAGAGGATTCTCATACTTTGAAATCAGATCATCATATCTTGTAATTCTTACAACGGTAATTCTAACTTTTTTCATACGGCACCTCGATTACTTACCATTGTCGTGACGGAACTGTTCTTATACCACGGACGACAGAATCTTTGCTGGCTGTTAAATACACTGTATTACAGTGAGATTACCACACCACGTCCTGAATGTACAAGCATGAGTCTCCTGTTTCTACGGGATTATCAGACAGTGCACGTAAAAGGTTACGTTCAGACATGCATTTTGATTTATATTCTGATTTGAGACCTGTTTTACCCCTTTACTGTTTGCAAATACGGCATATCGTTCTACAATTAACCGGGTATGAAG
>CACWVT010000076.1 GCA_902764345.1 uncultured Ruminobacter sp.
ATAAGATACTTTGCAGAAGAAGTAAGAGCTTCTTGAAAGGTAGTTGTATTGTTTATATAATTCATGGCATGGATCTTCATTTTGGTTGAGATGCTACATTTTGCAGGATGCAACTCAAACATAAAGGAAGATCCTTTTTTATTCAATGCATAAATAATTTTTATTTTTTGCAATCACATAAAAAAAGTGATTGACCAAAAATTGACGCAGATTCAGTCCCCGGGGCGCAGTGACCGGCGTTTATTGCGAAATAACTCACAGTATGGTAGAGTCCCGTAAAATTATCTGAACCGATTGTTTTTATAATTATCTATATTTTTATAACTCTCAGTCTGTGAGAGTGTATGTTTTGCCGTGATGGCAGAACCGGTCAGGATAAAACTTATCAGTTTGTTTGAGGGGGATTTATATGAACAGATTTGCTTCTCTGCTTATGCTCGGAGCATTTTCAGTAATGACTACAACCGGCTGTACCGCCATTCTGGCAGGCAGCGCCATTGGGGCAGGTGCCGTAGTTGCGGCTGACGGCAGAACCGTCGGAACAATGGTGGATGACGAAGGTATTGAACTCAAGGCAAGCAAATACCTTTCAAACAACCGTGAAATCTATGAAGCATCAAAGCTTGATGCCACTTCCGTGAACGGAAATGTTCTTCTTACCGGTCAGTGTCGTGACAAGGAATATATTGAATATATCGTAACCAGGGTAAAGGCTATTCCTGAAGTTAAGAACGTCATTAACAGAATCGAAATGATTGAACCTCTTGGAATGTCTGAACGTTCAACCGATACCTGGATTACCACCAAGGTAAAGACCCAGCTTCTTTTCGGTCAGCAGATTAATTCCGGCAGATTCAAGGTTATCACTGAAAACAGGGTGGTATACCTTATCGGTGTGGTAAATCACAGTGAAGCCAATCGTGCCGTAAATGTTGCAAGAGGCATTGACGGAGTTAAGAAGGTGGTTAAGATTTTTGAATACATGGAAGACAAGGGAACAGCCAACGTGGTAAACGGTGACGCTGCGACCGCTCCCTCATCTTCATCAGGCGCGTCTAATACTGCGACCCCTGCGGCTGCGGAAAGTCCTGCGTTCTATGAAGACAATTCAATAATGGAACAGCCTGTGACCATGAGCTCAGGAACTGCTTCCTCAGCTCCCGGAACAACAGGTACCCGTCAGGCAAAGCCTGTATATGACCTGGTTGAGGAAAACGTGCCGCTGGAGTCTGCTCCTGCAGCCTCATCTGCAGACAGTTCATCTGATCTGTTCATCATTGAATAGGGAAACTGAAGAAAGGTCCCGAAAGGGACTTTCATAAAGTTTTTTTGATGTGTATTGACCGGAATGCCATTTTACGGTGTTCCGGTTTTTCATTATTAGATGAACGGATCATTTAAAGTGCACCAATGTTCAAAAATGTATCATTATTACCTCTGTATTTTCGGTAAAGACATCATCAAAAAGAGTCAAAAATGCCCCAAAAATAAAAAAAACGGAAAAATATGAAAAAAATGCTCAAAAAGGGTGCACGAAAAAGATAGGATTCTGCACGATTTTTGTTAGTTATGGCTAATTGATTTTTTTAATGCACAAAAACAGTGAAAACCGAAAAAATATTTGATGTTATTGATATTTTTGAGTTTCTAATCGGAAATATTGAGCTAAAATATCCACTTGTTTAGTTAAGAGTCAATTCAGATTTATAAAAAATGACGAAAGTAAGGAGTCAAAAATGATTAGACTTGGTATCTATGGTTACGGTAATCTCGGCAGAGGTATCGAAAAGGCTGTTAAATTAAATCCAGACATGGAAATCGCTGCTGTATTTACCCGCAGAGATCCTTCCTCTGTACAGGTTGCCTGCGGTGCTCCGGTTGTAAGCGCTTCTCAGGTTGCTGAATGGAAGGACAAGATTGATGTTATGATTATCTGTGGCGGCAGTGCTACCGATTTACCACAGCAGACCCCTGAACTTGCTAAGTTATTCAATGTAATCGACAGTTTTGATACTCATGCCCGTATTCCTGAACACTTTGCAAATGTTGATGCCGCTGCTCGTGCCAACGGTACTCTCGGCATGATTTCAGTAGGTTGGGATCCGGGTTTATTCTCATTAAACCGTGCTTACGCTAATGCCATCCTTCCAAACGGCAAGGATTACACCTTCTGGGGTAAGGGTGTGAGCCAGGGACACTCTGATGCAGTAAGAAGAATCAAGGGTGTTAAGAATGCAAAGCAGTACACCATTCCTAAGGAAGAAGCTTTAGCAGCAGTTCGCAGCGGTTCAAATCCTGAATTAACCACCCGTCAGAAGCATTTACGTGAATGTTTCGTAGTTCTTAACGAAGGTGCTGATGCAGCTTACGTTGAAAATGAAATCAAGACCATGCCAAACTACTTCTCTGACTACGACACCATCGTTCACTTCATTTCTGAAGAAGAATTCGTAAGAGATCACAGCGGTATTGCTCACGGCGGTTTCGTAATCCGTTCAGGCTCTACCGGTGACAAGACCCACGTTATCGAATACAGCTTAAAGCTTGATTCAAATCCTGAATTCACTTCAAGCGTACTCGTTGCCTATGCCCGCGCAACTTACAGATTACGTGCGGAAGGCAAGACCGGCTGTCTCACCGTATTTGATGTTGCTCCATCATACTTAAGTCAGTTAAGCGGTGAAGAATTAAGAGCTCACATGCTCTAATATTCCGTTAGTTAACGGCTAAACCGATACAACTCCGACAGTCGGATCAGACTGCCGGAGTTTTTTGTTTCCTGAAGGAATGCAATTCCATCCCATCCCATTCCATTCCATAGAAAGGTCAATGGAGCGGACAATTTATTTTTCATGGTTTCGCACTGTGTTTTGTTTCCGTATCGGCAGATATTTTGGGCGTGCAGGCGCCACAATCATGAGAAAGCCCACAATCATGGCTCAGAGCTTGTGTTGGTTTTTACAAAAAGAAGGCAGATAGAGTATAATTAGCTCAGTTATGTTGAATTGGCTGCGCTCAGTTCCGGGCATACCGGAGGGAATATGAACGGAACACACCATATGATAAGAACAGCAGCCGGAAGATGAAAAATTAAGAGGATTAAATGTCAGAGAAATACTACAATCCCAATAACGGAACCATGTTCGATTCCAGCGTGGTTGACGGTATTCATAAACGCTATGAATTGAGGGTAAAGGATGCACAGTCACAGGTTAGTGCCGAATTCAGTGATCTTAAGAAGCTGGGTAAGGAGATCTGGCGTGCTCAGCGCTTTGAGGATATGGTTTTCGGACGCTTTGTGATTCCTACCGATCTGGTTAATGAATATGTGTCTGACATTAGAATTCCAAAGGTGTTGGACAGTCTGCAGGTTGCAACCTCCAGCATTAACAGGCTTAAGCTTACCGCAAATCATGTTAAGCTCGGCAGAATCATTCTGAATCTCTCCATAAGCGACATTATCGTCAATAAGGATAATTTCAAGCTGGCATTTGTTCTTAATTCATGGGAAATGCCTGATACCTCATGGCTTATCCGTAACATGATAAGAATCGGTATGATGGTGACCGGTCTGGAAATTTCCGCAATCAACAGAGCAATTCCGGAAATCAACGTTACAAAGAGTGAGTTCAATGCCAAGGAATACATTGTTGATCTTTCTCCGGCCATTAAGAACACCATAAGAGAACAGGATCTGTCATTCGACATGATTAGGCTTCTTGACTGGACCGTGGATGAATCTGCCGCACATCTGCAGATATCCATCAAGAGTGAACAGCTGGCCCGTTATCTGAAAAAGAGAATGCCGATTCTGTTCGACTAGGATCCCAACCAGACGGCTCGACGGAGCCGTTCGTACATTGGTCAGTAATAAGAGACCGAATCCGGACAACAACGGATTCGGTCTTCTTTGTTTTTGACGGAACGGATACAAAAAAAGGTTTTATCAAATACCAGATCTTACCGGAGTTCCACCGAAAGTTAAACAAGACTACCGCTTGGTGCCCGCTTTCGGGGAACTACCCAGAATTTATGAGGATGACAAAGCCTTTATTTTATATTCAGCAGTTCCACGCACTGTTCCGGAACTTTCTTTTTAACAGGCTTCTGAGGTTTTTCCTTCTTCTTCTTAGGATGTCTTATATCCTCCAGCCAGCTTTCCAGTTCGGCTCCGCAGCCGTCTCCTTCAGCCACTGTCGGCTGTTTTATGCAGTACAGGGCTCCGGCAGGGCATTCAAGTCTTACGTGCATATGAGCCGTGTGTCCCCACCATGGGCGAAGCTTGCGTACCCATGCACGATCGTTTTCCGGAGTATCATGACAGACCTGATTCTTAATTGCCGGATGTACGAAGATGCGGGAAACGCGGTCGTCGGTGGCTGCTAGTTTTATGAGGGTATAGGTGTCTTTGGTGTAATGAGAGTTCGTTTCCAGAAAATTGTCCTTGACGATGGTCAGAGCCCATGGAGTCTGCAGTCCGCTTTTGCTCAGGGGGCTTTTAACCATTCTGAACCATATGTCAACGTCGAGTCCTGACTGATGGCTTGCGTGACCGCGGATGAAGCGGCCGCCGCGGGGCATTGCCATGTCTCCTATGAGTAGAATTGGGAGTCCGGAGTCATGCGCTCTGCCGGCCAGATCATTAATGTACTCTACAAGAAGAGGATGACCGTAGAAACGTCGATTCTGTTGTCTGATTACCTGATAGTACGGATTTTTCAGATCCGCACTTACGGCTCCCGAAATACATCCGTTTGAATATTCTCCGATAGGCTGTGCCTCCTGTCCTGCCGGACGGGTTACACCGGCCCAGTCCGCCGGGGTTCCGGTAAGTGCCGCAGCCATGATTATAGGGGCTAAAAACATAGTTGTATCCTGCTGGTTTGGAAAAACAAAAAGTGATTCGCACGGGGACTGCTTTCTGTCTGAAATACTCTGAGATTGCAGGGGGATGGAAAGCGGATCCGGATGCATGTATCCGTACGAAATTAATTATCTGCGGGCATTATAGCTCATTACATATTCGGATAAGGCTCCCGCATCCCCGTCCGGGTCTAACAATGTGATCTTTGGGCGGTATGACGCTTAATTAATGTTTTATGGCGTAAATGACTAAAATCCACACGTCAGACTTAACATGATGAGTATGACTGACGACAGGAGAGCAAATGATGACTGGTGAAAAAAACGCTAATGATGCAAGAGAAACTGCGGGATTGTCCGTACATGAGGAGCAGGTGTCGGAAGATAAATGGGGAAGCACAGCCACTGAGGGCCTATTCTCAGAAAACGTTAAAGGGAAAAATAAGTCCTCTGATTCCGGAAGACCGGTGAGACGCGGTCTGAGACAGTATCATGAGCTTGTGCTGCTGTCGGGAGAGGCCTCGAATATTGCTGGCAGAATGCTTTCCGGAACCATGTGGAGCATTCACCGGCTCTCGGTTCTGTTGTTTTTCAGACAGAACAGTCTCAGTGAAGATGAGTTTGTTTCGGTAAGGGACGGACTTTACAGAATCTCCCACACAAGCAGGGAGCTTTATGCGGAACTCTGTTCCGTAAGAAAAAAGATTTCTGACCGCGGGCTGGATTCTCTGCTTGAGAATGTCTCTCTGTCTTCAGGCTTCAGGCGTAGGATGGTGGTAAAAAGCCCTATGGAAAAAGAGTTTCTGGTATGTCTTACCAATTTTGACAGACTGGTCGTACTGTATGAGTTTTTCTGGGTGAACAATCTCTGTAACGCCTTTTCCTGCAGAAACAGGATAACAAAGCTTAAAAACAGGATGACGGATGTCTGTGCCCAGCTTCTGGCGATAAGACACCGGCTGGACGGTAACAGTAAATAAAGTATGAAAGCAGAATTTTCTTAAATTAAAAAGGAAGAGTCGGGATCTGAAGAAGAAGGTGACGTGATGCGGAGGAACCGGTGAACCAGAAAATAGGACGGCAAGCTCTGCAGGCAGGATGTTTGCGCAACGGAAAAGTGGAAAAATGGCTCAATCATTAATTTTATGTGATCGCTGATTCCTGATGTACTTCTTCCTACTCGCATCTATGACTTTCAGGAAAAAGTATTCGTCATCCGGAT
>CACWVT010000077.1 GCA_902764345.1 uncultured Ruminobacter sp.
TGAACCACCTGTTCCCATTCCGAACACAGAAGTGAAAAGCGGTCACGCCGATGGTAGTGTAGCATTCGCTATGTGAGAGTAGGTCATTGCCAGGCATTTAATTTGCTGATATGGCTCAGTCGGTAGAGCGCACCCTTGGTAAGGGTGAGGTCCCCAGTTCGATTCTGGGTATCAGCACCATACATTGCCCCCTTGCATTGCGAGGGGGTTTTTGTTTTAGAAAGTAAAAATTTTTCTTGTATTTATTACTTTTTTGTATATAATACCTGTGTTCCCTGTGAACGTTCAATTGTGCTGATATGGCTCAGTCGGTAGAGCGCACCCTTGGTAAGGGTGAGGTCCCCAGTTCGATTCTGGGTATCAGCACCACTCTATATCTGTTCTATACTATCCCTTTAAAAATCTTTCATATTTCAGACAATATTTTTTATTTAATGTATACTTGCTATAGTTGTTTTTTTAATAATTGTTGCTAAAGGCATACATCATGAAATCTGTTCTGCATGCGGTGTTCTCAGGTCTGATTTTGGGGATTACGATTTTGATTGTTAACGATCTAATGATCAAGGAGCAGAATAATAAACTCACCTACTCTCTGTTTCAAAACAACAGTGCCCCTGCCAACTATACTCAGGCAATTGAGGCAAGCGCTCCGGCCGTGGTTAACATTTTTATTCAGGTGACAGATTCTGATTATGACGGAAGCTCAAATGATACTTCATCTGTAAATAAAAACTTTAGCTCTGCTTCCGGCATCATCGTTGATAAAAATGGTTATATTCTTACTAATTATCATGTAATTATGAATGCTTCAATATCCGGTAGCACCATATTTGTCCAGCTGCGTAATGGTAAGACCTATCAAGGGGGGATCGTCGGTTATGATAAGCGTACCGATATAGCTGTCCTAAAGGTAAATACTAAGGATGTCCTTCCTGTAATTCCAATCAATCTTAACAGAAAGCCACGTCTGGGAGATGTTGTTCTGGCTATTGGTAACCCCTATAACATTGGTCAGACCATTACAATGGGAATCATAAGTGCTGTAGGCAGAACGGGAAGTGGTGTAACTAATGTTAATACACTTGATTTGTCCCCTGGTATTCAGGAATTTATTCAGACTGACGCAGCAATTAATTCCGGTAATTCCGGTGGTGCTCTGGTTAATTCTTTCGGTGAATTTGTCGGGATGAACACTGCTACTTTGTCTTCAATTGAAAATCAGACTAATGGTATAAGTTTTGCGATACCCGCTGAACTGTCTCTCAATATCATGAGAGACATAATTAAGCACGGAAGGGTTATAAGAGGATATCTGGGCATTATGGCAAAGGACATCACATCAGGTTCTGATTCCTTAAGACGTAAGTCAGGTGTCGTAATTACCAGCATTGACCCCTCAGGACCGGCCCATAATCTTTTATATGCAGGTGATTCTATCATAAGTGTTAACGGTGAGAAGATTACTGATTTGAAACATGTTATGAATATTATTGCTTCATCCCAGCCTAATACATCTCTTGTTTTTGAAATTATGAGAGGAGATGAGCTGGTTACGATCTCAGTTCTTCTTGCTGAGCAGCGATAATTTTTTCCAGTGATAAAAAACCCTGCTTTTGCAGGGTTTTTCTTTAGCTTTTTGGACGAATTGCGTCTTACGTTATGCTTTTAGTAGTTGCTTGTGAGATATACGGTTGTTCCCTTTCTGTCAAGCTTAAGCGCAAGGAATTTGTTTTTCTTGGAAAGAATCTTGTTCAAATCACTCATGCTGTTTACTTTTTCGCGGTTAGCTTCGGTGATGATGTCTCCCTTTGCAAGACCATATCTTGCAGCTCTGCTGTTGTCTTTGACATCGGATACCAGAACACCGCGACCGTCATTATCGGACAGCGTAGCTCCTTCAAAAAGCGGATTACTGCTGTTTGATGCTAAGGTTTTACCGTTATCTCCGTCTAAGGTTACTTCTACTTCTTTTTCTTTACCATCCCTAAAGATACCTATTTTAACCTTTGCGCCGGCACCCAGTGTTGCAATTTTTGCTCTGAGCTGACCGAAGTTACTGATTTTTACACCGTTTATTGATGTGAGTATATCTCCGGACTTTATTCCTGCTTTATCAGCAGCAGAATCTTTTAGAACTTCATTTACGAAAGCGCCGTTTACACTGTGATAATCAAAGTTTTTAGCCAGATCCTCATTGACTTCGGTACCGGTTATCCCTAATAGACCGCGTGTCACCTTACCGTTTGAAATCAACTGGTCAACAATTGAATGAGCCATGTTTGACGGAATGGCGAAGCCAATGCCGATGTTACCTCCGGATCTTCCGAGTATAGCAGTGTTGATTCCTATGAGTTCACCCTTGAGATTTATCAGTGCTCCGCCTGAGTTTCCTGAGTTAATGGCGGCATCAGTCTGAATAAAGTTTTCATAGTTTTCAATATTAAGACCGCTTCTGCCCAGGGCACTTATAATACCTGAGGTTACAGTCTGTCCGAGGCCGAATGGATTGCCTATTGCAATGGCAAAATCACCGACTTTCAGATTATCTGAATCAGCAAACTTAAGCTCTGTGAGATTTTTAGGAGATTCGAGTTCCAGAAGGGCAAAGTCTGTCTGTTCGTCTTCCCCTTTTACCTTTGCTTTAAGAACTCTACCGTCATGAAGAGTAACCTTTATGTCTTCGGCTCCATCAACGACATGATAGTTTGTGATTACAAGACCTTTTTCGGCGTTAATGATTACTCCTGAACCGAGTGCGGAGAATTTTCTCTCTTTTTGAATTTCAGGAAAGAAAAACTTAAATTCATCTGGTATGTCGAGAGAGTTCTGATTAAGTGATTTTTTACCGTTAACGGAAATATTTACTACCGCAGGTACTGCCTTTTCAATGAGTGGCGCAAGGGAAGGAATACCTTCGCTGTTCTGTGAAAGTGCGCCGATAAGAGGGGTGGCGTCAGCATAGGCAAGATTACCAATAGGGCTGAGAGCCAGTGCGATGCTTAAAGCACCGATTATTTTTTTATTGTTTAACATTACTTATTTATCTCCAATGAAAAATAAAGATAATAAAGTGCATAATCGTTGTCGTATTTAAGACAGTTAATTTTTATGAAAGTTCATACTGTGCTGTTCTTCTGCAGAACGACAGGACCGAATATTTATAGTGTTTTATGATCCTTCATACAATAGTTAATATGGGGTTATGTGCTATTGATTCAACAGGAATTGTTATTTATGGAATCTTTGCCACATTTTATGAAAAAGGGAGCCGTAGACAAAGTTACTGCTCCCTAATGGTTTGGATGACGTCTGATAACTATTTGGCGTCCACCGACAGATCCGGCGTATTGGTCTGTTCTTCAGAAATAATTTCAGCCTCCTTTATAACAGTTTCAGATGATTTTGGAGCCTGATGCGGTGCGTGGTACACGTCATGATGAGCAGCCTGATACATATTGCTGAACTGAGGTATTATCTTCTGTGACTGTTCATTCATGAATCTGGCATAAGTCGAATAACTGCTCTCAAGCTGATCGAAGAGTGTTCCTGATGTCTGGAAAAAATCTGTAAGAATTCGTCTCTGTGTTGCCATCTCTCTTTGAACTTTGGTAAGTTCGTCCTGCAATTCCATTTTAGAGGCGTCTCTGATAAGGAAGTGTCTCAGCAGAAAACCGATGATAATCCCCAAAACTCCGGACAGTATGATGTAGACAGTGGTATCGTCCATATTAGTTATCCCTCCTTGTCGGTCACGGTATGCGTGCCTGATTTATTATTTATTGTAGTTATACTGTAAACGTTCAATATGTATGTGATTATAAGATAAAGAGGGTAGTTATAAAAAGCGAGTTTTCAAAAATATAGGATTAGTCACTTTAAATTGGAAAACACGTCATTACGGTTTATGTAATGTCGTTTTGACAGGAGGGGAATGATGTTTTTTTTCTGCGTCTCCCGGATTACCGATTTGATGTTTTGAAGAGTACTTTAATATTTCTTCCCGTATGTCTAGGTCAGAAAATAATTATTGTGATTATCTCAAAAAAATAATGCAAAATTTATGAATTTAGTGTATTATTTGCACGCCCACATAACGTTAATGTTTAAAAACATGAGCGTATTCGAGTTTTCTTTATCTCGAAGGGGGTAAAGATATCGAAAATTATTTTTTGTACCGTTTGATGGTACTTATGTTTAACTGTTTTTTAGTTGGGTTATATCAATGAAAACTTTTGTAGCTAAGCCAGACACTATTAAGCGTGACTGGTATGTAGTTGACGCAGAAGGCAAGACTTTAGGTCGTCTTGCTACTGAGATCGCCTCACGTTTAAGAGGTAAGCACAAGCCTGAATACACCCCTTCAGCTGACACCGGTGATTACATCATCGTTGTAAATGCAGCTAAGGTTGTTGTAACTGGTAATAAGACCACTGATAAGGTTTACTATGCTCACTCTGGCTTCCCAGGTGGCATCAAGTCAATCACTTTTGACAAGCTTATTCAGTCTAAGCCAGAAATGGTTATTGAATCAGCTGTTCGTGGCATGTTACCAAAGGGACCTTTAGGTCGTGCAATGTTCCGTAAGTTAAAGGTTTATGCTGGTGCTTCTCATGATCACGCAGCTCAGAAACCACAGGTTTTAGACATTTAAGGATTAAGTAAATGGCAGAAAATCAATACTACGGTACAGGCCGCCGCAAGAGCTCTACTGCACGTGTATTCATCAAGAAGGGTACCGGCAACATCGTTATCAACAACAAGAAGCTTGAAGAGTACTTTACTCGTCCAACTTCTCGTATGGTTGTTTGTCAGCCACTCGAATTATTAAATCTTAAGGATTCTTTAGATTTATACATCACTGTAGTTGGTGGTGGTAACTCTGGTCAGGCTGGTGCTGTTCGTCACGGTATTACCCGTGCTCTTATCGAGTACGATGAATCATTCCGTTCTGAACTTCGCAAGGCAGGTTACGTAACTCGTGATGCTCGTCGTGTTGAACGTAAGAAGGTTGGTTTACACAAGGCTCGTAAGCGTCCTCAGTACTCAAAGCGTTAATACAATTTTTTTATTGTGTGAATGTGAAACCCCGGTCATCCGGGGTTTTTTTTTGTAAAAGAGTGTTTTGTATTGCGGAATTCCTCCATTAAATTTAAAAATAAGGTGTATTAAATATCAACTACTCGATAAAAATCTCAAAAATTTCATGTTATCCACATTATTCGTATATTTAATTGTTCTTTAATATGCTATTATTTAAAGTAGATAAAAATATGTAGGAGTGTTTATGGCTGACGGTATTAAAGTGCCTCCGTGCAGACCTTATGTTGTGAGGGCAATGTATGACTGGATGGTTGATAATCTGCTGACTCCTCAGATAGCAGTAAATGTTAACTTTCCGGAAGTGGATTTACCTCTGCAATATGCCCAAAATGGTTTAATTATATTGAACATATCTCCTCGTGCCGTTTTAAATTTGAAGATAGATAACAAAGGCATTTCATTTAATGCAAGATTCGGTGGAGTACCTCATTCAGTGTATGTACCGATGATTGCGGTAACATCAATATATCCGAGAGAAGATCCTAAACTGGGAATGTATCTGCTTCCAGAGGCCGGCTATGATGATTATTATGAAAATGCGGATGCCGGGCAGAATAAGGGACATCTTTCTGCAGTGGAAGAGGTTGAGAATACAGGCGTGAAGGAAGACACCCCTTCATCATCTCCAAAATCGAAGAAAAAGGTTGAACATAAGAAGCCTACACTTGAGATAGTTGAGTAAATTCCGGTGTTCTAATTAAAAAAAGGCACGCCTCCATGAAATTGGAGGCGTGCCTTTTTGTATTATGGTTTTTGTCGTCAGTAGGCAACGCCCTAAACTTTGTTGTAATTCATATGTTTAGGACACATAAGACCGAATTTCAAATAACGTGAGGTTCGGTCTTTCTATTTCTTGATTTCACTTAGGATAATATCCAGTTCGTCCAATGACTGTATGTTGTCGTCTTCGTCTGTTTCCTCTTCTTCTTTCGAGAGTTTTCCAAATATTTCCGT
>CACWVT010000078.1 GCA_902764345.1 uncultured Ruminobacter sp.
AAGTCTGAACATGAACACCAAGCAATTTAGCAGCCTGTCCAATTGAAATAATCTTATTCACTACAAATAAACCTATAACTATTTTAAATGTATTATAAATTATTTATAGATTTGGCCAAGCAGTTGTTAACCCTTTTTAATCAGGGATTACGATTGGCTTGATCAGATCCTTCGGCTTGTCACGCATGAGCTCCAAAGCCTCGGCACAGTGTTCCCAACCATGGAACACGTGAGTGATTTCTGGCTTAACGTCAAGTCTGCCGGAAGCCACGAGTGATGACAGCTTTTCCATGCGCAGACGACCGCCCGGCATCAGACCGGTAAGAATCTGCTTATGTCCCATACCGCAGCCCCATTCAGCTCTAGGAATGTTCACGTAGTCACCGCTGCCGAGATAATTAACGTTACCGATGCGTCCGCCAGGTTTAAGAGACTTTATGGCTGCTTCAAAGGTGTTTACGTCACCGCCTGCGATACATACGCGGTCAACGCCCTTTCCGCCGGTAAGCGCCATAACCTGATCCTCGATCTTCCCGTCACGGTATGATATGAAGTCGGTGGCTCCGTATCCCTTTGCTGCGTTGACGCATACAGGTCTGGTACCCACTGCTATAATGCGTGAAGCCCCTCTCAGTGCAGCACCGGCCACGGACATAAGACCTACTGCTCCTATGCCGATTACCAGCACGGTATCACCAAACTGCACGTCTGCAAGTTCCACGGCATGGAACCCGGTAGGAACCATGTCAGACAGAATACAGGCCTCCTCAACACTCATGCCTTCAGGGATAAGTGCAAGATTACCGTCAGCGTCATTTACATGGAAAAACTCAGAGAACACGCCATCCTTGAAATTGGAGAATTTCCAGCCAGCAAGCATACCGCCTGAGTGCATGCTGTAACCCGCCTGAGCCTCGAGGGAGTTCCAGTCAGGAGTAATGGCAGGAACAAGAACCCTGTCACCGGGCTTAAAATCCTTAACCTCAGAACCGACTTCCACGATTTCACCACAGCCTTCGTGCCCAAGAATCATGTTATGACGATCGCCGATGGCTCCTTCATAAACAGTATGCACGTCTGAGGTACAGATGGCGATGGCCAGAGGCCTTACAATCGCATCAAGCGGACCGCACTTAGGAACTTCCTTCTCGATCCAGCCCACCCTGCCAATGCCCAGCATGGCAAAACCTTTCATCATTTTTCCCATAGCAAAAACTCCAAACATCAAAAATTTAACAAACGCCCGCCAATCCGCGTGTTCATTTTCGGGAAACATTTATGAATCACATTCGGATTAACGTACAACATTCGGTCAGGTAAAAATCAGAGCAACGTAAGCAGTATCTGCCTTTTTTCGCAGTGTGTTGACGCCTCGAAAACCATATTTTTTCTATACGTAAAAATATGTCTTACCACATAATAATATAACCACCATTAAAACATATATTTAGGTTTCTATAATCGAATCACAATGCTTTGAGATATTAAAACCCGTCACCTGTCACAAATACCCGATACCGTGGACCATAAAAATAAAACGTTTTCACATTAAATATCTGATACCGAAAGAACTGATTGTGCAAAACAACGTACGGAAGTTTTACGCATTCGTGCACAGAAAAAATGATTTTTTTGAAAACAATTTCCTCTTCAGGGGATCACGAAAGCCTCAAATTGATCTACAATAATCCGGCACGGAAACATATACACCGTTGAAGCACTGTAAATCCTTGAAATTCCTAATTTCATCCCCATTTATGAAGGAAGGATTTCTTTTTACTTTTCGTCCGCACAGAACAAGGGAACCTGCATGTTAAACATAGTACTGTTTCAGCCTGAAATTCCGGCAAATACCGGCAACATTATCAGATTATGCGCAAACACCGGATACAAGCTCCACATAGTGGAACCGGCAGCATTCATACTCGATGACAAAAGACTCCTGCGCGCCGGTCTTGACTATCATGAATTTGTGGACATAAAAAAACACCGCAACCTGAACGAATGTCTTGAATACTTTAAGGGACACAACATATACGCCTGTACCACCAAGGGACACGCCTACCCCGATCAGTGCAGATTTCAGGAAGGTGACGTGCTCATTTTCGGGAAGGAAACCAAGGGGCTTCCGGACGAATTCACCGACACTCTCGACGATGAACACAAGGTAAGAATTCCCATGGTTCCCGGCAGCAGATGCATGAATCTGTCAAACAGCGTAGCGATTTTCGTGTTCGAATCATGGAGACAGTTAAAGTTCAGCGGTGCCCGTCCGCAGTAATTTTGACCGGAAAAAGGAACTAATGATTAAGACAATACATCAAAATGTATGAACCTGATTGCGACATGCTATAATCAGAGTACGACAGTATGAAAACATCGGTTCCGTTTAATAATTTTAATATTAACTCACCGACACGGTTTACGGGAAAAATTCCGTGTCATAACTTAACTTAAAATACGGGGAATCTTATAAAGAAATGGTTGAGACTATACTGAACTGGGTAATTGAAAACCTGACCGATCTTGGAGCTTGGAATTACGTAATAGCCTTCGGCGTACTAATTCTCTGCGGCTTCGGACTTCCGGTTCCTGAAGACATAACCCTTGTTGCAGGAGGTCTCGTTTCCGGTCTCGGGGCAACAGATTTTAACGTGATGCTTATCATATGTTTCGCCGGCGTGCTTATCGGTGACGCATCCATGTATTTCATCGGCAAAATCTTCGGCTACAGAATTCAGAGATTCAAGCCGATGCGTAAGGTTCTCACTCCTGAACGCTTCGCCTCCGTACAGGAACAGTTTGCAAAATACGGCATCGGGGTACTGTTCGCAGCCAGATTCATGCCCGGACTCAGATCCCCGATATTCATGGCAGCCGGTATGAGTCAGAGGGTTCCGTTCATTCATTTTCTGCTGATGGACGGAATTGCAGCTCTCATATCAGTTCCAGCATGGATATACCTCGGGTATTACTGTGCCCAAAGCATACCGGAACTCATTGCCAGAGTTAAGGAAGGTCAGAGCATCATGCACATCGTTATTCTGACAATTGTGGTCATAGCCATAATAATAGTGACCAAGAATCATTTTGCGAAGAAAAGAAAGGCTGCGGAAAAAAAGGCGGTTGAAATAGCCAAAAAACAGCTTCTCGAAGAAGAACAGCAAAGAAAAGCCGAGAAAGAAAAGCAATCACAGAATCAGGCTGACAGAATAGATTAACACGCCACAGCCCGAGCCTTAGGCCCGGGCTGCTTTATTTTTTTACAGATTCCGCGTCTTTCCGGTTTCCGCGGACGTCGTTTTAAAACCGGAGAACATCCGCACTGCGGAGCTCATACAACTGACAAAGGAGATTAATAATGGCACTTTATAATTCAGTGGAAGAACTCATTGGGAACACTCCCCTCGTAAGATTATCCAGATTTGAAGAAAAGTTTCAGGTAAAGGCACACCTCTATGCCAAACTTGAAATGTTTAACCCTGCCGGTTCCATCAAGGATCGTGCAGCCTTAAGCATGGTTAAGGACGCTCTTGACAGAGGTCTCATCACCCGCGGCAGCACCATTATCGAACCAACCTCCGGCAATACAGGCATCGGACTGGCCCTGGTTGCAAGACTCTACGGTCTCAAACTCATTCTCACAATGCCTGAAAGCATGAGTCTTGAAAGAAGAGCCCTTCTCAAGGCCCGCGGAGCCGAACTGGTTCTCACCCCGGCAAAGGACGGAATGAAAGGTGCAGTAAGCCGAGCAGAAGAAATCCACAAATCCGTTCCCGGTAGCATCATAGTTGGCCAGTTTGAAAATCCGGCCAACCCTCTGGCCCACGAAAAAACCACTGCAGTTGAGATTTGGAAGGATCTTGACGGCAAAGTCGATGCGGTTGTTGCAGGTATCGGTACCGGCGGTACCATTTCCGGTCTTGCGAAGGGACTTAAGGCTTTCAATCCCGACATCAGAGCCATAGGTGTTGAACCTGCCGAATCCCCGCTCATCACCAAAGGTGAAGCATCCACTCACAAGATTCAGGGTATCGGGGCAAACTTCATTCCAAAGTGCTACTATCCGGAAGTCGTTGACGAAGTCCTTGCCGTAAAGGGTGATGACGCCATCAGCACCACCGTAAGCCTTAATCAGATTGAAGCCATCCTTGCAGGTATTTCCGCAGGCGGTAATCTGTCAGCGGCCGTTGAGCTTGCAAAGCGTCCGGAATACGAAGGCAAAAACATTGTCGTGATTCTCCCTGATACCGGTGAACACTATATTTCCACCGATATCTACAGGTAATATTCAGGAAACGTTGAGCATGCGCCGCTTCCTGAAAACGGAATTTAAAACGCGCAGAACCTCAAATCCCAGACAAAAAGGCTGAACTCACCCGGCCTTTTTTACCTATAATGAAAACACGATGTTTTTTAATCAGTCATACGTATTCGGAAAGAGGAGACTTCATGACCGACACTAAACCAACTCCCCGACAGCACACCAGCTGGAAATACATGGGGTTTTACATTTTAGCCATTACCCTTGGCGTCATTAACGGTCTTTTCCCGACCCCCGCGGGACTAACCGCCGCCAAATTCATTTCCGACATCTTTATCAGGATGTTCAGTTTCGTCAGCGTGCCAATCATCGCGGTAACACTGTGTCTTACCCTGGCAACCCTGGGCACCTCTGCGGTATCCAAGGCCCTGTGGAAGAGAACCCTGACCTACACCGTAACCACCACCGTTCTTGCGGCATCCGTGGCGGCACTGCTTTATGCATTCATCTCTCCGGAAAACTATGTCCGCCAGAGTTCGGAAGAACTTCTGCTTTCAGACGTGGGTCTCAGCGACAAAAAGGATTATCTTGAATATTTCGTCAACGTATTCCCTGACAACATTCTGGCCCCGCTGGTAAACGGCAACATCCTCAGCGTGCTGCTGATTGCGATTATCACCGGTATTGCCATCAGATACATGCGCAATGACAAAAACCGTGAATGCATCCTCAGCCTGCTTTCAGGTTTTCAGGAGATTATTTTCATAATAATCAAATGGATTATCCTTATCCTGCCTCTGGGACTTTTCGGTTTTATTTCCGTATGCGTGGAACAGTTCAGTTCCGGTCTGCAGATTGGCGGTCTGGCATCCTACTTTACCGTAGTTGTCGGAGCAAACCTGATTCAGGGACTTATAATTCTTCCGGGATTCCTGCTGATTAAAAAGCTTAATCCGCTGAAAATCTTCAGTGGCATGTTCAATGCACTGACCGTGGCATTTTTCTCAAAATCTTCGGCAGCCACCCTGCCGATAACCATGGAATGCGCCGAAAAGAACAACGGCATCAATCCTAAGGTATCAAGATTTGTACTGCCTATCTGTACCACCATCAACATGAACGGATGTGCGGCATTCATTCTCACCACCGTAATGTACCTCATGCAGAATGACGGTGCCCAGATCGGTTCTACCCTGCTCATAATGTGGGTGGGCATTGCCTCCCTTGCCGCCATCGGCAATGCCGGAGTACCTATGGGATGCTACTTCCTGTCCGCAAGTCTTTTGTCTTCAATGGGCGTTCCGATCGAGCTTCTTGGTATCATTTTCCCAATTTACGCCGTTCTTGACATGATTGAAACCGCACTAAACGTCTGGTCTGATTCATGTATTGCCACAGTTGTTGACAAAGACCTGAAAAACAAGGCCGAGAAACTGGGAATCAAACTTCCTGTTACTCCAGAATAAAACATAAATTATCAATAACCCTAACTCCGCAGATCATAGTTTCTAATTTTTGATTTGCTTCTTTGGGTAAGGTATGCCGAACAAGTCGAAGAGATCTCTGGTTTTTTTAGGGATC
>CACWVT010000079.1 GCA_902764345.1 uncultured Ruminobacter sp.
AGAATGCCTGCCTGTCACGCAGGAGGTCGCGGGTTCGAGCCCCGTCCGTTCCGCCACTACATCATTAACCGACCTTTAAGGTCGGTTTTTTCGTTTCTGTGGAAATGAGTTTTTACTCTGTCCCCATCCCGTATTTAATTGTCAGGCTATCCCCTATATTACTGTTAAAAATCGTTCATGAACATGCTTCAATGATTAAGTGATGTCATGTATCGGAATTTAGTCCGGGATTTATCCGGGACTGTTTTTATGGCTGTATTTTGATTCGGCTTGTTTCCCTCTTCTCCATGAATATAATCCGTATACTGCCTCTTTTTTAACAGACAGATCTTCTTTTAGCCGGTGATGAGGAAAATTTCCTATGGGCCTTCACTACTTTTGCCTGTTTTTTTTGAATAAAATTGATGTCTAAATTCAATTAGCATATTCACTTTTTTATGGAGTCTGGGATATTATCGGCAATCAGGTGCCAAAATTCGTGAAATATCGAATTTGATTGTATGATTCTGTCTCCGATACCAGGATATGTTTTTTTTATGTATAATTGGTTACTGTCTGAGTGTGCATCCTGCGAGGATGGCTGGGGACATTCTTGGGTTTAAGGGGGATATGTCATGACCGTTACCCAGTACATTCTTGATTTTATATTCAGTGCCGTTCCTGCAGTTGTTTTTGCCATGATTTTTTCAACGCCGGTGCGTTTTCTGCCTCTGGTGGCTTTAGGCGGAGCCGTTGCTCATCTGTCCAGAACCATATGCATAAATGAATTCAGTATAGGAATAATCGGAGCTTCATTTGTCGGCAGCATTATTATCAGCGTGATGTTCATATTCATAGCGCCACGGTTAAGGGTTCCACGACCAGTGTTTACCGTGGCAAGCATTGTTCCCATAATCCCGGGTAAGTACGCTTATTTAACGCTTCTGTCAGTCATCAAAATGCATGATCCGGATGAGGACAGGTCTGCTCTTATAGAGGCATTTTTTGAAAACGGCATAATTACGACATCCGTACTTTTGGCAATAGGCATGGGCATAGCAATGCCTGCACTTCTTTTTTACCGCAACAGGCCGGTGGTGTGAGTCAAGCGTTACCAGCCGTTTATCGGGAGTATTGAGAAGGCCAGAATTATTCCCAGGCACACTGATGCTACCAGAATGATTGTGTGAATCAGCCTGACGGTGCCCATGGATATGTATCCTTTAAATAAATCAAGTATGCCGTTGATGAACGGGAATCCGGGAACCAGAAGAAGCAGGCTTACCACCATTGCTACCGCCAGGTTGTATCGGGTTAATTCAAACAGATGGGTTCCGATAAGGTAGGAGCTGACGGTGCCGGTAAATCCGCAAACCGTAAAAATAAACATGTCAAAGAGATGATATTTCTGCAACAGCAGTTTGACCGCCATGGTTATTGACCCGGCAAGCATTGCCGTGATGCCGGTATAAAGATCCCCTCCGTTAATGAAGGAGAAGCAGGCGGTAGCTATCCCGATAAGGAATGTCATAAGAAATGGATTATACGGATAGGAGCGTATTTCTGAAAGTTTTTGCTTAAGCTCCTCGAAACTTAAATTCCCTTTTTCCGCTTCCTGACACAGTCTGGTGTAAGTAACCAGATTGTGCATATTGAGTCCGCCTCTGTCTATTCTGGTAAAGGTTGAACATTCTGTTACCGTTTCGTTTCCTTCGTCCGTTCTCAGCTTAACGCCTATCATTTCCGGTGTTACCACCACGGTTGCAGGACGGCCGTAGGCCCTAGCCACTCTTTCCGAGGTCTGAATGATTAATCTTGTTTCAGCTCCGCATCTGTACATGCGGTCAGCCGTATAGGCTATGAGTTCTGCCAGCTCTCTGTCTGTCATAAGTACTGCCTCAGTAGGTGGTGAAAGGTACCTGAACTGACGATTTTACGGTCAGCCCTTTTATGATAGAACAATCGTCCGGATGTGTCATATTATTTTTAAGAAAGGATTCTGGGCACGCCGTACCCGGAATCCACAGGGGATCTCAATTCGAGAGATAAAGGTTAAAGCAGTGATTTGACCGTCCGGTAAATGGAAAGTCCTTTTTCTTGTCCGTATTCGGATACAAGCTGTCTGTAAATCTGCATTTTCGCATCCTTTCTGGTGCTCAAACCGCATATAATCGTAGCGGCCTTGTTAGAAGCCGTTTTTGAGAAGTTATGATCGCGAAGCACCTTTTTAACCTTTTCATTAAGAGGAGATTTTTGGGAGGACGAAACATTGGTATCGCCCTTATTGAGGCTTTTAATGTATTTCTGAGCCGCGGGTTTGATCAGTTTGTAAAGTTCAGCGAATTTTTCAGTTTCATTTTTGAGATTAAAATGAATGCTGCTGAGCGGCATTTCCCCTCCCGCACATGCAACCACGATGGTATTGGTCTTATTTATCAGGTCATCTGGATATCCTGAGTTTTTCATCACTGACGTGATTTCCGGAATGTTAGCGATTTTCGAGGACATTACCGGAACCCGGACGGCAACAGTATTCTCCTTGGCTGCAGATGCCTGGACGGTCGGGGTATTTTCTTTAGCTGCAGGTGCCTGGACGGTCGGGGTATTCTCCTTGGCCGCAGATGCCTCAACGGTAGGGACATTCTCCTTGACCGCAGGTATCGGAACTGCAGTCGGCTTTTGAGCGGCTTCCGTTACCTGTTTTTTACCCTGAGCCTTGGTATTAATTGTTTCCGCTCTTTTTATGGAAACTCCGCATCTTTTATTCCAGAAGCTGATTATGTTGTCATAATCCTTGTCTTTGCTGATTACGACGTAGGTGTATTTTTTCCCGTTGACGCCGAGGGTGTATCCCGCAAATGAGATAAGATGCATGTCAAGAGACTGGGAGCCTGCCGGCACCTTGATAAGTTCGTAGGAGCAGCGTGTTCTGTTCAGTAGGTCCACGTTGTCCAAAGTAATGTTTTCCGAGTTTCCGGTATAAAAAATGTAAATGAGGTCGTCGGCGTTCAGACCGCTGAGTTCCTTAAGTCCCGTATTGTGAACATTTTCAAAGTCGATAAAATAACAGTTTGCCATTATTAAACCTTCCGATGTTTCGTGCATTATTCTTTGCCTGGAACCGGTTTTGGGGGATTAGTATTTGAATTATATGATGTCGGTTCACAAAGGAACAAGCAGAGAAATGCGGATTTTTGAGAAAGCTTTGATGACGTGGGTTAGGGATATCAGGTTTTAGCGATGCATAAACGGAAGAAGACGGGGAATTCCCGTCTTCTTCGCATAAACAGTCAGTGTTTCAGACTTTAAGATATCAGTTTTCAAAAAGCTGGGTTGAAAGATATCTGTCACCGGTATCAGGGAGAATTACGACAATGCGCTTACCCTGATTTTCAGGTCTCTTTGCAAGTTCCTTGGCTGCATGAAGAGCTGCACCTGAGGAAATACCTACCAGAAGACCTTCGGTTCTGGCGATTTCCCTGCCTGCTTCAAAGGCACTTTCATTTTCTACGGCGATGATTTCATCATAAATGCCGGTGTCGAGAGTGTCAGGAACAAAACCTGCTCCAATCCCCTGAATCTTATGTGAGCCGCTTACTCCCTTTGAGAGAACAGGTGAGCTTGCGGGCTCTACAGCCACAACCTTCACGTTAGGATTCTTTTCCTTGAGGTATTTACCGGTTCCGGTAAGTGTACCGCCGGTACCTACACCGGCGACAAAGATATCAACCCTGCCATCGGTGTCTTCCCAGATTTCAGGACCGGTGGTATTGTAATGAATTTCAGGATTGGCCGGATTGGTGAACTGACTAGGAATAAAGCTGTTCGGTATTGTTTCAGCAAGTTCGTGAGCTCTGGCGATGGCACCTTTCATACCTTTGTTGCCTTCTGTGAGTTCAACCTGTGCTCCGTAAGCTTTAAGAAGATTGCGACGTTCAATACTCATGGTTTCAGGCATGGTCAGAATGGCTTTATAGCCTTTGGCAGATGCGAACAGGGCAAGACCGATACCGGTGTTACCGCTGGTAGGTTCGATGATGACTGCTCCTTCCTTGATGATTCCTTTACGCTCGGCGTCTTCAATCATTGCCAGTGCGATTCGATCCTTGATGGATCCTGAAGGGTTAAAAGATTCGACCTTAACTACGATTTCTGCTTCAAGGTTATTGTTTTTCTCAATTTTATTGAGACGAACGAGTGGTGTGCGACCAACCAGTTCGGTTACGTTATTATGAATACCCATTATTGTTTTTCCTTATTATCTTGTTTTGTTTATGTAATTCATATCTTACCGATATGAATTATGTTAAATCCAAAAATTAAAAATGTCAACACCGGATCTCATAAGATTAAAAATAAATTTTCCGATGATGCGAGGGTATACCGTGTCTTTATCAAGGATTGAGGTTTTAAAGACAGGAGTGAAAGCACTTATATTATTTTTTAGTCCTTTTTTATTAAAACATCTATACGGATTATGGCGGAGAGCCAGGATACCATTCCGGTGAAGGTGATTGACTGTGTTTTTCTGAGGATTCGCCATGATATTGTAATCAGAATGAGGAGGATTATTTAGGTGAGCGTTTAATCTCAAAATGACGTATGACGGTACACAAAATTTTAAAAAGATATATATAAGTATTTAAAAAATCTGCATTTTTATACTCTGCCAAGGCGAGTATGGAACTTTTTTTTATAAAATATCAAAGGCCAATTGCTAAAATGGCCATATAAGTGATAATATTAGCAGGATGAATGAAAATTCTTAGAAGTTGGATTTTTATCACGGTCTGACAGGTGTTTGAAAGACTGTGTGTTTGTATAAAACGACTTGCGTATACCTTTTTGTATTAAAAATTTTTAGTGAAGCATATCTATGAAAAGTTTAATTCTTGTAACCTCTCCTCCAGCTTGCGGAAAGACTTATGTGTCAAAGTCTATTGCCAAGAGACTTGATCATGTGGTTTATCTTGATAAAGATACTTTAATCGTTCTTTCAAAGCAGATCTTTAAGGTAGCAAATCAGGAATACAACCGCAGTTCTGATTTCTTTGAAGAAAATATTCGTGACTACGAATATTATGCTGTTCTTGATCTGGCATTTGAAGCACTTGAATATGAAGATAATGTGTTAATCAATGCTCCGTTCACCCGTGAAATCAGAGATCCAGCATACGTGGCTGACTTAAGGGCCAAGCTTGCCAAGATTGGTGCCAGATTGGTAATCATCTGGGTAGAAACTTCACCTGAAACATGTCATCGTCGTATGATTGAGAGAAACTCAAGTCGTGATACCTGGAAGCTTGAACACTGGGACGAATATATTTCCCGCTGCAACTTCAACATGCCTACCGACATCGGTGAAGTTCACGTATTCAAGAACAATGACGGTGCCGAATTTGATCAGTCATTAGAGGATATTGCCAAGTTATTAAATTAGTATTCTGATTTATTGTTGGTATTGAATTTTTTTGATATGTGATATTAGAAAGGGAGACTGCATGAGATGCAGTCTCTTTTTTTCCTAAACTCCGCACGCCCTAGTTTATAACTAGGGCGAATCTCATCATAAAACCATTAAATATCACATTTATTCCCATGTTTTTAAAAAATTCTCTTTA
>CACWVT010000080.1 GCA_902764345.1 uncultured Ruminobacter sp.
ATACATACTAACCTCCAATCGTTCAACTCTGCAGAAGAAGGACAAAGATGCCGATGAGGATAGAATAATTCATAAAGGCAGTTCCCTGTTTAAGACTGATAATATTAAACGCCAAAGAGGATACGAAGCTAAATACAACGAACTGCTTAAACAGAATAAACTGTTATTCACTCTTGATCTGGTAAAAGAGAAGGTATTACAGGCTTATAAGATGACAGATGAAGCAAAAATGGCTAAAGAAATCGGAAACATAATGGAAATCTGTCAGGCGACAAACAATAAACATTTCATTTGGTTCAGTCAACTTCTCAATAATCATTTTGAGGGAATCATTGCCCATGCCACCTATAAAATATCCTCTGGTAAAATTGAAGGAATCAACCAGAAGATCAAGACCATAAGACGACATGGTTACGGTTATCCGGATGACGAATACTTTTTCCTGAAAGTCATAGATGCGAGTAGGAAGAAGTACATCAGGAATCAGCGATCACATAAAATTAATGATTGAGCCAACGTGATTATCATGATGGCAAAACCTGCACTGAATAAGAATGGCAGTTACAGTCATAAGCTCCTGATGAACATAACATAAAGTCAGTAACTCATGTACAATAGACACAGAGCGGAAGAAGCATTTTAAATTATCAAGCGCAGGAACAATACAAAGACAATGAATAACGAAATTATAATAAAAGGGGCAAAAACCCATAATCTGAAGAACATCAGTTTACGCATCCCCAAGAATAAATTCTGCGTAATTACCGGACTTTCAGGCTCCGGTAAATCATCATTGGCATTTGACACACTATATGCTGAAGGTCAGAGAAAATACGTTGAATCTCTGTCCTCATATGCCCGTCAGTTTCTTCAGCTGATGGACAAACCTGATGTTGAAATGATTGAGGGCCTTTCTCCCGCTATATCAATAGAGCAGAAATCCACATCCCATAATCCCCGTTCAACCGTTGGCACCATAACCGAAATCTATGACTACCTGCGTCTTCTGTACGCCAGAATAGGCGAGGCCCGCTGTCCTGAACACGGATATGTTCTTAAGGCTCAGACCATTAAGCAGATGATTGACTCATCACTTGGACTTCCTGAGGGCTCCAAGGTAATGATTCTGTCTCCGGTTGTACGTAACCGCAAAGGTGAATATAAAGTTCTCCTTGATAATCTGGCAAGAGACGGATATATCAGGGTACGCATTGATAATGACACTTATGATCTCAGTGATCCCCCTACTCTGGATCTGCAGAAGAAACATACTATTGAAGTCATAGTGGACAGACTAAAAATCAAATCAGACGAGACCACAAGAATCAGAATTTCAGATTCTCTCGAAAGAGCGCTGAAACTCAGTGACGGACTTGCGTCAGTGGTGTCCATGACTGATGACTTTGAACCGCTGGAATTTTCCGCGAAATATTCATGCCCGGAATGTGGCTACTCTGTTTCGGAAATCGAACCGCGCAACTTTTCGTTCAACAATCCTGCAGGAGCCTGCCCGTGCTGTCTGGGGCTCGGAGTTCAGGAAGTATTTACACCCGAAGCCTTCATCGTGGACGACAAGGCTTCAATAAGGGAAGGAGCCATTAAAGGATGGTCTCCGACATCCACCTTTAACTTTGCCACAATAAGTGCTCTTTCCAAACAGTACGGATTCAGTCTGGACGTACCGCTTAACAAACTCAGTTCCAAAATAATGAACATCATCTTCTACGGCACAGGTAATGAGGAAATTGAAGTTGTTCAGAAATTCCGCAGCGGTTCAGAATTCAAAACACAAAAATCATTTGAAGGCATAGTGCCGCAAATGACCAAAAAATACCAGGCTGCCAGAGACTATGAACGTGACGAATATACACGATACCTCACCACGGTTCCATGCCCTGAATGTAATGGAGCAAGACTCAAAAAGGCATATCGTCACGTATTTGTTAACAACAAAAATCTTCCTGATCTGTGTAATCTCACCATTGCCGAATGTCTTGAGTTTTTTAACAGTCTTCCGCTAACCCCCCAACAGGAACAGATTGCCGCAAAAGTGTTAAAGGAAATCAGGGAACGTCTCTCATTTCTGGTAAACGTGGGATTAAGCTATCTGACTCTATCACGCTCAGCCGAAACCCTGTCCGGCGGTGAAGCTCAGAGAATAAGACTCGCCAGCCAGATTGGTTCCGGACTTACGGGGGTAATGTATGTTCTCGATGAACCGAGCATAGGACTTCACCAGCGTGACAACACCAAACTGCTTGAATCACTGTATCACCTCAGAGATCTTGGCAATACCGTCATCGTCGTTGAGCATGATGAGGATACCATAAGACGTGCCGATCATATAATCGACATAGGTCCCGGAGCAGGCGAGCACGGAGGGACGATCGTTGCCGAGGGTTCGGTTGAAGACATCATAAAATCCGAAACGTCCGTTACGGGCAAATATTTGAGCGGCAGATGCCGTATTCCGGTCCCAAAAAGAAAAAAAAGTGACGGGAAGTATCTTTGCATCACCAATGCCACCGGACATAATCTCAAAGGCGTGGACTTAAAAATCCCACGCGGACTCCTTACATGCATAACCGGAGTTTCAGGCAGCGGTAAATCAACTCTCATCAATGATACCCTGTATGCAATAGCCCAGCGCAGGCTTAACGGTGCGGTTAACATAAAACCGGCTCCATACGGAGACATTGACGGCCTGGAGCTCTTTGATAAGGTAATTAACGTTGACCAGACTCCTATTGGAAGAACCCCAAGGTCAAACTGTGCCACATATGTGGATTTCTTTACGCCTATAAGGGAACTGTTTGCTCAGACACAGGAAGCCAGGGCACGAGGGTATACGGCTGGAAGATTCTCCTTTAACATAAAGGGAGGACGCTGTGAAGCCTGTCAGGGAGACGGCATCATAAAGGTTGAAATGAACTTCCTGCCAGATGTTTTCGTGACATGCGATGAATGCGGCGGAAAGAGGTATAACAAGGAAACACTGGACATAACCTACAAGGGTAAAAACATATCCGACGTGCTAAACATGACTGTGGCTGAGGCTCTTGAGTTTTTTGATGCCATCCCGCCTCTGCGTAAAAAACTGCAGACACTGTCAGACGTGGGACTTTCGTACATTCGCCTGGGGCAGCCGGCCACTACTCTGTCCGGCGGAGAGGCTCAGAGAATCAAACTTGCAAAGGAACTGTCCCGCAAGGATACCGGTAAAACCCTTTACATTCTCGATGAACCTACCACAGGACTCCATTTTCAGGATGTAAACATGTTACTGCAGGTGTTGTTCAGACTTAGGGATCAGGGAAATTCCATCGTGGTTATTGAACATAATCTTGACGTCATCAAGTCTGCCGATCACATAATTGATCTTGGACCTGAAGGCGGAGAAGGCGGTGGCAGAATCATCGCGGAAGGAACTCCGGAACAGGTTGCAAAGGTAAAAACCTCCTACACCGGACAGTTTCTGGATAAAATATTGAAAAACTAATCATTTGAAATTGAAGAGGAAATTAACATGTCATATCAATTAACAGACAGAGAGTATCAGGCCGCACTGAAGCTTAATGCCGACTACAGATATCAGTACTTCACCAAGAACATTCAGAAAGGTCTTGAACTTTTTGTTCTTAAGAACAGTGAAGGTATTCTGTTTATGGAAACTGAGGGAGATGAGGAAAACAGTGCTCCGATTAACGTGATTCCGGTGTGGTGCCATGAAAACTACGCAAAGTACTACGCAGAACAGAATATCGACGTCGCAGGCTATGAACCTCAGTCCATTTCTCTTGCAATCTTTATTGAACGCTGGGCTGAAAATCTGGAAAGCTCCAACATTGAACTGGCGATTTTCCCGCTGACAAACACTGACTGCAATATCGTTAAGGCCAAGGAACTCATTGCCGACCTTAACCTTGATGATGAAATTGCCTGATAACGGCATATCATGACTTTACATAATCCTGTGTTATTTTAGTCAGGAAGCCGGTTCGTTATGCCATTCGCAGCATCATCACTTCGTTCCATATTTTTGAAGTACCGATATCTTCAAAAATATGGATTGCGAATGCTTAAAGCCGGCTTTTGTTTATGACTGCCGCACAATGACTGCTGAAGCTGAAAAACAATCAGAAAAATCTCAATATCAAAAGAGTTTTCCACAGCCATCAAAACATTTATCAGCAAACATTACATACTGATAAAATACAAAACAGATACAATTATTGTTTAACAACATGCTAAATCAGATACAGATACCTTTTCAGCAAGATATTCACAATAGTTTATACACAGTTCTGTGGATGAATAAAAAACATACAACTTATCCACAATAGCCTAAATATGCAACAATTTAATGCCTACGAACCATCCTCATTGGATTCGGCCCCCTCAGGAATATAACCTAAATGATTTCTCAGAAGCTTTTCAAGTTCTGCAATTTCGGTTCCAGTCCTTCCTGAATAATCCTCAAGCTGATCAGGCATGATACATTCATTGGATACGTATTTCGCATCACTGTTTGCAAAGATATAAGCACATACAGCACTTACGGGGCTCATCATGTATCCGTCGGTTATTCTGAGACCTATATTCTCCTCTACCTTCATAACATCCCATAATGCCAGTTTAGCCTTATGATCAGGACATGACGGATAGCCTATCGCCGGTCTTATTCCGACAAACTTCCCGCTCAGAATATCATCAACGTTTAAAGGTTCACTGCTGTAGCCCCAGTATTCAGTACGAATCAGATAATGCACATATGCTGAAGCGGCTTCTGCCAGACGGTAACTGAGATTCTGAACCAGCATGCTGGAATATATGTCGCCTTCATCATTAAATTTCCTGACGGTATCTTCAAGATTAATACCGGCATTGATTGCCATGGCTCCCACGGCATCATCACACACATCAATAAAATCAGCCAATGATCCGTTAGCCTGCTGTCTTGATGACAGATCACGCTGGTCTCTCAGGAAATTGAATCTGTATTCACCGTCTTCGGTCTCCAGAACCACATCATTAAAGCCTTCGCGGTGAGCCTTGAATAAACCGAAAACCGCCTTTATTCCCAGAAGATTTTCCGACTCCATGCGCTTAAGCATTTTCACGGAGTCGAAATAAAGACTTACTGCCGGTTCGCTGGCGTTTTCAGGGACGGAAGCAGTCTTTTCACCGTTTTCATTAATGAGATCCGCCTCCGTGTCTATAGAAAGGCCTCCCAGCAGTTTACGGTAATCCTGCTTGTATTCCCATGATCTGTAATAAGCCTGCCAGTCGATAAACCTGATTAATTCAGAAACAGACAGATCAAGAACCTTTACACCTAAAAACTTAGGCATCGGTGCCTTGGTTGCGGCAAAATCAGTCCTGATTGCATTGGCATTTGCGTCAGCAAATGACACGGTCTGAATCTTTGAATACTTCAGTTCATGAATGTGTCTTGCAAATGCGTATTCTTCCTTGAGCTTTCTTACAAATGCCGGCTTTAGTTCCTTGGACAGCAGACTCTGCGCAATGGTAACACCGCGGCTGGCATTATTAACATACACGATCGGTGCACTGTATTCCTTCTCAAGCTTAACTGCGGTATGTGCCTTGGAAGTGGTTGCACCGCCAATCATTACCGGAATCTTCAGGCCTGCCTTTTCCAGCTCCTGTGCCACATGAACCATTTCATCAAGGGAAGGTGTTATAAGTCCGGAAAGTCCGATAAGATCAACCTTTTCCTTAATTGCTGTTTCAATGATCTTTTCACACGGCACCATAACGCCAAGATCAATAATTTCATAGTTATTACACTGCAGAACGACAGATACTATATTCTTACCGAGATCGTGTACGTCACCCTTTACCGTGGCCATCAGGATCTTGCCGTTGCTTCCGGAGCCTGATTTGCTCTGCTTCCTGAGGCAGGAACATCTTTCCTTCACCGAAAAGATCCCCCACCACATTCATGCCGGCCATCAGCGGACCTTCAATCACTTCAACCGGACTGGCAGCCTTAAGACGGGCTTCCTCAACGTCCTGATCAATGTATTCGGTAACACCTTTAACCAGGGCATATTCAATTCTTTTTTCCACCGGCTCATTGCGCCATGACAAATCAATCTGAGATTCATCCTTCTTTAACGAACCTCCGGCACGGTATTTTTCCGCTATGGCCAGCAGTTCATCTGTAGCGCCCTTATGTGTATTCAGAATTACGGCTTCTACCTTATCTCTCAGCTCCTTCGGAATGTCATCATACACCGACAGCTGTCCGGCATTCACAATTCCCATGTCCATACCGTTTTTGATGGTATAGTACAGGAATACGGTGTGAATTGCCTGCCTTAAAGGTTCATTGCCGCGGAATGAGAACGATACGTTTGACACACCACCAGAAATCATGGCATGAGGCAAAGTTTCCTTTATTGTCTTCACCGCATTGATAAAATCAAGAGCATAGTTGTCATGCTCCTCTATACCTGTTGCCACGGCAAAGATGTTAGGGTCAAAAATAATGTCTTCCGGAGGGAAACCGACTTCTTCAGTCAGGAGCTTATATGCTCTTGTACAGATTTCTATCTTACGGTCATAAGTGTCGGCCTGCCCCACCTCATCAAAGGCCATGACAACCACGGCTGCGCCGTAGCGTCTTACGACTCGTGCATGATCAAGAAACTTCTCCACACCTTCTTTCATGGAAATGGAGTTTACGATACCCTTTCCCTGAACACACTTAAGTCCCGCCTCAATGACTTCCCATTTGGAAGAGTCAATCATAATCGGTACTTTTGAAATCTCAGGTTCTGACGCTATAAGATTGAGATACTTAATCATGGATGACTTGGCATCAATCATGCCCTCATCCATATTAATATCAATGATCTGAGCCCCGTTTTCTACCTGAACCCTGGCCACTTCAATTGCCTCATCAAACTTTTCTTCTTTGATGAGACGTCTGAATCTGGCACTGCCGGTCACGTTTGTTCTTTCACCGACGTTTATGAACAATGATTCCGGGGTAATGTTGAGTGACTCAAGACCGCTTAAACGGCACGCAACAGGCAGATCCGGAATCTTTCTCGGAGGCAGTGAATTCACGGCATCGGCAATGGATTTGATGTGAGCTGGCGTCGTACCGCAGCATCCACCCACTATATTAAGGTAACCTGACTCAGCCCACTTTCTGATGTATACCTGCATCTGCTCCGCAGTGAGGTCATAGCCGCCGAAGGCATTAGGAAGCCCCGCATTTGGATGAACCGACACATAGGTCTCGCAGATACCAGATATTTCAGCAACATACGGTTCCAGTTCCGCAGGTCCCAACGCACAGTTAAAACCGAAAGAAACCGGTCTTGCATGGCGGAGACTGTTGTAGAAGGCCTCAACTGTCTGTCCGGACAAGGTTCGGCCTGAAGCATCAGTTATGGTTCCGGAAATCATCACCGGAATTTCGATACCGCGCTTTTCCGATACGCTTTCAACAGCATAAACGGCAGCCTTGGCGTTAAGAGTATCGAATATTGTTTCGATGATGATAAGATCTGCACCACCGTCAAGAAGTCCTTCCGTTGCCAAAGCATAACCTTCGACAAGATCATCAAAGGTAACGTTTCTTGCCCCCGGATCATTTACATCAGGAGAAATGGAACAGGTTCTGTTTGTAGGTCCCAGTACACCTGCCACAAAGCGAGGTTTCTCAGGCGTCTTCTCAGTCATGGCTGCAGCAGCCTTTTTGGCAAGAACCGCTGAGGTTTTATTTATTTCATATGTATGCTCTGATACATTGTAATCAGACAGCGGGATCGGTGTTGCATTGAAGCTGTTGGTTTCAATAATGTCGGCACCGGCTTCCAGATAGGCCTGATGAATGGACGATATCACGTCAGGTCTGGTCAGACACAGCAGATCATTACAGCCCTTGAGATCGCACTCCGAGTCCTTAAAAATCTCACCGCGGTAATCCTGCTCGGTCAGACCGTATGACTGTATCATTGTTCCCATGGCCCCGTCGAGAACCAGTATACGTTCTGCAAGTTCCTTTTCAATAGCCGCTTTCAGTGTTGATTCCCTAAGGTTTTTCATATTATGCTCTGCCGTACCCGAATAAAACTGAGATGATGATAAAAATCCGTGAATTACGTCCTATGCAGACTTTCTCTTTGTTTCGAGATCATATGGGGTGTTCTGGTATACGTAATAGTTAATCCAGTTTGCAAAAAGCAGGTATGCATGACTCTTCCATGTACAGAGCGGTACGTTCTGCGGATCATTGTTAGGGTAATAATTTACCGGAATTGACGGATTGAGCCCCGCATTAATATCTCTTCTGTATTCGTTGTCCAAAGTCTGAGCGTCATATTCCGGATGACCGGTAACAAACACCTGACTTCTGTCAGGAGACACGGCAAGATAAACACCGGTTTCATCGGAATCAGCCAGAATTTCGAGATCGGTATTTTCCTCAATGTACTTGGTTTCAAAATTTGCAAAACGTGAATGCGGTGCCAGGAAGAAATCGTCAAAACCTCTGATTAAAGGATCAGAGCTGGTTGATCTTCTGTGCTTATACACGCCTGACAGTTTCACGCTTCTGGTCTGCTTTGGAAGATCATAGAACACGTTAAGTGCAGCCTGTACTGCCCAGCAGTTAAACATGGTGCATGTTACATGCTCCTTTGACCACTTCATGATTTCCACAAGAGTGTCCCAGTATTTAACTTCTTCAAAAGGCACCTTACCAAGCGGAGCACCGGTAATAATCATGCCATCGTAATACTGATCACGTACGTCATCAAATCTCTGATAAAAGGTATCCAGGTGAGCTTTTGGAGTATTTTTGGAAACATGATCATCTATACGCAGAAGATCAACAATCACCTGAATGGGAGTATTTGAAAGCTTGCGGAGAAACTGGGTTTCAGTTTCAATTTTCTTAGGCATTAAATTAAGAATCAGCAGCTTTAAAGGTCGTATATCCTGATGCACGGCCCGGCTCTCAGTCATAACAAACACCTTTTCAGCGGTTAAAACACTGGCGGCAGGTAATGCATCAGGAATCATAATAGGCATGGTATGGCACCTCTCACAAAAGTCATGACATCAAAAATGTCCGGCCCACCTCAAAGTCTCAAAACGGGAATAAAAATCAGTGGAGTCCGAACCGTCTTTCGGTTTATTAAAAATTCAGTTACGTAATGGCATTAATTATACACTAATTATGGATTTTATGTGATGTATAGCATGTTTTTCATACTACTCACCACAAGAGCTTTAATGGCCTTAAATATGGCAAAAATTTGCGGTTTTACACTGATTACCACTGTCTTAGGCAGGTTTTTTGCATAAACTTCAGAATTAGATTCGAATGTTTTATTAAATAATTATCATTTTTGCAATAAAACATTCAGATATATTGTGACCGTTACCTCATAATACCTAAGCTTATACAAATTAATTATTAACTTTTTTGATATTGACAAAAAAGAGTGATTTAAACGACAATTACCTTGTGAGGATTATCCTCGGAAAATTATTTCCGGTAATCCGCTGTTACAATGAGGCATTATCCTTAAACATTTAATACAAGGCCGAGTCCTTAAAGTTTTAAAGACATTGCATAACAACAATCATAGCGTACTACAAAGTCATGAATACATTAGCTACACGCATCGCTATAACGGCGGTCGTAATTTTTCACATAATTCTGGCATGCTTCTACAGTCTTAATCAGAATCTTAATGTAAATTCCGAAGGCTATTTCATGCTTTCTGAAGGTGTATACAACCATTACTCGAAACAGACACTGGATCTTACCGCAGATTCTCTGAAAACCGTACTGGTCTCATCACCGATGAATCTTTGGGAAAATACAATTGCTCCGGTGATTCTGCTGGTGATTTTAAGACTTCTGGCCTTCTTTATAATCTTTAAGGAACTTGCAAAGCTGTTCAGTCCGTCAACAATGATATGGTTCAGTGTGCTGTTTCTGCTGTCTCCGTGGCTTATGTACAGCACGGCATTGGGAGCCGACGCCTATATTCAGCTCGGGGTTGCAGGATATCTGGTCAGCATACTTAAACTTACCAGATCGAATCAGCCTAGAAGTTCAACATTTCTGTGGACTGTCCTCCTCGCCTTTTCAATACTGTGGTGTCTCGCACTAAGTCCTGCCTGGGGGGTTCTGTTGATTACGACGGTTATCCTCTGGATAAAGAAAACAATTCATCCGAACGTGAGCGGTCTCATTACGTCTCTTGCCGTAATTGCAGTAATAATGATTCCGTATGTTCACCAGTTGGAAATAAATGAAGACTCCGAAATCTATGTAAACCATTCATATAACTACTGGGGCTTCGGCACTGTTTACGTTTACCCGCTCTTTAAGGGGCTTATTTACTGGATAAGATACGGTTCAGCCATGTTCCAGAGCGAAATAGTCTACAAAACCGGTTTTTCATGGCTGAGTGACAGCGAAACAGTTCAGAGTTACTGCAGCTATGCATGGCGCTCCATACTTATAATTGCGGGACTGCTTTCGGTTATTATCAGTCTTATGGCCAACTGTCTGATGATTAAGGAAATCAAGCCACTGTTTTTCAGAAACTTTTCCGAAGACCGCCAGCTTTCATATCTGAAGATAATCTGCACCGTAATGCTGGCATCCATAGTACTGTTCATTGCCGTCAGTCCTTACACTCTGTACAGCAATACTCTTTCGCTGTGTTATGTTTTTGCGCTCATTCCTTTGCTGAACCTAATAGAAAAGTTCAACAGCTTTGATTTCAGGAAACATGTACCATACATTGCCATTCTCGCAGTATTTTTCATTATCGTTAACGGTCTGGCGCTTATGGAATCAAAGGACTACAGCAATGAAAATAACTATATGGACAGATCAAACGACATAGTCAGCGAATCATTCAACTGATTTATCTACCTTTCGGACTTAAAGCCTGTATTCCCGCGGAATACAGGCTTTAATTTTTTTGTTTCACAGTTTTTGTTTGGCCTGTATCTGTTATCTGAGTTAAACATAAACAAAGCAGGAAATACTGCTGCATCATGTGACGATGAGAGAATTAATAATGAAAGGATTGCAAGGAACACATCTTCGCTATTGATAGACATAATCATACGGCCACAAAAAAACCTAACTCCGCAGATCATAGTTTCTAATTTTTGATTTGCTTCTTTGGGTAAGGTATGCCGAACAAGTCGAAGAGATCTCTGGTTTTTTTAGGGATCTCT
>CACWVT010000081.1 GCA_902764345.1 uncultured Ruminobacter sp.
AGGGAGTTTACTACACCGAGAAATGTCATCAATGCCCTCACCGCGACCAATGCACCAAAAGCAAGGACGGCATCAGAAAGCTTGAACATTCAAAACTTTTCCACAAATACAGCCGGCAGTCGCTGGATAACATCACAAGCGAAAAGGGAATCACACTAAGAATAAACCGCTCTATACAGGTAGAAGGGGCTTTTGGCGTGCTCAAGGAGGACTATGGCTTCAGACGATTTTTGACCCGCGGAAAGAAGAATGTCAAAACCGAAATGCTTTTTCATTGCTTTGCGTACAACTTCAAAAAGTACTACAACAAAATCATTCAAAAAAGAACGAAAACATATCTTTTCGAGAAAAAGAAACCCAACGAAAAATTGACCGCCTGATTTTTCCACAATTTAACATAAAAAAACAGAGAGTAGCGATACCCTCTGCTTTGCATTGCTCAGATTTTCAAAAAAAGATTCTTTTCTGTCGTAATTATGAGGCTGGCTCTTTTTCACTTTTGAGCCAGCCCCTTTTGAATTATATGACTATATACTTAATTATCGGTCAAATTATATTCTCCAATTCTTTTGACCACATATTAATTAATATAAATGTCATGTTTATGGCTTATTGAGATATTTTTCAAGCACCTCCCTGAACGGTCTTTCAGTTTTCATTGATAGCACAAATTTAGGCTTTCTGCGCTCTATGCTGTAATTGATCTGCTCACGGAGCTCCTCCAATCTGACAACGACTTGTTTCTCCTCTGCAAAATTGCGTATCTTCATTATTATCTTTGTTGAGTATGCAAGATCGATGACAAATATACCGTAAAAGAAGCCTATTCCAAATGAAAAAGCCAGATTCTGCGACAGCCATTCCAGTGCTTCAAGTATATGAGGGTGGACAAGAAAATAATACACTGCACTGAGCAATCCCCAGAAAAAGGTGAATAGCGGACATATAATGCCGCGGATATTTCCCGGAAGCTCACTGTAGTCCCAGAGCCTTACATGAGTAGTTGCCAGCATAATTACTCCGACGACGCATTCAAGTGCGGTTATGGCTGCGGACATTATAATGAACAGCAGAAGTTTTTCCAACCAGACCGGCTCTATATACAGATAGCCCTCCAAATGTGCCAGCAGATATAAAATGCACAGACTCTCACCGTAAAGCGGCAGACATGGGCCTGTCAGGAAGCCGGGATTTACCCAGTGCTTCTGTGAGACAAATCTGCGGTAGAACACCTCTATCACCCAGCCTGTCATTCCTCCGATGGCAAACAGAAATGTCAATATCAGGAATATATTCATGAACATTTACCATTAACACAGTGACTTTTCCAGAATTCAATAGCCTTTTCGTTTCTCTCCGCCCGTTCGGTCGTTTCCATATCTGCACCTCTCACCAACAGCCACATTAAAGCTACGTCCATGACTGCAAAAAGCAGTATGATCAAAAGAATGAGCTTTTTCATACCCCGTCACTGCCTCCTGTTGATAGGTATATACTTGCTCTCCGGCTTTACGCTTATATACGCAGGACGTATTATTTTCCCGTTGTTTTGTATCTCCTCGATGCGGTGAGCGCTCCAGCCTGTTATCCTCGAAACGGCAAATAAAGGCGTAAACAATTCGTAAGGCAGACCAAGCATACGGTAGATCAGTCCCGAGTAAAAATCAACATTCGGGCTGACTCCCTTGTACATTTTTCGCTTCTCGGCGATAAGCTCGGGAGCTGTCTCTGCCACATACTCAAACAGTGCAAATTCTTCCTCGTTGCCCTTTTCAACTGCTAAAGCCTTGGCACACTGTTTAAGGATATCAGCTCTCGGGTCTGATCTCGAGTAAACAGCGTGTCCCATTCCGTAGATAAGCCCTGCACAGTCGAAGGCTTCCTTATCGAGCAGTTTCGTAAGATATTCCCTGACCGCAGACCTGTCGCTTGTGTCGATCGTCTGCTGCATATCGTCGAACATTTTCACCACCTTGATATTTGCACCGCCGTGACGAGGACCTTTCAGTGAACCGAGTGCCGCAGCTATTGCGGAATATGTATCAGTTCCCGATGATGTGACGACATGAGTTGTGAATGTGGAATTATTTCCGCCGCCATGCTCCGCATGAAGAACAAGTGCAAGGTCGAGTATACGGGCTTCAAGCTCTGAATATTCGCCGTTTTCTCTCAGCATATGCAAAAGATTTTCCGCAGTTCCAAGCTCCTGTCTCGGGTTGCGGATAAACAAGTCCTGCCCGAGATGATAGTGCAGATATGACTGATAGCCGTAGACCGCAAGCATGGGAAATACCGAAATAAGGTGCAGACACTGACGGAGAGCATTTGCAGTAGAGGTATCATCGGGCTCATCGTCATAGGCATAAAGTGCAAGAACTGTTCTTGACAGAATATTCATCATATCCCTGCCGGGAGCTTTCAGTATCATATCTCTTGTAAACGAATCGGGCAGGGTACGCATATAAGCAAGAGTACGGCAGAAATGCCCAAGCTCTTTAGCGTCGGGCAGCTTTGAGAACAACAGAAGATACACGGTCTCCTCAAAGCCGAAGCGCTGCTCGTTCCAGAATCCGCCTACTATGTCACGGACACTGATTCCACGATAAAAAAGCTGTCCCTCACATGGAACATCACCATCGGGAGTTTTTTTCTTTGCCTTTATCCGAGATATTTCGGTAAGACCTGTGACTACTCCGTTTCCGTTAAGGTCACGAAGTCCACGGAAAACCTTATGCTCTTTGTACATATCGGGACTGATAGAGTTACTGTTGTCTGATAGTTCAGTCAGTTTTTCGATATATGGGTTGATCTCTGAATACATAAAGCACCTCCAATTAAAGTGCAGTATGTGTATATAACATACTGCACCATTTATATATAATACCGTTTACCGTCAGTGCTTCGGCTCACGGTATATTGCTATTCGTTTATTTCTATGTCGATAATGTCATCGCTGCTCTGACTGCTGCGCATTATCTTCACAGCAGTCAGAGCAGTTACAAGGTTGAGGATACCCTCAAATATCAGCGAAATTCCCAGCAGAACAGTTGCAAATCTCACTCCCTCGTCAGGACGTATTATCAGCATAAGTCCAACAATACCCGTAACTATCGCCGCAGTCATTATCAGCCACCATTTGCTCAGACCGAAGCGCTTGGAGTCTATTGCGATCTGTATTTTCAGCAGACTGTCAAGCAGTATGTATATCCCGACTACGATACAGATGATATTCAGGACATTATTGGTATCTATGAGCATTATTCCCCCGAGAACTATCAGAAGTAACCCAAGTGCCAGGTCATGCTGGAATGCAAGGCGGTAGAGATCTTTTGAAAAGTAGCCGATGAGCTTTATCACGCCGAAAAGTACTATCAGCACTCCGAAAAGTCTGCCTATAAGGTTTGCAGATAGGTCGGGGACTGCGGTAAAAACAATGCCCAGTATGCACATCAGCGCAGATATGATTATATAGCCTGTTTTTGCTGTGCGGATATATTTCTCGCTTTTCATGTTCTTCACCTCCGTAAAAGTAGTGTCTGGTGGCACCGCAAAGCGCAAACCCTGTTTACCGCTGTAAACAGCACTCTGCGGTACTGTAGTCATCATAGCATATTTGCTGCTTGCCGTAGACATACAAAAAAGCGTATCTGCCAATTCTTTGGACAGATACGCTCAAGTGACTAAATTTTTACTTGTATAGCAAATCGACTGAGCCTTTTCTCAGCTCACATATACGATGAAAGTCAGCTTGGATATCGTATTTCATACCGCTGCTGAGCCAGCCGATTATCTGACCGAAGCACTCGCACTTATGATATCGGATAAGTATCTCCTTGTCAGCTTCGTCAATGGGACGGTCTGCGAATGCTGTATTGAAGTAAGTCCTTACAACGTGCTCACAGACTCTCCACAGGTAACTCTCATATATTTCACGGTTCGGGGAATTATGTATGTGCAGAACAGCCTTTTTGTTTTCAAGTGCAAAGGAAAAAGCGACCTCAAGGCATTCCTCGATGCTCTCAATACGGGAGTGTTCTGCAATTATCCTGTCAGCCTCTCTGTTTATCATTTCCTCAAGAAGTGAAGGTATATCATCAAAATGGTAGTAGAAGCTGTTGCGGTTTATGCCGCAGTCCTCAACGATATCCTTGACGGTTATCTTGTTTATGGGACGCTCGTTCAGCAGCTTTATCAGCGATTTTTTAATTGCTTCCTTTGTCAGATTCGCCACTCATACGCCTTCTTTCCTCATTATACAAACGTTGTACCATAAAAATGACTTTTTGTCAATAGCAAAAATAGAGGACACTGTCTGAAAACGACAGCGTCCTCGTATCTGAATAAGGAGAAGTTTATGGCAATTTATGCTTATTTCTTTTTGTTCTTAACTTTTTTAGCAACTGCTATAGCTGTTCCGACTGCGACTGCTCCTGCACCCGCTTTTACAAAATTTTTCTTGTTTATGTGTCTCTCCGAAACATTTTCTTCGTCCGATTCGGGAAGTCCGATGACATTATATCTAAGCAGCAGCTTTTCTATATCAGTGCTGTGTATCTTTTTCAGCAGCGGTTTTATTGCCGCATTTGCGAGCAGACCTGTATCGGCAGTAAGAGGCTTTCCGTCACGCAGGGCTATAGTCGCATTGAGCAGATCACGGATATCGTATGTACTGCCCCATACCTCGGGAACGCCTCTGTCTATTCCGAGCAAAGTATAGACAGCCTCCATTCCTGTGCGTATAGAGTATTCGGTAGTGAATATAGTATCACGCTTGGTCTCAGCAAACTGTCCAAGAAATGCGAAATTGACAGCACCGTTCGGCACAACATCGGGACGGTCGCCTGCCTGACGGGGCATAAAGAATGCTGTCACATAGGGCATCATTACAGGAACGGTATTGCAGCTGTTCTCTGCTATATCCTCTATCTCGTCAATGGGTACTCCAAGATGATACAGCCATTCCATACATATTTCTTTGCCTGTACAGTCACGCATCGGCTTCTTCACATAGTCACCGTTTCTGTCAGTGAAAAGGGCATATACCCATACAAGACACTGATCCTTAGGCTGACTGCGGAACTGCGGCTGACGGTTGATAGTCCATGACAGCAGCCACGATGAATCACGGCAGGTTACGATCCCACCCGTGACTACTCCGCCCGAAAACGGGTCACGCTTGCATATTGCTGTGATGTACGGAATGACCCGCTTATCAAGGGTAGTAACAGTTGCGCTCATCCAGTTGGTCTTTTCAGCATCATAGCAGAATTTAT
>CACWVT010000082.1 GCA_902764345.1 uncultured Ruminobacter sp.
AGGCTTCAATAAATCTGTTAAATTTGATTAAAAAAAGCGGTGTAGCTAACGCCGTCAGGAGTCCGGAGCTGAGATCAATACTGGCTGACTTAAATAAGAGTCAGCTGGCAAATCTGGCGATGAAGGCTTAATTTGGTAAAAAATTTATTTTATAGGTTTTTATAGATCCAAAATAGCGGATAACATTGTCAGGTTTTTCCGATTTAACCGGTACTGTTGTGTTTAAACTTCAAAAAGAAAACAATATCTGCTATCTCGAGGTAAAGTCGGTAACTCAAACCGGTAAAGAACAGATAACTGAAATTAATGACGAATCCTGTTCTGTCGAAATATATGACGAGGTTAAGTTTATATACAAGTCAGATAATCCGCAACACGGATATCTTGCAGAACTGTCGCCAAGTCAAATCAAAGCCATTAAGAGACCAGTGTTTTGGGTAATATTCCTACTGTTGCAGGTTTTCTTTCTGAACAAGATATACAAAATAGAGAATTACAAATAAATAACGGATCGTAAATGTGTTAGAGAAAAATATCATGATCCGATTGAATTAAATTCACGATCCCCAAAAAAACGTGATTCCCTCGAAAAGGAAAGTCACGTTTGTTTACTGAATCATTACCGTTTCTGTGCGTTACTCATCTTCCTCCTTTGGAAGAATAGTTAGCTGCAGCAGACTGGTTGAATGCTTTACGGTTGACAGAATTTTGAATTCGAGATTATCGATGCGGGTGGTTTCGCCCTTTACCGGCAGATGACCGATGGCATGCATTACCATGCCGCCGATTGTGTCATACTCGTCGTCAGTGTACTCAGTCCCGAATTTTGCGTTGAAGTCCTCGATGGAAGTCAGACTTGCAATGTGGTAGGTGTTTTCGTTAACCTGAATGATCTGTTCCTGTGAATCGTCATCATTGTCATATTCATCCTCAATTTCACCTACAATGAGTTCAAGAATGTCTTCAATGGTTACAAGACCTGATACGCCGCCGTACTCATCGACTACAATTGCCATGTGGTAACGGCACTGCTGGAATTCCTTGAGCAGACGGTCAACGTGCTTGCTTTCCGGAACAACCACCGCAGGGCGGATAATGTCCTTGAGCTTTGCGCCGGTGTCCTTATTGACGATAAACTTCAGCAGATCCTTTGCAAGAAGAATGCCTTCGATGTGATCCTTGTCCTCGTGAATGACCGGGTATCTTGAGTGACCGGAATTGATGATTTCAGCTGCGGCCCTATCAATGGAATATTCTGCACTGATGGTTACCATCTGGGACCGGGGAATCATGATGTCCCTGACGCGGAGCTCGGAGATTTCAAATACGCCCTTGAGCATATCCTCCGTATCTTCATCAATGATTTCGCGTTCTCCGGCATCAGTGATGATTTCTGCCAGATCTTCCTTGTCAGCAGGATCACCCTTGATGATGTGTCCTATGCGGTTGATCCAGTTTTCTGGTTTGTGATGACTGTTTTTCGAATGCGGATAGCTATCGTCGCTACTCATATAAGCAAATATCGGTTAAACCGCTCCCTGTATAGTTAAATAAAAGTCAGACAGCATTATATAACAGCCCCGATACTCTTATGATTACTTTTTTCAAAAGTTTTGACTGAAGGTGTATATTTCCTGAAGCCTGCTGCCACGTTTTGAAGTTTCGGGGGCCGGCCTGTCATGATCGGGGCGGAGAATCCGCCCCGAATGGAGGAATCAGTATTCGTCGTCTCTGTATGGATCATCAAAACCCAGAGATGTCATGATTTCCGTTTCATGACCTTCCATTTCCTCTGCTTCCTCGTCGTCAATGTGGTCAAAGCCGAGAAGATGCAGGCAGCCGTGAACAATCATGTGGGCCCAGTGGGCTTCCAGCGGTTTGTTCTGTTCCCTGGCCTCGCGTTCCACGACATCCCTGCAGATGACGAGATCACCGATGTACAGACCGTCAAAAGGATTCTGTCCGTCATCTTCATCCTCAGAGAGCTCCTCTGCGCCTTCAAGCTCGTTTCTGTCGATTTCGGCGGTATATTCTTCTGCTTCGGATTCGTTTACGGATTCCGCATCTTCAGCATCGGCATCATCGTATTCTTCTTCGTCTGCATCCTCATCATCGTAGAAGAACACGTCATCGTCCTCGGTTGCCGGGAATGAAAGTACGTTGGTAGGGCGATCCTTGCCGCGGTATTCGAGGTTAAGCTCGTGGCTTTCCTCTGGTTCAACGATGCGGATGGTTATTTCGGCTTCCGGTCTGAATCCCGTTATTGCCGCCGTGGCATACTTTAGCATGTTTTCAATTGAGGGAAGGCCGGTGCGATCCTTCACGGCATACTGCAGATCTATTGCTACAGGGCCTTCAATGTATTCTTCGTCATTACTGTTGATTTCGTCTGACATGGCTTACTACTCCGTAATCAGGTTATTTGTCACTGCTTTCGTTCTTATGCCCGGCGTCAGATGAAGTGTCCTTTCCGGTTTTCTGCATAAGGTCATATTTTTCATAGGCTCTTACTATCTTGGCGACAATCGGATGTCTTACCACGTCGTTTGAGGTGAAGAAGTTGAAGCTGATTTCATCAACACCGCTTAAAACCTCAATGGCATGCTTGAGCCCTGATTTGACGTTGCGAGGAAGGTCAATCTGGGTGATGTCGCCGGTAATTACAGCCCTGGAGTTGAAGCCGATGCGGGTCAGGAACATCTTCATCTGTTCGATGGTGGTGTTCTGGCTTTCGTCCAGAATTATGAAAGAGTCATTGAGGGTGCGGCCTCTCATGTAGGCAAGAGGTGCAACTTCAATGATCTGATGTTCCATGAGTTTTTCCACCTTTTCAAAACCGAGCATTTCAAAAAGAGCATCGTAAAGAGGTCGCAGATACGGATCTACCTTCTGATTCAGATCGCCGGGTAGAAAGCCTAGCTTTTCTCCTGCTTCCACTGCTGGTCTTGTCAGCAGAATACGTCTTACTTCCTGCTTCTCCAGTGCGTCGACGGCTGCCGCTACCGCAAGGTAGGTCTTGCCCGTGCCTGCAGGGCCGATACCGAAGCTGATATCATGGGAGAGAATGTTGGAGATGTAGTCTGTCTGGTTGCCGGAACGCGGCTTCACGATGCCGCGCTTTGTTTTGATGGTGACTGCTTTCTGGTAGAGTTCGTTGAGTTCCTCGGAGATGGCGGTCTGGTTTTCCTCGCTGTCACTGTCCAGTATTCCGGTTTCGGAAATTGCCAGATGAATCTCGTCGGGAGTCAGATCGTGTACCTTTTTCCCTTTGAGAGGAGCTGTTTCAATGTAAAGATCGTTGATGAGCTTCAGTGCGGCACCGGCTCTTGTTTCGGTGCCGGTTATGCTGAAATTCTCATTCTTGTAGCTTATCTGAACACCGAGACGGCGTTCGATGTGCTTCAGGTTGTCGTCAAGCGGTCCGCACAGACTTGCAAGACGATCCCTGTTTACCGGTTCAAGAACGGTTTTCAGGGTAATCATGTTGTTTGATGGGGTTCTCATGCTCTGCCTGCTATTCTTCAATTAGTTCACCGCGAAGGGTGTGAGTGAGCACGTCAGTAATTCTGACATGTACGAAACTGCCGATAAGCTCCGGACTTCCTTTGAAGTTTACCGTACGGTTGTTATCGGTTCTGCCGCTCAGCTCTTCACTGTCGCGGACAGACAGTCCGTCAACCAGTACTTTCTGAACGGTTCCGAGCATTTCACGGCTGTACTGCTGTGCCTGATTGTTTATGGCGGCCTGAAGACGGTACAGTCTTTCCTTCTTTGTCATCAGAGGAGTTTTGTCTTCCATGAGTGCCGCAGGGGTGTTTGGTCTTGGGGAATAAATGAAGCTGAAGCTCTGGTCAAACTTTATGGTCTGAATCAGATCCATTGTCTGTTCAAAGTCTTCGTCCGTTTCTCCCGGAAAACCAACGATAAAGTCCGTACTGATGTAAATGTCCGGTCTTACGGCTCTCAGGCGGGTAACCACGTCAATGTATCTGTTTCTGTCGTACTTGCGGTTCATGGCCTTCAGAATTCTGTCGGAACCGTTCTGTACAGGCAGGTGAATGGCGTTGGCTATCTGCGGCAGATCCGCAAACGCCTGAATTATCTCATCAGTGAAGTCGTGAGGGTTTGAGGTGGTGAATCTGATTCTTTCCACTCCGTCAATTCCGGCAACATGATACAGCAGTTCGGCAAAGGTTACCTGATTACCGTCCTCGTCGTGACCGTTATATGAGTTTACGTTCTGTCCGATGAGATTGATTTCCTTTACGCCCTGAGCGGTAAGAACCCTGATTTCGTCAAGGATATCCTTCAGTTCACGGCTGAATTCCGCACCTCTTGTATATGGAACCACGCAGTAGCTGCAGAAGTTTGAGCATCCTTCCATGATGGTGACGAATGCTGTGGCATGACCTCTGGATTTAGGGCTTGGCAGAAAGTCAAACTTCTCAACTTCGGGGAAGCTGACATCAACCAGTCTTTCTCCGGTCTGAACAACCTTTGAGATCATGTCGGGAACGCGATGAATGGTCTGCGGTCCGAATACCACACTTACCATTGGGGCGCGCTTAAGCACAGCTTCACCTTCCTGTGAGGCCACGCAGCCGCCTACGCAGACTACGGCTCCTTCCTTGTACTGCTTTTTGTGCTGCCAGCTGAACAGCTGGTTGAACACTTTTTCCTGAGCCTTTTCACGGATGGCACAGGTGACAAGGATTACGGCGTCTGCATCAGTGATGTCTTCAGTCTGTTCGTATCCTGTGTTAATCATTAGGTCAATGAGGCGTGATGAATCGTATTCATTCATCTGGCATCCCCATGTCTGGATAAAAAATTTATTCATGTCTTTTCGGATATTAAAGAGTATTCTGTAAATAAGGCCTTAAATAATCTGTTATGCGGGAAAAATTCCCGCTGTTATTCTGAGGGCGTATTCTACCATATTTATCCGTAAATCAATAATATATCAGTTTACTAGGAATTAAATTAAAAACCGAAAGGATACAAAAACAGATAAATGGTTCTGAGACTCTGAAATTTAAAGGGAACTGAGAGAATGGCTGGGGTACAAGGATTCGAACCTTGGGATGGCGGAATCAGAATCCGCTGCCTTACCACTTGGCGATACCCCAAC
>CACWVT010000083.1 GCA_902764345.1 uncultured Ruminobacter sp.
GACGTATGTAGAATCGTCAAAAATAGCAAGTAAATCAATGATTTATATACAAAATAAATATCGAAATATAATCGATTATTAAGTTGCTATAGTGTGCCTTCAGAGTGAATATACACACAACAAAACGAACAAACATTAACCAAAAAGAAGGCACAAAAATGAAAGAAAAAACCTTAAAGCAGATTGCAAACCTTAAGAACCAGACCCTTGGAGTTGAAGTTGAGATGAACTGCATTACCCGCAAGGATGCCGCAAGAATTGCCGCAGAGTTTTTCGGAACCCACAGGGTTGAAGATACCGCCTACCGCAACGGCTACAGCACGGTTAGCGCATGGGACGCACAGGGACGCGAATGGAAGTTCCAGAAGGACGTAAGCATCGCAGGCGACGATGCCCACAAGTGCGAAATGGTTACCCCGATTTTGAACTACAGCGACATCGAAACCCTGCAGGAGCTTTGCAGAAGACTGCGCAAGGCCGGAGCCAAGAGCGATGCTACCCGCGGATGCGGAGTTCACATCCACATCGGGGCAGACACCCACACACCGCAGACCCTGCGCAACCTTGCCAACATCATGGCAGGCCACGAGAACCTTTTAGCCGAAGCCTTAAAACTTGACCAGCGCCGCATGGCAAGATACTGCAGAACGGTTGACCCAAGATTCCTTAAGGAACTTAACAAGAAAAAGCCAAAGGACATGGACGAGCTCAAGGACATCTGGTACACCAGTCAGGGTGAAAACTACGGCAGAGAACAGCATTACAACGGATCAAGATACAGAATGCTGAACTACCATGCAACCTTTTCAAAGCACACCATCGAGTTCAGACTTTTTGAATTCGAAGCACCTGCCAACGGAAAGCAGAACGGCATTCACGCAGGACGCCTTAAGGCTTACATTCAGCTTTGCCTTGCCTTAAGCGAGATGGCAAAGGAAGTCAGAACCGCAAGCCCTAAGCCACAGCAGCATGAGAATCCGAAGTTCGCGATGAGAACATGGCTTTTAAGACTCGGGTTCATCGGTGAGGAATTCGCAACCGCCCGCGAGATTTTAACCCGCAACCTTAGCGGAAACGCAGCCTTCCGGTTCGGAAGAGCCTAAACCACAGCGAGGACTTAGCCTCCTCCTGCCGGCCCCTTGAGTGGGGTTTCGGCAGTAGAAGGGTAAGCCTTCCGGAGTTAAACAAAAACGAAAGGAACAGATTATGACAAAGAGATATTACATCGCCTACGGCAGCAACCTGAACATTGACCAGATGAGCTACCGCTGCCCCGGCGCAAAGGTTGTAGGCACATCGGAAATACCGGATTTTCAGCTGCTTTTTAAGGGGAGCAAAAGCGGAGCCTACCTTACCATTGAACCAAAGAAAGGAGCGAAAGTTCCGGTAGCGGTATGGGAGGTAACGGCTGATGATGAACTTTCCCTTGACCGCTACGAAGGCTATCCAAATTTTTACTACAAGACCGAGGTGGAAATTCCGGTTATCGGCATTAGTGATCGCAAGGTAAGAAAGCTTAAGGCCTTCATCTACATCATGCATGAGGAGCGTGAAATCGGCATTCCTTCCCAGCGGTACGTGGATGTCTGCCTTGACGGCTACGAATCCTTCGGCTTTGACGAAAACCACCTTTATGACGCTTTGAACATCAGTCTTGATCACGATGAGCAGATAGCGAAAAACCATTGAAAATAAAGGATTTATTGACTTGATAAGGTGTGCATTAAGAGCAAATATGAACACCGTAAGGCGGATGGCGGGTAAGCCTCAAAACTTCCGCACCGCCGGGTTTAACGATTTAATTAGATCAGAAGGATCTCAGAATGAATACAGACAAAAACGAACCGAAAGTATGCCCGCTCTGCGGCAGAACCTACACCGAAGTTCCGGCTCTTTCCCGAAAGGACAACACCATGCTGATCTGTCCCGACTGCGGTACCAGAGAGTCACTTGAGGCCATCGGGATCTCCCCCGAAGAGCAGGAAAAAGTCCTCGAAATCATCCATGAAAAGCTCGCTGAAAAACCTTGTAAATAGTTGAAAATACTGGGTTTATTGACTTGCTATAGTGTACCTTCAGAGCGAATATGAACACAACAAAACGAACACGAAGGTACAGCATCAGGGATGCAAAGAACGCCTACGACATAGCAAAGAACGAGGATGAGAAGAACGCTGCAAGATCCGCCTACAAGGCAGTCTGGGATGAACTTAAGGAGCTTGGCAAAGAAGCCTGCCGCCTTTTTAACGAGTACGAAGTTTCACGGGACAGCGGCAACGATTACCTCGACATCAGCGAAGTGGTCTGGGACAACGAAGCGGCAAAGCTGATTGAAGCCATGAGGCAGAACGGAATCGAGAGGTTCACCTTTTCCTCCGGATGGAGTCACGCAGTGGAAACCGCATGGCTTTTCAAGGAGGCCGGATGTACCCTTGAGGGGTTGGTTGAGATCAACAGCCGCTACACCGGATGGAACAGCGACGAACACGAAAAAGCCCACGGCTACCTTTTCCGAGTTAAGGGTTAAGAACGAACAGAATTGAACAGCAGGAGGTCGGAACAGGCCTCCTTTTTAACTCCAAAAAATAGTACAAAATCAGACTCTTATTGACTTGCTATACCTTCGGTACAGAGCGAATATACAGTCATCGAGAACAACAACGGAGACTTAAAAATGAGCAAGATGACAGAAAGAGCAAGAACCTACAGATTACCGAATCCTTCCACTCCGGAGGATCTGGAATGCCGCTGGAGCAAGACCCTGAGATACGGCGACAAGGTGATCCTTGCAGGCCACTACTACAACGGAGCCGGCAAGCCATCCTACTACGGCGCGGTTTACGAGTTCCTCACCGAGGACACCGGCTGCGAGGCTGAGATTGGCCTTCGCGAGGTAAGCGGCGTAGATTTCATGGATGACGGCCATGCTCTTGAATGGGCGATGAAGAACGCCAACAATTAGTACGGAGCTTAACGGCTCCTTTTTATACCCAAAAGATCGCTTCGGCGGTCTTTTTTTATGCCTGTAAGGAGGTGAGCAGATGGCAATGCGGAAACTTAAAAAATACATCCCCACAAAGGAAACTTAAAAAATACATCCCCACAAAGTTCAAGGCAAAGAAGTCCGTGTATGACAAGGATGCCGCTGACTATGCAGTGAACTTTATTCAGGCTCTCTGCCACACCAAGGGAACCTGGGCAGGAAAGCCTTTTGAACTTATCGACTGGCAGGAGCAGATTATTCGGGATCTCTTCGGAACCTTAAAGCCGAACGGCTACAGGCAGTTTAATACCGCATATGTTGAAATCCCGAAGAAGATGGGCAAGTCTGAGCTGGCTGCGGCCGTAGCACTTCTTCTTACCTGCGGTGACGGAGAGGAGAGAGCCGAGGTTTATGGCTGTGCCGCAGACCGTCAGCAGGCAACAATCGTATTTGATGTGGCTGCCGATATGGTAAGGATGTGCCCGGCTCTGAACAAAAGAGTCAAAATTCTCGCCTCGCAGAAACGCATCATATACACCCCGACCAACAGTTTCTACCAGGTGCTCTCTGCGGAAGCCTACTCAAAGCACGGTTTTAACATTCACGGCGTGGTCTTTGATGAACTGCATACCCAGCCGGACAGAAAGCTTTTTGATGTTATGACCAAAGGCTCCGGTGATGCCCGAATGCAGCCGCTGTATTTTTTGATCACCACTGCGGGAACCGACACCAATTCCATCTGCTACGAAACCCATCAGAAGGCAAAAGACATTCTTGAGGGAAGGAAGATCGATCCGACTTTTTACCCGGTGATTTATGGGGCTGCCGAGGATGATGATTGGACAGATCCGGAAGTCTGGAAAAAGGCTAATCCGTCTCTTGGCATTACGGTAACCATAGACAAGGTACAGGCTGCCTGTGACTCGGCAAGACAGAATCCCGGTGAAGAGAACGCCTTCCGTCAATTGAGGCTGAATCAATGGGTAAAACAGTCAATCCGATGGATGCAGATGGAAAAGAGGGATGCATGTTCCTTTGCGGTTAATCCCGACGAGCTTGAAGGAAGAGTCTGCTACGGAGGCTTAGACCTTTCGAGTACCACAGACATCACAGACTTTGTACTGGTCTTTCCGCCGAGAAATATGGATACCGTGCTTTCTGATTGCAGCCCGCAAAAACAAATTTATGGCGGTTGTCATGTTTAAGCCGAGTTCAGCAAAGATCTGTTCAGCCTGTTCTTTTACATCCTTATCGGTTCTGATATTCAGGTTTGTGGCACTCACGATAGACTCCTTGGTTACTACTTAAAGTTATAGTTAAAATTCGTTTGTTTGCAACATATTGTCATTACATAATCACTATTTTGTTATGTGTTTGGCAGATCGGATTATTTAATCGAATTCATGTTTCAGGAGTTTCAAAATGAACGACAGCACCATCAGAGATAACTAGAAAAATTAAGGTTGAATAGTTCCGGAATACTAGTTAAATTATGGAAAACGATGTTTTTAGGACTTTAATGAGGTTAATATGCTGAATCCTGATAGAGACAACTGTTTTACAAGACTGGTTGAATTCAAACACAGACGGATTTTTGTCGACAAAACTGATTTTATTGAAAAGATTGCTGACAGAATTGATTCGTCTGAACGATATATTTCTGTATCAATTCCTCGAAGATTTGAAAAATCAGTAATATCCCATATGCTTAGCACATATTTTTCCAAGGGATACGATAGCAGAGATATTTTTGATGGTTTAAAAATATCCAAAAGCCAAAATTACGGCAGAAATCAGAATAAGCACAATGTCATTTATGTGGATATGCTCTCAGTGATGGCAATCTATCACACACCTGTAAGAATTAAAGGAATTCACGATTTTGTCAATTTTTTAGAATACGTTATTATTGAGGAACTGAAGGATAATGAAAGCTACGCAGAGTTAATTAAAGATAATCCTGAAGCGGGAACGAAATTACTTTCTGTATTAAATTTAATATGCAGTAAAACCAAGGAGAAATTTATCTTTTTCCTGAATGACTGTGATTTGCTTTACCACGACTGTAGAAAAGATACAAAACTGCATGATCATTTCTGGGAGTTTTTGCGTGAACTGTTTAATTCCAAAGAAAGCATGAATTGTTTCTCGCTGGTATATCTGACAGGTATTCTGCCAATCAGAAAATACGGCTCAAAATCAGCTTTGGATAGCTTTTCAGAATATACCATGTTCAATCCTGAACCGTATGAAGAGTATTTCGGATTTACAGATAAAGAAGTCGATGAAATAGCTAAACTGCCATACTGCAAATTAACGATAAATGAACTCAGAAGAATGTATGAGGGCTACAGGCTTAACAACAGCATAATATACAATCCGAATTCTATTGTTGATGCCGTGGATCGCAATCACTGTGAATGCTACTGGATGGGCACATGCTCAAATGAAGAGGTGTCGATCCTCATCAATAAGGATTTTGATGGAATTAAAGAAGATTTTCTCCGACTGATTGAATGGCAGAAAATTGCTTTTAATTTAAGCACCTTTCAAAATGATATGGATTCCATTAACAACAGGGATGATGTTTTCAGTCTGCTGGTGTGTTTAGGATATTTAGGTTGCATTAGTGCAGATGACAGTGACAAAAACAAAAAATATGCTTATGTTCCGAATCGGGAAATCAATGGTGTTTTGATGGCTATCGCCAGATACCAGCCGTGGTATAAAAGCATGAAGAGGATACAGCGCTCTGAATCCCTGTTTAATGCCATTATGAACCTAGACACCAGCACGACATCTCAACTAATCGGCGAGATAAGAAAAGTCGCGGCTTCTGAATGCCCTGAATACAGTGATGAAAAATTAATTGAATATGTTATGGCTTCTCTCAGATGGTCAACCTGGTACGATTATTCATGCAAAATAGAATCACTGGACGATAACAATGACAGCCATTTAGTTTACAAGCCAATTATTATTTCAAGAAGAACTCCTTTAATTTTTGTTGGTTTTACTTTCAGTGGTGTGGCAGAAGATGCTTTCAGTCAGATTAAAAAGCATGATGAACTTAAAAATTATAAAGAGGAATACTGGAATGTTATTCTCGTAGGCATTAATTACGATCCTAAAACGAAGGATCACCAGTGCCTGATTGAAAAACTGGATTAAACACTCCAATCAATACTAATACTTACATTCAAAGGATCTCTAACGAGGTCCTTTTTTCGTTTTTACGGAGATCAAAATGAACGACAGCACCATCAGGCTTTCAGCCGACACGTCTGCTCTGACTGATTCACTCAGCAAAATTGCCGAAGAGATGACGGCCATGAAGGACGCTGTCTCATCCACTGCTACGGCTATGGGAGCCAACCTTGATGCATCCGCAAAACAGGCAGAAGCCACCAATGCCGCCATTCACGGACTTGATGAGAGCGTTAAGACCGTAACGGATTCAATTGAGGCTCAGACGAAAACCGTAACTGACCTCGGCACTAAGCAGAGCAAGGTCACCAAAGAAATCAGCAGGGCTCTTGAAACCCAGAACTCTCAGCAGAAGGATGCCAACACCACTCTTGCCGAACAGAAGAAAATCATGCAGGAGCAGGGGGCTGAAATCAAAAAGGTCACTAAGGCTGTAGACAATCAGACCGGAATTCTGCAGAAGAACCCCTCCGGCTGGAAAATGCTGATGACAGGTTTTGCCATCAAGTTCGCCTCTGAAATCGTGGACGGTTTTAAGAGCATTTGTATTTCAATACCGGATTTATGTGCTACAAGGCAGACTGCAAAGGACTGTATCAGAAGTTCATCAAAACGATTGAGGAAAAAGGAAGCTTCATGTACTGCCCGGAGCAGGACTTTGTGAATCTGCATTTCAAGAAGAAATATCCCCTTGCCAATGAGTTCAATGCCATCTGGTTCAATCCCGGATACTGGGAAATGGCACCGCTGATGGTACATTATCTTTCCTTCGAGAAACCTTGGAATAAGTTCATCTATCTAGATTTCCGCGCATATGCCTGGTGGAAGAGGTACCTCTCCGCCTGCGAACGGGTGGAAGGATATCTAGACAGAGACTTTATCGGACGGGTGCGAAGTAACGTAAACAGAGTGAAATGACGGGCGGCTTGATGTTCGCCTTTTTTATTGGGAGAAACAAAATGAGAGAGCTTTGGAATATGCTCCAGACTGTATTTACCGGAATCGGCGGATGGCTGGGTTACTTTCTCGGAGGATGTGACGGTCTTCTTTATGCCCTGATTGCCTTTACGGTTATCGACTTCATCAGCGGTGTTATGTGCGGGATAGTCGATAACAATCTATCCAGCTCCATCGGCTTTAAAGGGATCTGCAGAAAGGTAATCGTGTTCATGCTGGTAGGCGTTGCCACCATTCTGGATACGAGAATATTTCAGACCGGTAGCGTACTCAGAACTGCGGTAATTTTCTTTTACCTCTCAAACGATGGCATCAGTCTTCTTGAGAATGCATCACACCTCGGTCTGCCGATACCGACTGTGGTGAAGAAAGCTTTAAACCAGTTACACGATAAATCAGAAAATAAGGAGAAAACAAATGAGCAACAGTAAACTTGTAAGCTACACGGGCCTCAGCCCCAACCATTCTGGCAGACGTGTCTGCCAAATTTCGAGAATCACACCTCATGCAGTTGTCGGTCAGCTTAGTGTTGAGAGCATCTGCAACTGTTTTAAGGATAGAAGCAAACAGGCAAGCTGCAACTATGCCATCGGTGCTGACGGTAGGCTCGGCCTTTGTGTTGATGAGGCTAACCGTTCGTGGTGCTCATTATCAAGAGACAACGACCAACGGGCTGTCACTATCTAATGTGCCTCTAATCTGACCGAGCCTTATGCCATGAAGCCGGAGGTGTATTCTGCACTGGTGAAGCTCTGTACTGACATCTGCAGACGGAACAGCAAACGAAAACTGGTGTGGATTGCAGATTGAGATAAGCCTTTAAGCTATGAGGTCAAACCTGACGAAATGCTTCTGACCGTTCACCGGTGGTTTGCCAGGAAATCCTGTCCGGGAAACTGGCTATTTGAAAGAATGACCAGTTTGGCTGACGAGGTTAATGGCAAACTGCGAAAAGAAGAAACAAAACAAATTTTAAAA
>CACWVT010000084.1 GCA_902764345.1 uncultured Ruminobacter sp.
TCATAAAAATCAATACATGTTTTTAAAAAACACCTAAACCGCATGGATTAAGGTTGCGCTATGTTTTTCCACTCAAAATCATGTGGGAAAGTTGAGATAATCATACCCTGTTATTGAACTTTGCAACCAACGGTTCAAAATAGCTCTTTGTGACGTTGAAAGGCTTAAGGCTTCTGTAGTCAAGGAGCTTTCTGGCCTCATCGCAGTTATAGCTGTAATGGCCGCCGTCACTGAGGTCATTTTTGAAGTAAAGACTGATAAAGCCGTTCACAAAGCTGTCACTCAAATCATTCAGCCATCCGTGGAAGTCCTGGCTGCCGATGTTTGAACCAAGTTCTCCGAGCCAGGAGTAAATCTGATTGACTCCCACGCTGTCCTTTGAAACAAGATGATAGTTAAGACTGGAGCCGTATCTGTTGACGGTGGCAAGGCATACACATTCAGCTACATAGTCCACCGGAACAATGTTTACCTTGAGAGGAGATTCCGGATAGCTTCCTGCGGCCAGACAGGCTTTGTAGAATTTCACGAAAGCGTCATTGTTGATAAACGGAGCATTGGATCCGCTTTCCCATGTAATTGAACTAGGACGGAGAATGTTTACGGGAACACCGCTCTTTCTGGCCGTGTAGAATATGTTTTCCGCCATAATCTTGGACTGTTCGTAAGTAAGATCCAGATCCCTCCATCTGTGGATGTCTATGTTTTCAGGAATAACAGCAGACAGATCCACGTTTTCAAGACCATAGTGAACGGCGATGGTGGAGATATAGTTAATCTGCTTGATTCTTCCTGTTGTTGCCAGTTCCAGAATGTTGGCCACGCCCTGAACGTTGGTAGGGAATATTGAGCTCAGGGGATCCATGAGGTTGATGATGGATGCGTTGTGGATGATGGTGTCGCACTCGCCTGAAATGACGGCGTAGTCATCGTCGTTTAAGCCGAGATGCGGTCTGTCCATGGCTCCGTTGAATATTCTTACCCTTTCTTCAAGATTGTCAGGTATCGGCTGATTCTTGTCGGCGGCAGCCCTGCGTAAACGCTCATAGCCTTCGGCCGGTGTGGCGGCCCTGACAAGCAGGTACATGCTGCAGTCGGTTTCCTTCAGCAGTTTTGAAAGAATGTAGGTGCCGAGATATCCCGTTGCTCCCGTCATGAATACGCGATGCTTCTTTATTTCCGGATCAAACGGCAGTGCTCCGTTTATGGCATGCATGGCCTTTGCCGCCATGTCTTCAAGACTGATGCCGTTAATCCATGCGGTCTGTTCGGCCTGAGTTCTGTCCATGCAGTCGGCCATGTCGGAAAACACGCTGTGGTTGAATATGAGCTCCAGGGTGGCAGGATATCCTTTTGCTAGGAGTCGGCTGAGCAGGGTGATTGCGGAAAGTGAAGAACCCCCGATATTGAAGAAGTTATCGGAACGGGAAATATTCCCGTGTTTAAGGATGTCACTCCATATTTCAAGCAGATCCTGCTCGATTTTGGTGTCCAAAGGTTTTTCCGTCTTTTTGGCCGGTATGTCCATATTGCTGAGTTCTGCGGACAGAGCCTTGCGGTTAATTTTGCCGTTGGCACTTAACGGCAGCTTTTCCATTACCCTGATATTCTCCGGAATCATGTATGCCGGAAGTTTTTCTGCCAGTACCTTTTTAATTTTTTCCACTGCGTTTTCCGCAGTCATGCCAGTCCCGTCGGCAAGCGTTACCGCTGCTGCCAGGGTGGTGCGGTCATGAACAGGAACCGTGGCAACGGTTCGTATAAATGACATCTGCTCAATTGCGGCTTCAATTTCACTCAGTTCAATACGGTAGCCGTTAATTTTAATCTGTCCGTCCTCACGTCCGAGTATTTCAATAATTCCGTCAGGTGTGTAGAAGCCGATGTCGCCTGATTTGTAAAGTCTCTTTCCTGTTTTCGGATGGGTGATGAAAGATGCTGCGGTTTTGTCCGGATCGGCACAGTAACCTTCGGCTAATCCCCAACCGGCTATGTACATTTCACCAGGAGTGTAATCCGGACAGATTTCCATACGGCTGTTCAGAATGTAAATTTCATGGTTTGCCAGAGGCTTCCCGTAAGGAATTCTCGGTTTGTCGGCAAAACTTTCAGTTATCGGATATTCCACGCACCAGATTGACGTTTCGGTAGGTCCTCCCATGCTTACAATTTTTACGGAGCCGTGAGCTTTTCTTATGGCATCAGGCAATGTGGTTGGGATCTTGTCACCGGACATGAATACGCTTTTTAAAGTTTTAAGTTTGGAAGCGTCATCCCATTCAAGCCACTGGGTCAGCATCTGCATCTGGGCAGGAACGGTATTTAAGCGGGTAACGCCGTATTTGGCGATAAGATTCAGCCAGCATTCCGGATCTGTTCGTTCCTCTTCGGTAGGCATGACAAGGGCCGCGCCGGCGTGGGTGGTACCGAAATTGTCCCACACGGAAAGGTCAAAGCCGTAACTTGCCAGTCCCAGCATCCTGTCGGAGGAATCAACACCGTTAAGGGTGATGACTTCGTTTATGGTGTTCCAGGCGGCTCTGTGGCTTACCATTACTCCCTTCGGTTTGCCGGTGGTGCCGGAGGTGAAGATGATGTAGGCGGTTCTTGCGGTTTCATTGCGGTTCACGGCCAGTGAATCCCTTAGGCCGGCAAGTCTGGATTTTACGGCCGTACCGTCACTGAACGCACTGCCTGCAAGGTGGGTAAGATTTACTGTATCCTTTCCGTATACGGTTCCGGCGTGTTCGGCATCGGTAAGAATAACCCTGATGCCTGCATCGTTAATGATTGATTCTATGCGTGATAACGGCTGTGACACGTCGATTGGCACATATGCGGCATCAGCAAAGAGCACCCCGAAAATGCAGGCAAACTGAGAGGCTGACTTTGGCAGGAGCAGGGCTACGTTATCACCTTTCTTTACGCCGTTTTCCCTGAGTTCGTCGGCAATTGCCAAAGCTTCCGAGGCGAGGTCGGAATAGCTGAGTTCGGCGTCTGCCGCAAATACGGCGACGGCATCAGGTGTTTTTAAGGCATTGTTTATCAATCCTTCGTGAAGGAAGAGATGTTCATGCTCACGGGTGTTTGAATTAAGTGCTTCAACACGCTTAAGCATTTCATCCGGAAGGGTGACGACGCTGTTCTCCGACCAGAGTTCAGGATGATCGGCAAGGTCGTCAATAAGCTTTTTAAGGGCTTCAAAAGCTGCTTCCGGCAGTCCTTCCGGGAACACTCCTGAGCGTACGTCCCAATCCAGCTGCAGGGTGTTGTAGCGTTCGGTGGTCTGACAGTCGAGCCATACCTGCGGGGTCTGGGTAAGACCGTAGTGGAGCTTTGCACCGCTCATGAAGTCATTTCTGTCGAGAGAATCGTTGCTCACGCCAAGGGTACTGGTATAAACGACTGGAACCAGAATGTTCTTGCCGTGCTCCTTGCTGAGGGCTCGGAGAACGTTGATGCCGGTGAATCCGGTGTGTTCCATGTCTTCCCACAGACGATTCTGAATCATGCTTACGCGTTCGGCAAATGATTCGGTCTGGCTGCCGCGAATGCCGAGAACATTAACGTCAATGAAGTCGCCCACAATGTTCTGAACACCTGCAGGACGGTTGAACAGGGTAAGGTTTATGGTCAGATCCGGACTGCGTGACCAGCGGGCCAGAACTTCGGAGAATGCTGCCAGAATTACGCTGGATACGGTGAGTTTTTTATCCATCGCGATTTGTCTGAGTCTGTTCCACCTGTTTTCGTCCATGGAATGATGGAAACGCCTAACCCTGATGTTTTCATTATTTCTTCCGCTGTCCGGAATTACGGGAAGTTCAGGAGGAAGAGGCATGGTCCGGATCTGTTCAAGCCAGTATTCCTTGTCTTTCCTGTGTTTAGCCTTTAGGAACGGATTGTTCTGTTCCTGCTTTCTGGCAAACATCACGTCACGGAAAGTGAAAGGCAGCGGATCAAGTGATTCTGCTCCTCTGTCGTAAGCCTGACCGAGTTCGGCAAGCAGAATCTGTATACTGGCGAAGTCGGCAATTATAAGGTCGATTGAGAAAATCAGAATGGCTTTGTCAGGCATCTGAACAGCTCTTACGTCAAAGAGAGGCCAGTGGCCCGGGTCATAGAGCCGGTGATCCATTTCCGAACGAATCTTCAGAAGAGCCTTTTCCGCATTTTCAGGCGTCATGTTTCTGAAGTCGTGTTCAGGAACGTGAGGCAGTTTCACGTCCTTAAGAACATGCTGGGTTCCGTTTTTGGAGATTACCGCCCTTAACATGTCGTGACGCAGAATCAGACCATGCCATGCCTTTTCAAGACGGGCTCTGTCAAGTTCGCGCATTTCCAGTTCCAAATAGCTGTGGCAGCCAACGCCACCGTATTCGTAAATGTTGCTTCTGCCGAGTGAATAAGCGAGCTGCAGGTCAGTAAGAGGAAATTCATCATAACGGTGATTGGCGTCATGAGTTATGGTGGTTAACTTTTCCAGATAGCTTATTACGGCATCGCGGTTTTCCCTGATTAATGCCTTGTCATCACTGGTCATGGCACCGGCCGGGGCTTTGAATTTCAAAGCTCCGTTATCCGTCCACAGATAAATGTTTCTGGAAGCAAAATCTTCCATAAGGCTGATGATGCCCTGTCTGTTTAATGTCATATTAAAGTGTCCCTTCTTCGAATGAGTTTCCTTCTGAACATGCTTCGGCCCTAAGGTTATTGTTCTCTATGTAACCTGAAATTGAGGCTACGGTAGGCGCTGAGAACAACGTTCTCAGCGGCAGCGGTTCGGAAGTTATGTTTTCGAGCTGTAATGTCTGAACAAATTTGGTTGCACTAAGACTGTCTCCACCAGCTGTAAAGAAGTCGTCATTTCTTGAAATGTTTTCAATCTTTAGGATCTTCTTCCAGATGTCGGCGATTCTTATTTCAAGCTCTCCCTGCGGTAAATCTTCTTCCTTCGCAATGATGGATTTACTGTTGAGTTCACTGATGATGGCCTTGCGGTCAATCTTGCCGTTGGCACTGACAGGCAGTGTTTCGTAGAACCCGATGTGGTTAGGAACCATGTATTCAGGCACG
>CACWVT010000085.1 GCA_902764345.1 uncultured Ruminobacter sp.
TCCAGGAGATGGTCAACAGAGATAACTGAAAGAGACCGGCTCCTGATCAATTATCTAGGCATGAAATTTTGAGTACTGATTATCCAACTTTTAGGTTACATACACACGAAAAATTATTTTTGTTATACACATCACACTCTTGATATAATTTCATTAAGTTGTATAATTCAGCTATCTTTAAAACTCATCAGTGGATTTCAGGATATGGATCAGAACCAGAAGAAAATTTGTGCGGCAGAAGAAGCAGTTAAGTACGTAAAGGAAAATGCCGTACTAGGTGTGGGCACAGGCTCAACAGTTAACTTCTTTATCGACAGACTCGAACCAATCAAGAATAAGATCAAGGGAGCAGTATCAAGCTCCGTTGCATCAACCAAAAAACTTGAAGCCATGGGCATCAAGGTTTTTGATCTTAATGACGTTGATTCTTTCGACATCTATGTTGACGGTGCTGACGAAATCAATCCTGAAATGGATATGATAAAAGGTGGTGGTGCAGCTCTTACCCGTGAAAAGATTGTTGCGGCCGTTGCAAAGAAGTTCATCTGCATAGTTGATGACACCAAGGTTGTTGACGTTCTCGGCAAGTTCCCTCTGCCTGTTGAAGTTATTCCGATGGCTCGTGAATACGTAGCCAGAGAACTTACCGCTCTCGGTGGCCGTCCGGTATACAGAGAAGGCTGTGTAACCGACAACGGAAATCACATTCTTGACGTTCACGATCTTAAGATTACCGAACCGAAGAAACTCGAACAGACCATAAATGCCATTGCCGCTGTGGTAACCGTAGGCATATTTGGCAGAAGAGGCGCTGATGTTCTGATTGTAGGTACCGAAAATGGTGCCAAGGTTACCGAAAAGAAATAACCACAAACGATTCTGCGACGGTATCAGGCCATACTATTCCGAAACCATCTGATACCGAATGCAGTTTCGTATTCTTTCCTCTTTAATCTTTTCATTTAAAAAAAGGTCGGCTTCCGCCGACCTTTCCTTTATCTGACTTTACGTAATTCATTCCTATCCGTTATCTTCCGAGCTTCTCCTTCAGATAGTTCTGCATCGGCACAGCTCCGGGATTGTCAGCCCCCATCACCACATCGTAAAGCGTTCTCTGACTCTTACCTTTTTTAGCCGACTCTTTTGTTTTTACTGCCTTTTCAAGATCGGCTCCGCGGGAAACAAGGAGATCCGCCGTTTTCACCGAACCTGTGCCAATGGCATAACACAAAGGATATATTCCGTCCCTATCAGCTTTTTCCGGAGAAGCCCCGGCATCAAGAAGCATATTCATCATGGTATGACGCTTTTCTTCATTATCTTTCATGATGGCGAAGATCAGAGCTGTTTTGCCGTTTTTTACCTGAAGATCCGGTTTAGCCCCGTGCTTGAGCAGATATTCCACCATACCGATCCTTTCTTCCTTCACGGCCTCAATAAGAGCCGTAAGGTTATTGCGACCGAAAGCCTGATGATTTACGTCAGTACCAAGATCCACAAGAATCTTAAGTGTTTCGTCAGTCACTGAGTCATTATCCATAAACTCAATCAGCGCCGTACTCCCGCGCCGGTTGGTTGCATTCATGTCCGCACCGTTACGGGCAAGGACGTTGATATGCTCCACGGCATTCGATTCAATTGCATCGAATAGCGGAGTTTTTTCATATTTGTCCCTGACATTCACCTCAGCTCCAGCATCAATCAGCTTCTGCAACACTGATGCTGGCCACATTCTGTTGTCACGATCCTTGGTCAGGGCATATTTAAGAACCTGATTTCTCGGATCATTCACATCATCGTGATCGTACTTAAGCCCGCCAAGAGAGATAATGGTATCTAGAAGCTTCAGTGATGTTTCCATACTGTCACTGCGCTTAAAAAACAGTGAATCCCTATCCAGAAATTCGATTATCGGAGGCTTTTTTCCCATTGAAACCCTACTGAGATCCGGTCTGTTAAGTTCCAGTGCGTACAGCATAAGATCTTCATCGGTGTAGAACAGTCCCTGCAGAACCTTGTACTCCCCGTTATCATTGTGCCATAGCAGATCCACTCCCGCATCGATGAAGGCTCTTACTACTTCAGGATTACGGCCGTGTGTATTAATGTATGTATAAAGAGCAGGATCTCCGTACGGGGTATTATCGGAAACCCTGCGAGTATTCGGGTCCATACCGTCTGCCAGAGCCTGAATGATTTTCTGATCATTCACTTCATCATGCTGACGTACCATCATCATGAAATCATTTGGCGGCATAACCTCGATATATTTACGCTCTGAGTTCTGAGTCTGTTCTTCTCCAGAAACACCTTTTTCTTCTCCTGTTGGCACTGGGGAAACCTCCCACTCCTCAGAAGCCTTTTCCGGCTGAACCTCACCGGAAGCAGGAGTGTCAGAAACACCTGTATCGGCAGCAGGTGTCTCTGTAGTCACCGGAACAGATTCTGGTGAAGCATCATTGAGTGATTCCTTACTTTCACCTGAAATAACGGAAGATTCCACCGCGTCTTCAGAAGATGCTGTCGGCTCTCCTTCTGTCGGATTTTCCGCAAAAGCAGGAACAGATGTCATAATTGCCGAGCCTGCCAGAATGCCGATCAAGTATCCTAATGATTTTACTGCCATGAGAATATCCTCCATAATAATCAACGTACGGAACATGTCTTTAACAGTCGCTCATGACAAAACTTATGTCGTTACCTGAAGTTTTTATGACATTCCGTCCGTTTCCGCCGGTGTTTTTCCGTACTCTGCCGCATATCCACCCGCCAACGTCCGTCAGCACATGTACGGCAAAACAGCCTCCGAATTATATTTTTATGTAGCCGCCGGGAAAAATACCTAACAAAAAACTTCTCCCTATTATCATGGTACATCCGCACCATGCATCAGACACCCTGGAAATTCCGTAATATGAGGATAAAACATATTTTTTTGCCGGCAATGTTGCCCATGTATACATAATGTTTTATTTTTGTTTAATTTGCTTAATACTTATACTGCCGTTTTCAGTTCGCAAACCATTTAGAATCGCCGCATGACCGCAGGAACTCTCTTTCCTTTTCTCACCGGAAACAACAGTGCCGGTTCGGCTAAAAACCGCACCGGCACTGTTTAATCTTCAGACTTTTCTGAAACAGAATGCTTAATGTATTTCGCAGTTCAGGAACTTTTTTTCACCATCATGTTTTATTTCAATCTCAACCATGCCGCTGTCGTTAAAACGCAGCTGATTGTTGTAATCACAGTCGTAGCAGAGACTGTTCATGTCCCTAAGATACTGACCTTTGAACTGAGGAAAACCGTATACTCTGTAATTACGCCCCTTTATGCTGAAATGCCCGATTGGCATCTGTGTGGAATACATATTCAGAATTATCAGCTGATGTCTTTCCTCTTCAGCCAGATCGTTAAAAGCTGACTCTCCCACCACAGGGACGCAGTCAAGAACCATTTCCTGCTTTTCCTCCATCCCCTGATCTATGCGTTCCTCAGCAATCAGCACGTCAAAATAATTTTCCACACAGCTGGAACTGAATCTGTGTTCCGCACAGGTCTGCAGACGCCCTCTGTGCAGTGCGCATCCGAATACACAGCCGTGCTCGTCATACTTCAATCCCAAATAGCGGAGATATTCAGATTCAAGATACATGAGCTTCGGATTATCGCATATGATTTTTTCAGGCTCACTGTTTCCGTATGTATCACAGACATCCCTGCTGAGATTGGTAAGTCGCACGATTTCACGCTTTTGATATTCCCTGCTCTTTGAGTTCTTCTTCAGATTGGGAATTTTCTTGATAATCACGTTATAGGAAGTGTCCCTGTTCTTATGCTCTTCGGCAACAACAGCACTGTCTGCATATGCCTCAGCATCCGGAGAAGTGTCGTCGGCACTAGCACAGTTCATAAGAACAAAAGAGATAAAAGTCGTTGCAAATACCATGCATAAACCAATAAATCCGCATGCGGATCCAGGTACCGCGAGAGAAAACTCCCCGGCGGATGTACCGGCTTTCATCAAGCCAACAACCGAATTTTTACTGTCATCATGCATTGCTGTTTCCTCACTGCACCCGAAATCGTGAATGCTGTTCATTTGTACATATATATGTGTCAGTTAGTGCATTCCGCTTCTGTTTACGGAACAAACATTTTATTCAGGCAGATCAGCAATCCGATTCGCCGTGTCAGTGCGGGTCACCTGAGCTGCCTCAATGACGGCGTGACCATGGTCAGCGTCAGTCATGTGTTATCAGTCATTAACGTTTCTTTGTATCCGGAACCACAATAATATATCGGTATCCGGCATTTGTTATACGGGGAAATGATATTTCACTCTCTCCCTGATCCTGTCACGTGCATTTTCGTTCATTCCGGAGCGTTTTGCAATATGAGAAAACAAGAAGATATGCCACATGAATAATACCGCATCCGGATTTTTTGCCGGAAAAGTCCCTGATTTCAGTCATCTTTTAGCGAAAGAAACACTTTCGGGATTTTACAAAACTTTTAATTGGTGTCAGAATTATTTCCGGAAAGGGAATGACCGCCAGTGACCGTCATCCCGTCAGTAAAAACACCTCCGACCAATAAAAACATGACTGAAATTAACTATGCGGATCCGGAAATAATTCACGGACTCACTGATAAACATCTGACCGCTCTGATTCTTAACAACCGCTCCTTCATGGTCACTCCCGCGACCCGGGAAGCTTTCCTTGAAATGAGGAATGAGGCCCTGAAGGATGGCATTAATCTGTCAATTGCCTCCTCATTCAGAAACTTTGAGCGGCAGAAGATTATTTTTGAGGAAAAGATTGCCGGTATCCGCCCGGTACTGGATAGAAATGAACACCCCGTAGACATCGGCACCATGTCAAAAGAAGAACTTATAAGAACCATTATGTTTTTCAGTGCCGTGCCGGGAATGTCACGTCACCACTGGGGTACGGATCTGGACGTTTACGACCCGGATGCCCTTGCATGCAATGAGGAACTGGATCTGACAAACAGATGCTACACCAGAGGCTGCCAGAAGAATGTCGGGAAATGGCTCACGGCCAACATGCAAAAATTCGGATTCTTCCGCCCTTACGCCCACGATAATCAGTACTGCTCATACGAACTGTGGCACCTCAGTCACATGAACGAATCAGATCGCTTCACTTCAGGTCTGGATTGCGAAGAATGCGCCTGTTTTCTTAAAAACAGAGCCGGTCTGTCTGAACCTGACCTGGTAACATCCATAGTCACCGGCGAATTTGCGCAGCGGTTCCTTCTTTTTTCACATTGATCTCCGGACATGTTCCCGTGCAGCGTCACGGGACTTCCTTAAGATTCGGAAAACTGAAAAACCGGATTATGTCTTTTTGCCGAACGTTCACCTGATTAAATTACGCATATTAGACTAGGTATAGAGTTCCTTTTTACATCTAATATATTGTATCTATTAAATTATAATATTTATATACAGATATTTTCATTGTTTCAAAATCACCTGTGTGACAACGTTTTCAAACTATTATCAGTTCAAAAAATTATTATAATATTTTAGTATACGAATATTTTTTATTTTGTATATTATGTTTTTGACACCACTATATATAGTGGTTAACACATTTATTTTAAAAATCATAACACAATATTTAGGAAGAGCAGATTACAGTCTGTCATTTTTTAAGCAAAATTACCACAAACATCGTGTTATCAATACGTTAAAGAAAAACATTGATCTCAGTCAATTTTTCTGCAATTAAAAATATAAAAATTTTTTTTGTTGTCACGCTCAAAAAAAATTGCTAAATTGCACTCCGAAAAAAAGGCAACCACGCCCAGCTTGCTATAATCAAAGTATGCAAGGCATTCAAAAATTTTCCGCGTCTGATTTTCAGGCAGAAAATTTGAAAAAGACCTTTGGCGTGCAAACTGGTACTGTTAAGCGAAACAAGCGTAAGTATATATAAAATAAATATACTTACGGTCCCCTTTACGGACGGATGAACAGCGCAGACTGATTAATAGAAATCAATATCAGGACAGTACCCGTACATGTCGCCCCGGGGCACCGGACAAAGCCTAAATATAAAAAAAGAGAGAGTTTAAAAATATAAAACCGTCCCAGTTGTCAAAAAAGGTAAACACTTTATCTTTTACTGAGGACGGAAAAAACGGAGAGATGTTAAAGTGGAAGCAAAAATTACTGTAATCAAACGTGACGGTAATCGGGTACCTTATGACGGTATCCGTATTGTTAATGCGGTCTCCAAGGCTGCAGAAGCCTGCGGAGTTCGTGATCTGAATTTTGCCGCTAATATCGAATCCAAGGTATTCGGTCTTATCAAGGACAGAACCGAAATCGAAATCAGCGAAATTCAGAAGCTCGTAGAAGACCAGCTGATGGCTTCCAAGTTTAAGCAGATTGCCCGTGCGTACATCGAATATCGCCATGACAGGGATCGCATGCGTGAAAAGCAGAGTGATCTCATTCATGACATCGAAAGTCTCATCGAACAGAACAATCCTGAGATCCTTAACGAAAACGCCAACAAGGACAGCCGTGTAATTCCTACCCAGAGAGACCTTCTGGCAGGTATCGTGGCCAAGCACTATGCCAAGCAGCACATGCTCCCTAGTGATGTCGTTATTGCTCACGAAAAGGGTGAAATTCACTTCCACGACCTTGACTATTCACCTCTGTTCCCTATGTTTAACTGCATGCTCATTGATATCAAAGGCATGCTTACTCACGGTTTCAAGATGGGCAACGCTGAAATTGAAACTCCGCGTTCAATCTGCACTGCCACTGCCGTTACCGCACAGATTATCGCCCAGGTAGCAAGCCATATCTACGGCGGTACCACCATCAACCGTATTGATGAAGTACTGGCTCCGTACGTAACCAGCAGCTACAACAAGCACCTTGCCGTTGCCAGGGAATGGAATATTCCTGACGTAGAAAGCTATGCACGCGCCAGAACCGAAAAGGAATGCTATGACGCATTCCAGTCACTGGAATATGAAGTAAACACGCTGCACACCGCCAACGGTCAGACTCCGTTCGTTACCTTAGGCTTCGGTCTCGGCACCTCATGGGAATCAAGACTCATTCAGCAGTCAATTCTCAAGAACAGAATCGCGGGTCTCGGCAAGAACCACAAGACTGCCGTATTCCCTAAGTTGGTATTTACCATCAAGCGCGGTCTTAACCTTGAAAAGGATGATCCGAACTACGATATCAAGCAGCTGGCTCTGGAATGTACCTCAAAGCGCATGTACCCTGACATTCTTAACTATGATCAGGTTCTCCGCGTAACCGGTTCATTCAAGGCGCCTATGGGATGCAGAAGCTTCCTCAGCCCTTACATCAATGCCGAAACTCATCAGGAAGAGCACGACGGCCGTAACAATCTCGGCGTTGTAAGTCTCAACCTGCCACGCATCGCCATCGAAGCTCACGGTGATGAAGCCGAGTTCTACAAAATTCTCGACAAGAGACTGGATCTCTGCTTCAAGGCATTAATGGAAAGAATTCACCGTCTGGACAACGTTCAGGCAAAGGTTGCCCCTATCCTCTATATGGAAGGAGCCTGCGGTGTAAGACTTAAGGCCGACGACAAGGTTTCAGAAATATTCAAGAACGGCCGTGCCACCGTATCCCTTGGTTACATCGGCATTCATGAAACCATCAACGCACTGTACGGCAACGAAAAACACATTTTTGATGACGAGGTATTACGTCAGAAAGGTGTTCAGATTGTTAAAACACTGCACGATGCCACCGTCCGCTGGAAGCAGCAGACCGGCTACGGCTTCAGTCTTTACAGTACACCTTCTGAAAACCTCTGCAACCGTTTCTGCAAGCTTGATACCAAGGAATTCGGCATTATCAGGGGCGTAACCGACAAGGGTTACTACACCAACAGCTTCCACCTTGACGTGGAAAAGAAGGTTGACCCGTATGCGAAAATTGACTTCGAGCAGCCATATCCTGAACTTGCGTCCGGTGGCTTCATCTGCTACGGTGAATTCCCTAACCTGCAGAGAAATCCTGAAGCAATAGAGGATGTATGGAACTACTCATATGACAAGGTTCCTTACTATGGTACCAATACTCCTATCGACGAATGCTACGAATGCGGCTACAAGGGTGAATTTGAGTGTACCAGCAAGGGCTTCGTATGTCCTAAGTGCGGTAACTGCAACCCTAACAAGGCTTCCGTAATCCGTCGCGTATGCGGTTATCTCGGTGCTCCGGACACCAGACCTTTCAACTGCGGTAAGCAGGAAGAAGTTCGCCGTCGCGTAAAGCATCTCTGATAGGCGGAGCATGCGCAGGCACCTGCCATGGTAATTACCGGTAACGATAAGTGACTGAAAGGCAGGTACTTTAAGAAAATATAAAAGGAGAAGGCCGTGTTAGCCTCCTCCAAATAGTGTGACTTATTAAAGTACTCGCATGGACATCAGAATCTGTCCAACCGGCTCTCCTTCAAGTCTGCGCCTCTCCAGTTCCAGCTGTTCACCAGGACGGAGCTTTCTCCTCAGCCGATAATACTGTCCGCTCCGGTTATCCCAGATGTAAAGTTCCTTGTGATCCTTCTCCTCGTTCGTCTTGTTCTGAGCCTTAAACCATTTAAGTCCTCCAAGACCAATCGGGACAATGACCAGAAGAAAGTCTTTGTTCTCTTCGTAGAATGCCTTCGCGTCATAAAAACGGGCTTTGGTCCACTCCATTCCGGCATGAAGCTTTTCCTTGGCTTTTGCCTTGAACTCTTCCTTGTCGAATTTCTTTTCTTCCATAGTGCCTCCTTTCAAAATATAATCATCACCATTACAAGCCATGCAAAAATTACGCCAAATATTTCTCGCGCAATTCGTGATACCGAAACTTCTCCTGCGCATCATCCAGATCAAG
>CACWVT010000086.1 GCA_902764345.1 uncultured Ruminobacter sp.
TAAATAGTCCATTAGATATATTATGGACTATGTTATACCCATAACGAGAAAAAATAAAGAGAATTTTTTAAAAACATGGGAATAAATGTGATATTTAATAGTTTTATGATGAGATTCGCCCTAGTTATAAACTAGGGCGTGCGGAGTTTAGGCAATAAGATAGGTTAAGGCCGCCTCACGTAAAACTGACAGTGAGACGGCCTTTTTTCATCATGACTCCTGCCCGGCAACCCATTTTTTTAACTAAGTGACAGAAAAGAATCCCTGTATATATTAAAATTTAATAATAGTGGAGTAGTCTTTTTCGGGAGTCTGACAATGAAAAAAGCAACTTATCTGTACTGTCTTGCGGGCATCGGTCTTCTGTCCTTACCGGGTGGTGCTTACGCCCTCACGTCTCACAGCTGCGGAGACTCACTCTACGAATTTGTCCAAACCTGTCGTGATGCTGAAAAAGTGCTTCCGAAAAAAACCCAGAAGAATCTGTATAACAATGTTGCTGTCAACTGCTTCCCCACCGCTTTTCAGGCAAACAACGGTGCCGACGTCACTCCCGGCAATGCGGCAAACACTCCCATATCGACCTGTGACGATATTACAAACAGCCTAGACTATCTTACCAGCTTTGACTTATTCAAACAATCAAACGGCCCTTCCGTAAACATCAACCAGAAAATTGCTTCCAATAAAAGCTGCAAGATTGGAACGATACAGTCTTCCTCAACCTCGGGCATGAACAATCATCAGCAGTTCTGCTATGCCACGGTAGGAAACAGACATGTAAAAACCAAGGCAAAGAATCTGCATAACATTTCCGACTTTTACAGGGATTTCGTAATGCAGGATTCTGATCCGGAAAAGGAACAGTTCAGAAAGGACAACCTTGCGAAGGCCAAAAAGAATTGCGGTGACAGCTTCGAATACTACATTGACTCGTCATCAGTCGAGAATGGCGGAATAGATCTGCCCCTGAACAAGATTATCATAATCAATAAATACGTTTTCGGTTCAAATACAGTAACATATATGGCTTCCGGTAACCCACCTGTTCCGCAGCAGATTGTAATCGCTGAAAACAACATCACGGTAACAAGAGATCCCGACTATCCATATTACGATGCTGCCGCCTACCTGATATCCTCAGGTAGAGTAACCCTGACCGATGTCGGAAGTTTCACCGGAGGAATCAATGCCAGAGAACTTGAACTTGTAGAGCTTAAATGTAACTACGGATGGTTATTTGGTTATTTTAGTTATTGGGACAACTGCTCTAATTCAGATTCGTTTGAAGTCACCGGCTACACCACGCTTTCCGCATGTGAGGATGTTGTTCTGGAAGACGAAATAACCTATACCTATTACCGTGTTTACCTTGAACAGCTTTCAAACTGTTCACCTACGGTAAGTCTGGTGGTGCAGAAATGTTCCCAGGGCGGTTTCTGCGAAACTCCGACAGCCCCCTTAAACATCAGGCTAAACGGCCACACCTATACTGTCAATGCCCAGAACAACTACCGAATCACCTTTGACCACGGAGATCCTGTCAGATATACGGCAGAACCTACGGAACAGTATACGTACTTCTTCTGCGGAACCAGCAACACGGCATCCTTAAGCGAATCCTGTTCGTTCACCACCAATGAATGTGTGGAAGGAGCCACCGAGGATTTGGAAAACTACGTCAATGACATGAATGTCAAGGCCATTTACAGCGACACACTGTCAAGCGACGTCAAATCCGTGGACAGCATAAAGCTCATACTCAAGGGCAATACGGAAATAAAGATTAAGGATTCCGACAATCATACATACACTCTTTTCTCAGGCAAGGATCATGCAACAAACTTTACGGAAGAGTATGTAACCCTGCCTGTCGAGTACAACCGCACTACCGGAGCCATTGTTCCTAAATTCAAATTCATTACCACGGCAGACAGAGGAACCCTTTACCCTGTCAAGACGGAACTTAATGTAACCAAGAGCACCTACATCGGCAACAGGGAGGTTACCTCAAGTGACGTAATCACCAGAGAATTTAATCAGGGAGCTACTCCGGATCAGTACATTGTTGCAGTTCCATACGCCCTGTGCTATGACCTTATGACGACCCAACCTACCGATTCAACCAGAACGGACAACAGCAAATACAGGCTGCTTTACGCAAACGCACCATACTACCTCCGCGGATATGCTGTGGCTTGTCCTGACTCCGGCTGCACTGCTTCCGTCAACCAGACAAATCTCAAGAACGTCTGTTCTTCTGCGAACATCATAAAAATTCCGCAGGCCGGCAGCAATTCCAAGAGTGTAAGAGCTCCTACTGAAGGGGCAACCTCCATTCTTCCGGAAAAAATTTCAAACTGGAGCACCGCTCTTACCGGTTATACAGTCTCTACGGAAAAAACCGCCAACTTCACCGTTTACAACGGCGATAATGAAACGGAAACAGAATATCTGAAGATTGGCTACACCGGAGACATTCCGAACGGAAAAAGAGTCAGAATAACCGATTCAGGGTGGTACAGTCTTTCTGCTGAACCAGTTATAAAACCACAGAGTTCATCTTCCGTAAGTACTCATGTCTACAGTCCGGTGTTTACCGTTATTCCGATGTCGCTCGGCATCGGCAATGACAGCTATGTAATCAATGATTTCTATAAATTCAGAGAGGCTAACGGATTCGGCTACCGCTCATCAGGCACAGGTCTTACCGGCATTCTTAGAAGCGACGCTTACGTAAATGCGGGAACATCTACCTGCCCTATGTACTACAACCAGAAGCTAACCTTCTCTGGTTATCTTAACAGTTACGGATACGCTACAAAGCTACAGAACGGTTTCACCGAAAAATTCTACAGAATTCCAGGAACTGCTGACCGCAGCTATGACGGCGTCGTCCTGATTATGCCTCTTGCAAGCACTGCCACGGCATACAGGGAAGAAGCCAGCTTTGATCCTTGTTCTTCCGACACAACAGTTTCGTGTTCCGGATATGATGACTATATTGCTGATAAGGGGATCCCTTTCCATACAACAATTACGGTTCCGGGAGTCAGCACTGATACACTTAGACGCAAGACCGCATCGGAAAAATTTGCCTACTACGCCAAGCTTAACGCATGTATGGCCAATAATACGGCATATACATTCAGCGAAAGTTCTGACTGCGCTGAAACAGGCTTTACCTGCGGAACGGATGACCAGCTGTGCGTGTCTAAGAATTCCGTAACCACCGCCGATACCGACGTTTCAGGAGCCGTTCTAAACACCAACCATCAGCAGTATGCATCAAAGCTCCGCAGCCTTAATGACTACACTGTTCATATGGGCCGAATTGTCACGGATAACATCATCGGTACCTATACGGTTGACGGAGGGAATACTGAATCCGGCACTCTTTATTCACCACTCTCAATTAAGGAATACACGGATTCCGGATGGAAGGATCTGTCAGACAACTGTTCGGTTCTGTACATCACTGATGAGGATTCATACAAATCAAGCCTTGATTACTCAAATCAGAAGGGAACAATCACCTTTAACATCTGTACAAAGATGCACGACAAGATCGCAACTGACTGCAGCGACAAGCACAGAACCTTTGCAAACGGTGCCTTATGGCTTCAGGCTGTTAAATCAGGAACAGGAGATGCATACGTAACCTACACCCTGAAGAATGAAACAGGAGGACTTAATACAACACCATTCTTCCATCTTGAGCACCTGTACGATGCAAATACCGCAAAAGGCTCATTCAAATTCAACACCTTTGTCGGAAATAAACGCATTATTGAACGTAAAATAAATACCGGAACAAGATAGACGTTTTCTCCACTAAACTGAAGGGAGCTGTGAAATCACAGCTCCCTTTCCAGTCTTAACAAAAACGACAGTTATTTTCCGTTTTCAGTTATTCTTCTGACAGCACATGTTTTGCCACAAATGCCGCCATACCGAAGATCGTCACCAGTCTCCGTGGTTTCCGTAGAGCTAACATTCTCCGGACTTTGATTATTTTTGCCGTCACCATAACCTGATTCTTTAAGCCATTTCATACATTCATCGGTTTCGTGTATTTTTGGATAATATGAAACGGTATCGGGATAATCGTAGTAATTCCAAAACATGTTAACGGTAACATCTGTTGGAGATAAAACCAAAATAGTCGGATAAGCTGTCGACGTAGTTGAAAAAGATACTGGTGAATAATCAACCCATCGAGGAACATCCTCAAGCACTTTATTCCCTAAGAATCCAGCAGGAAGTTTATCGGTATCTATTTTTTTTTCAGGTTTAAGTTCCGTTTTGCCGTAAATGCACTTATCCGCCATTTCATCAGCACCTCTGAGCTCGATTACGTACCTTTTCCCGCCAGAGGCATTGACCGTAACAGTTTTGTCTCCTGTGAACTCATCTGTAATTACCTTCTCAGCACCAGTATCCTCAAAAACCCTGACTTTGATCTTTTGTGAAAGGACATCAGAAATAGTTGAATCATCGGCGCGTTTCACACGTACAGACTGGTTTGAGTATGTAACCGAGCACGATGTACAAAGCATTAACAGGGAGGACAGAACACATATACGCACATTAAAGCAGTTATCAGCAAAATTCATTTTCCGACTTACTCCTACAGATAAAGCTGACGTTCCGTACATAAGATATATTTTTAACAAAAAGTTCACAATTGCACAAGCTTTTCTCGATTCATTACCCATTCTTTGAAGATATAGTTACATTTCAAAAATAAATTTCAAGAAGTCCTAAAATATTGAGGACTTCTTTTGTTTTTTATGATATTATAGTTACA
>CACWVT010000087.1 GCA_902764345.1 uncultured Ruminobacter sp.
TCAGCATTGTATCTTTTCATAACAAATCTCTCCACTCTTAATCTGTGGAATCACATATCCCTATGATAAATCCGCAACATTACCGATGCTGCATTCCTCTGTTTCAATACTACTATTACTGAATCATACTTGTAAAGAAGGATGTGGCTGTTTTTTGAACATGGGTTAAAAGGTTCAGTAAAAACGACAATCCTCCTGTATAGAGTATAAGCATGTTTTGTGTTTCAAAAGAAGACTGAATTCACAATAAATGAAATCCCTTTGCCTGCTTATGGTCGGGGATTTCTGCGGCTTCAAAAAGAAAAAGCTCAGAAGAATTGAGTTCCGAGCCTTTAATCTGAAAAGTACGGAATATCCCGTATACGGGCAGTTCCGTGTCTTTTCCGGTTTAAAATGTCAGACAGGATTATTTCTGTCTGATTACGGGCTGTCTCGTATTCTCTCCGTTTCTGAAATGACGTACGATTATGCCCATATGCGCGTATTCAGGGGGCAGCGGACATTTGAAGAAAACCACGTGTCCGTCACCGGGGGCTACGGTAACAGGCTGCTTTTTCTTATCAAGCAGATTGTCAAGGGTAATGAACTCTCTTACTCCCGGAGAAAGTATTTCCAGGGTGTCTCCGAGTTCAAAACGGTTGCGTACACTTACCTGCCACAGACCGTCAGCGTCGACACCGGTCACTTCACCGACGAACTGGCTCTTATCGGAGATACTGTAGCCGTAGTCGTAGTTCTGGTATTCACTGATTCCGTGACGGGTAAGGAATCCGTCCGTATAGCCTCTGTGTGCCAGTGATTCGAGTTCGGATTTCAGTTCCTCCACGATATTTTCTCCGCGCATGGCGGCGTCGATGGCACGGCGGTAGACTGAGGCGGTTCTGGCACAGTAGTAGAAAGATTTTGTGCGACCTTCAATCTTAAGGGAGTCAACACCGATTTCACAGAGTTTCTGCACGTGTTCGACGGCACGCAGATCTCGTGAGTTCATGATGTAGGTACCGTGTTCATCCTCGTCGCAGGCCATGAGTTCACCCGGTCTCTTAGGTTCTTCCAGAAGATAGCTGTGCGGGGTAACAAGCTCACTGCCGAGATCCGGTTCGACCAGCTCTCCGGTATCGTCTTCTACGGCCTTGTGTATCTTATAGGCCCATCTGCAGGAGTTGGTGCAGGCTCCCTGATTTGAGTCGCGGTGGGTGAGATAACCGCTCAGCAGGCAGCGGCCGGAGTAGGCCATGCACAGAGCACCGTGAACAAAAACCTCCAGTTCCATCTGAGGACATTCATCGCGGATTTCCCTGATTTCGTCAAGATGAAGCTCTCTGGAAAGTATTATTCTCTTAAGTCCCATTTTTTCCCAGAAGCGCACGGAGGCAAAGTTAATTGTGTTTGCCTGTACCGAAAGATGAATCGGCATGTCCGGATAGGCTTCCCTTACCATCATAATCATGCCGGGATCTGACATGATTAAGGCATCAGGGTTAAGGGCAACAATGTCGGCAAGATCTTTGGCAAACTTTTTTACCTTGATGTTGTGAGGCTGAATGTTTACGACCATGTAGAGCTTCTTTCCCGCATCATGCAGTTCCCTGATGGCTGATTCAAGAGTCTGATAATCGAATTCATTGTTTCTGATTCGCAGACTGTAGCGGGGCTGACCGGCATAGACGGCATCGGCACCGAAGGCCGTGGCGTATCTTAAGTTCTTTAATGTGCCTGCCGGTGATAAAAGCTCAGGTTTTTTCATGTGTGATCCCTTAAATCTGGTGTTTGAATTTTAGAAGCTGCCATATTTTATAATTTTCTCCGTGATTTGTGTATCATCTGACCGGTATAAAATAAAAAAAGCCTCTAATCATAAAATCCGGCAGCGCCATGAACAGTATGGCCGCTGCCGGATTAAGTGCATTTTATGAATGGGAAAAACGGTTAACCGTTTCCGGATCGTCCGTTATGCTTTATTCAGCTTCGCTTTCGCCGCCGAATGCATCAACCAGTACCGGAATCAGCTTTGAGAATTCGCCGCTTATAAGGGTAAGATCGGCATCGAGCTGGGCTGCCGGGTCATCGCTAACGGTGGCGTTCTCGTCAATAACGGTGTCGGAAAGCTTTATTCTCTTAAGGGCAAAAGAATCGTCTATGACAAGTGATACGTCATTGTTTACGGTGATTGCAAGACTTGTAACAACCTTGCCTGCTTCAAGGTGAGCCTTGATTTCTGCAGTGTCCAGGTCCTGTTTCTTTGCCTTGATGGTGCCGCCGGCACCGTCAACCGCCTTGAGTTCAACCTCGTCGCCGATTTCAATTCCAACCGGGCCTTCACCGTTGGCAACCCATTCCGTCATGCAGTCGTTAACGGATTTGTTGAATTTGAAGAGGCGGGCCGGAAGGGAACCGAGACTTTTTCTTAAGAGGGCGATAAGATCCTCTGCCTGCTTGTCTGAGGCCACGTTTACCACGACATAGCCGTATTTGCCGCTAACCCAGATCCAGTTTTCCTTATGGAGTCGGAAAGCTCTAGGCAGGAGTTCATTAACGATGTTTTCCTTGAGCTCCGCCTTTTCCTTTTTGCTTACGTTACGTGCCTGCTTAAGTTCGAGCTCTTCCACCTTTTCCTTTAATTCTTCATTAACCACGCTGGCAGGGAGCATTCTTTTTTCGGTTCTGCAGCGGAAGAAGTAGTCGTCATTGATCTTATGACAGAGAACCTCCTCGTCCTGTCCGAGCGGACTTACCCAACCGAAACGTACCATGTCCTGACCTGAACACGGAGTGTATTTCTGAGGTGCAAGAAGTTTGTCAAGTTCTTCGGTGCTGTACTTGAACCCTGTATCGAGCGTGTATACTCTGACATTTTTAAACCACATTGTTGTATTCCTTTTGGCTGTGACTGTCCGAACAGGTGCATTGACGACGTTTCCGTCCGGCAGTGTAATGAGCCCGTCTTCCGCCGGATAAGATACGATCTGTTCAGACTGTCAGGATATGAAAGTCCGACAATTATATAATTAGTTTCGATGAAATTTAACAAAAAAATATTAAAACCGTGGCATGCATGCCATGACGGGAAAATGAATCCGGCAGTCAGGCGTCAGACGGAAACGTAGTGTATGAAATAATAATCCTTCTGAATGAAAAAACGGAATTCTAAACCTTAATGTAAGGGGGGCGGGCAGAAAACAAAAAGCATCTGACGGCGAAAATATTCAGATTATCTCAGGAACACCGGCTGACGTCACTTCCGGGCTAGGAAACTGCATGAAAATAATATGGTTTTATGGTACAATGAGCCACAAATTTTTTATATTAATAATGAGTAATTGAGATGAGTGACAATACAACATCCAGAGATTCATTACCGGAGAATGTCCGTCCGGTAAAGATCACTGAACAGCTTCAGAGCGCATTTATCAATTATGCCATGAGCGTAATCGTGGATCGTGCACTCCCAGACGTAAGAGACGGTTTAAAGCCGGTACACAGACGCAGTCTGTACTCCATGTACAAGCTGAGAAACTTTTACAATACCAAGCATTTAAAGTCAGCACGTGTAGTTGGTGATGTTATCGGTAAGTATCATCCTCACGGTGATACGGCCGTTTATGATACCATCGTCCGTATGGCTCAGGATTTCTCCCTCCGTTATCCGCTCGTGGACGGTCACGGCAACTTCGGTGACCTTGACGGTTACAAGGCTGCGGCCATGCGTTATACCGAAGTCAGAATGTCCAAGATCTGCGGCGAAATGGTTGCTGATCTGGAAAAAGAAACCGTTGATACCGTACCAAACTACGATAACAGTGAAACAATTCCGGTTGTAATGCCAAATAAGCTTCCGAACCTTCTGGTTAACGGAACCTCAGGCATTGCGGTAGGTATGGCCACCAATATTCCGACTCACAATCTGTCAGAAGTCGTAAATGCCACCGTGGCATTAATGCGTAATCCTGAACTTACCGTTGATGAGCTCATGCAGTATATTCCTGCTCCTGATTTCCCTACAGGCGGCATCATCTACGGACAGAGTGACATCAGAAGGGCTTATCAGACCGGTAACGGTAAGGCCATCATTCGTGCAAAGACCACGATTGAGGGGGATGAAAACGGTAAACAGAAGATCGTTGTTACCGAACTTCCTTATGGTGTGGGACCTGCTGAAATCGAAAAGAAGATCAGCGAATGCATGCGTGATCATACCATCGAAGGCATAACCCGTGTGAATAACGGTTCAACCAAAAAGGTTCGCATTGAAATCTTCCTGCGTCAGAATGAGTCTCCTGAAATAGTACTTAACAAGCTTTTCCAGCAGACCAGAATGCAGGTGTCTTTCCCTATAAACATGCTGGCACTCGTTGACAACCGTCCTGAAGTTCTTAATCTCAAGCAGATTCTTGAGCACTTCATCAAGCACAGAAAGGAAGTTGTAACAAGACGTACCGTTTATGATCTTAAGATCGCCCGTGACAGAGCACATAAGCTCGAAGCTCTGCTTGTGGCCTTAAGCAACATTGACGAAATCATTGCCATTATCAAGGGCAGTGCCAACAGACAGGAGGCACATGCAGCCCTGATGGCTCATCCATGGAATTACGGGGAACTTAACAGTCTTATTGAACTTGCCGCAGACGGCATCACGATGGGTTCTACTTCTTCTCCGATCCTCAGACCGTGGCAATTCTGGACATGCCTTTGCACCGTCTGACCAATCTGGAACAGGACAAGATTACCGATGAATACCGTGAACTTACGGCTCAGATTAAGGAATACCTGAGGATTCTGGCATCAGAAGAGCTTCTTCGTGACATCATCATTGAGGAACTGGAGCAGATCCGCAATGAATACGGTGACGCCAGAAGAAGCGTGATTGAAACCAACACTGCTGAAATCACCAAGAAGGATCTGATTGATCCGGTTTCAGCCGTCATTACCCTGTCCCATGCAGGTTATATCAAGTACCAGCCTTTATCTGAATACGAAGCCCAGAAGCGTGGCGGTCGCGGCCGTCGTGCCACCCTGGTGAAGGATGAGGATGTAATCGACAGCATGTATGTGGTAAATACACATGATACCGTGTTGTGCTTTACTTCCCGCGGCAAGGTGTTCTCAATCAACGTATACGACCTGCCGGAGGCGTCTTCAAATTCTAAGGGACGTCCGATTGTGAATCTGCTGAGACTTGAGGAAAACGAGTCAATTCAGACCATTGTTCCGGTAAACAGTTTTGATGAGAACAAGTTCCTGTTCTTTGCAACCTCCAACGGTTATGTAAAGAAGACCAAGCTGAGTGCTTACAGAAACGTTAATGCTCAGGGGCTCAGAGCCATTAAGCTTGATGAAGGCGTAAGCCTTGTCAATGTTGCGCTGACATCAGGCAGTGACGTAATTGCACTGTTCAGTTCTGACGGACGTGCATGTCTCTTCAACGAGTATTCTCCGTTAACTCCTGAAGCAGATGCCACCCTCGATACGGACAGTGAAAACGAGGATGCGACCGAAGCTGCAGAGACCATTGAGGAAGCCGTAAGTGCCGATGCTGACGGCGAAGGTGAAGGTTCAGAGGATGATGTTCTTGTTATCGGTCCTAATTACCGTGGCGGTGTAAGAGCTTCCGGCCGTGTGTCACGAGGTGTAAGGGGCATGAATCTTGCCAAGGGACATCAGGTTGTTTCCATGATGGTTATCGACAGCAGTCTGCCATATGTACTGATTGCCACCGAAAACGGCTTCGGTAAGCGCAGTCCTGTTGCCGACTTCCCGTTGAGACGCCGTAATGCCAAGGGCGTAATCGCCATCAAGGGTGAGGATCGTAACGGTAGGGTAATCGGTGCAGTACAGGTTGCCGACGGTGACGAAATCATCCTTATCAACAATGCCGGTATCCTTGTTCGTACCCGTGTTGATGAGGTCAGCGTGATTTCCCGTTACGGTCAGGGCGTTCGTCTCATTCGTCTTGATGAAGGTCTCAAACTTGTTTCCGTACAGCGTGTTGTGAAGACCGATGACGAGGAACAGGACGGTCAGATCCCGGCTGACGTTGATGCAGATGGCGTCGCTGATGCTGCATCTGACGGAGAATCAGTTGCAGATGCCGCATCTGACGCTCCGGATGCTTCTGACATCTGATTATTTCAGACTGAAGAAAAAGCCTGAGGCTTAATACTTCAGATTTACTGACGGTCAGGGAGGAGAAAAACATAAGGTTTTTCTCCTCCCTTGTTTTATCTGGACCGGACTTCGAACAGTCCGTTATCTGCCGGTATCATGCGGGAAAAACGCCCATTTATGTTTTATTTTTATCTTTATGCCTGTTTTTTCTGTATAATGTTCGCATCTATTTTTAAATTATTTTTCGAGCAAATATCAGAATAGGACAAGGTGTCTCTCTATGAGTAAGGTATACAATTTTGCAGCAGGTCCTTCCATGCTTCCTGAAGCTGTTATGAAGGATGTTCAGAAGGAGTTTTTGGATATCAACGGAATCGGTGCCGGCGTAATTGAAATCTCCCACCGCTCCAAGGATTATCTGGCTATCGCTGAAAAAGCCACTGCTGATCTTCGTGAGCTCATGAATATCCCTGACAACTATAAGGTACTGTTCATGCACGGCGGCGGAAGAGGTGTTTTTGCCAATCTTCCAATGAATCTTGCTACTGCAGACGGTTCTGCCGACTACATTGTTACCGGTGCCTGGTCAGGTTACGCAGCTGAAGAAGCAGTGAAGTACACCAACGTGAATTCCATTAAGGGTGACTTCGTAAATGCTGACGGCAAGGTTGATCTTAAGCTTGAAGGTCTTCCTTTAAAGAAGGATTCAGCCTATGTTCACGTATGTATGAACGAAACCATTCACGGTATCGAAATGTTCAATACTCCTGATACCGGTGACGTTCCACTGATTGCCGACATTTCATCATGCATTCTTTCCCGTCGCATGGATGTTTCAAAATTCGGTATGCTTTACGGCGGTGCTCAGAAGAATATCGGACCTTCAGGCATTACTATTGTTATCGTAAGAGAAGATCTGATTGGTCATGCACAGTCAATCACTCCTGCAATCTGGGACTACAAGGTCACTGCCGATCATGATTCAATGCTTAACACTCCTAATACCTTTGCATGGTACTTTGCCGGCAAGGTATTTGCCTGGTTAAAGAGCCTCGGCGGTGTTGAAGCGATGGAAGCCATCAATAAGGAAAAGTCAGAACTTCTCTATAACTTCATTGACAGTTCTGATTTCTACAGCAACAACGTTGCCGAAGGCGTGCGTTCACGCATGAACATTCCTTTCTTCCTGAAGGACAGCAGTCTCGATCAGCAGTTTATTGCCGAAGCCAAGGCTAATAATCTCATTTCCCTCAAGGGGCACAGAGTACTTGGCGGTATGAGAGCCAGCCTTTACAATGCAATGCCTCTTGAAGGCGTTAAGGCTCTGGTTGCCTTTATGGAAAAATTCGAAAAGGCTCATAAGTAAGTCGTTACAGTATAGACAGAAAAAGGCCGGGAGCAACGTATGGATCTCCCGGCCTTTTTGTATGAAACCTGAATATTCCGGTATCACAAAAAATTAAGAGACCGAATCCATTGCCTGATTCGGTCTCTCAGTATTACCTAAACATATGAATCAAGGTTTAGGTTATGGGGTTTTACGTAAGTTTTTCAAAAACATCCGTAAAACATGCGAACTATTCCTGTGGAACAACAGCCCAAATGGTTACTGACTGAGGTGCTGCAACATCGTTGTCGACAACATCATTCAGGACCTTGTCACCGTCAACAACCTTGACAAGCTGTGCATCGAGATTGCTAACTGTTACAGCAGTTTCCTTACTGTTAAAC
>CACWVT010000088.1 GCA_902764345.1 uncultured Ruminobacter sp.
GCCGCTTCGGCAGGCTTCACGGTTCAGGTTGCCCAGTCAATAGGAGCCGGTCGTTTCGTAAAGGCCCGAGCCACGGCAGGTCTCGGCTTCTTCTGCCTTCTGACTCTCAGTCTCATGCTTGGAGTACTGTGCGCAGCATTTTCAGACAGAGTCCCCTATCTTCTGGGCGGAACCCCGGACATAGCCCCCATGGCATCATCATATTTTCTGGTGTTCATGGTCACTTTTCCGTTCGTGGTACTTAACATGTATACCGCAGGTCTTCTGCAGGCCGACGGCAACATAAAAACGCCGAGCATTCTGAACATCTGCGTCTGCGTTCTTGACGTTATCTTCAATTATCTTTTTATATTTCATACCCGACACATTGAATTTGCCGGGTTTTCCGTGACCATACCGGGATTCGGACTTGGCGTTACGGGAGCAGCCGTGGGTACCGCTCTTGCCGAAGCAGTGGTATCCGCAGTCATGCTCTGGTGCCTGCTCATAAGAAACGAACATCTTCACCTGCGCAGGGAAAAGCTGAGGCTGAGCCTCATGGCATTCCTCCGTGCAGTCAGAATATCCCTGCCGATAGGTCTTGACCATCTGGCGACCACCGGAGCCATGGTTGCATCAGTGGCAATCGTCTCAGTACTGGGAACCACGGCCATAGCCGCACACAGCTTCGCCATTACCGCCGAAAGCTTCTGTTACATGATAGGATATGGTACGGCTCATGCGGGAACCGCCGTAATCGGTCAGTGCGTTGGTGCCGGCAGAAATGATCTTGCCAGAAATTTCACGCTAATCATTACGTCTGTAGGCGTTTTTTTCATGTCGGTGGCCGGAGTTATAATGTACATAACTGCTCCGTTTCTCATCGGGCTGCTTTCGCCGGATCCGGAGATACGTGAACTGGGAACCGTCATACTCAGAATAGAAGCCTTTGCAGAACCTCTGTACGGAGCTTCAATACTAATAGCAGGATGCGTCCGCGGAGCCGGGGATACATTTGTGCCGGGACTCCTTAACTCAGGCTCAATGTGGCTTATCCGCATCCCGCTGTCAGTTGCTCTTGCAGGAACTCTCGGACTTCAGGGGGTATGGGTTGCCATGGCACTGGAGCTTTCGGTAAGAGGAGTGCTTTTCATCATGAGGCTCAGAAGCGGAAAATGGCTCAAATGCCGACAATAAACAGAATTTTTAAACACATGGAGACTGAAAATACATGAAGGAAATAAAAACAAGCAACGGAATCCCTATGTACGGAGAGTACGATGCATTCACGGATTTTGATAGCGTAACCGACAGAAGCGGTACCAATTCCCTTAAATGGGATGACTCACGTCCTGACGAACTGCCACTGTGGGTAGCGGACATGGATTTTCGGACATGCCCGGCCATAACGGAGGCCATCATGGAAAGAGCCGCTCACGGCATATACGGCTACAGCATAATACCTGCTGAATGGAATGAGGCTTACAGAAAATGGTGGAGTGACAGACACGGATACACGCCGTCTGCGGAGTCACTGGTATTCTGCACCGGAGTTGTGCCTGCCCTTTCAAGCATTGTCAGAAAACTGACCACCACGGCAGAGAAAGTGCTCATAATGACGCCCGTATACAATATCTTCTTTAACTGCATTCTGAATCAGGGCCGCTTTGTGAAGGAGTTCCCTCTTGAGTGCCGTAACAGCAGCTACTTCATTGATTTTGAGAAACTTGAGGAGTATCTGTCTGACCCGCAGTGTACAATGATGTTCCTCTGCAATCCCCACAATCCCGTAGGCCGAATCTGGACAGCAGAGGAACTGGAACGCATCGGCAGTCTCTGTCACAGGCACGGAGTTATCGTTGTTTCCGATGAGATACACTGCGATCTTACCAGACCGGGAACTGAATATGTCCCTTTTGCTTCGATAAACGAGGAGTGCGCCCAGAACTCCATCACCTGCTGGTCCCCGGGAAAAAGCTTCAACATGGCAGGTCTTAACAGTGCTGCCGTCATGATCCCGAATCCATCACTCAGATATCGTGCGGAAAGAGGTCTTAATACGGATGAATGTGCCGAGCCGAACGCCTTTGCAATACAGGCAACGGTAGCCGCCTACACCGGGGGAAATGACTGGTTCGAGAAGCTGAGAACCTACCTTTTTGCCAATGCTGATCACGCACGAAGCCGCATCCTGGCCGAGATTCCCGAAGTCGGAGTGACGCTGATGAATGCAACCTATCTCATGTGGCTTGACGTATCCGCCATCACTTCCGATTCCCGTATTCTCACTGATTTTCTGCGCTCCGCATATGGTCTCAGAGTAAGTGACGGCTGCCAGTTCGGTACCGGAGGGGAAAAATTCATCAGACTGAACGTGGCATGTCCACGCATCATCCTCGACAGGGCTCTGGACAGATTTGTCGAAGGCTGTCTAAACTTTAAGCAAAGACATTAAAATTTGCCGATGGCGTCAAATGCCAAAAGAACGGTCAATTGATAACGATATATGTTTGTGATATATTTTTCTGAAAATGTTTACAGACATTGATTGTATCGGTAACGTATATCCATTGGGGCGTCGGATCTGCCGGCTGCCCCGCTTAGTTTTATAGGATAAAGAACAATGATCCATTATAACGATGAACTTCTTACTTCAAATAATGAAGATGCGGTGGAAAGAAAGAAGAGAGACCTTAAGAAGGCTCCGAAGGTGAAGGCTGCGGATGTTGCGTCCCTTTCCAACGATGAACTCCTCAGAAAGAGCATTATAAGAGCCTGGCGTCCGTACAGGGGTAAGATTTACATTGATCCGTTGTTTGAAAGATATTCAGTCAAGAAATTTGACTTTTACAGTATCCGCAGCGTAATTACGGAACGCTATTACTGTTATCCTGAAGTTGAAAGCTTCACCATCACCGACATTAACGATACCTCAGAGCATTACTGCTTCAACGGCTGCAAGGGCAACCTTAAAATCAGGGTATGCTTCGTTAAGCCCGGCGTAATTTCCGATGAACTTCTGAACCAGATGTACTTCATGGGCACATACAGTGAATTTGCCCTGTGGGAGCTTGATACCGGCGACTACGGTAAAAAGCTTGTCGAAAAGCATGGTACCTACAAGTGCTTCGTAAGGGACAGCATGGCACTCTTCATCGGCTCAGAGGATAATGATCAGTCTGCTGATTCTCAGGAACCGGAAGCTGAGATTACTGAGGCATGCGACGAATCCGTAGCAGGTTCTGACGACCAGTAGTTTCAGGACGGCACGTCAGCCTCCCGGTGAGGCGTGTCTGACTGAATGTGCAATCCAGCCGTTAAGCGGTATTCATACTGAAGAAAAGCTCAGGCTCTTTTAATGAACCTGAGCTTTTCTGATTCCTGGGAAACGGTTAACCGTTGCCTTATAACTCTGAGGAGCGGAAGACTTCCGTCAGATATATGATCTGTGAGCAGTCTGACCGCACATATGCATCTTCAATTCGGCAAGCTTCGACTTATCGGTAATCTTTCTGCCGTTAATTTCAGCGGCGTAAATAATCATATCCTCATCATAAGTTCTCAACGGCCCGGTAATGTCAATTTTAAGTTTCGCATGTTCAAGTGAACCGCTTTCATTTTTAAGCATTCCGTCGGCATCAATTATGGTCAGGGTATCATCCGCATAACGATCAGGTGATCCGGTGTGTATTAACTTAAGTTTAAGCTTATAATTTGCCATACCTGAACTGAGGACGTCACTTAGTGTTTTATGTGAAGAGTGGCAGACTACCGTGGCAAGCATTTTGTCTGAAACGTTACCGTTAACCGGGTCTCCGTTAAGTTCTGCATAAATGAGGGCACAGACCATACAGAAGACAAATACAATCATTGCCGCGATTTTAAATCCCTTTTCCCTGTTTCTGCGAATCTGTTCGCTGAACTCCTTATCTTCAGACATGTACTGACCTCCTTTACCAGCATGTTAAATTTCGAGGTTAATCCGCCGTGAACGTTTGCTGGTTAACCTAACCTGCAACCTGACGGAATAATTTTCCTGTATTCTTTATAATAATATTGTATTTCCGTATGAGCAACCTTAAATGTCTGCTTCAACGTCAGCCTTAGACAGATATAGTAAGCCGTAAAAGCCGTAACGGTATTCCATGTGAGATTATGATTACTTAAATCTGCTCAAAAAACGTGCATTGATCGCGTTTCATGAAAAAAATTTTCACTAACGGCAACCTTGTTCGCAAAGTTAACAGAATATAATGTATAAAAATAATTCATTGGGATATCCTTATTAATGATAATGGTCACGCTTTGCGCAGACGTAAAGCAGAAGTACCACAATATGGTTAACGTTTCCTGACCTGACAGTCAAGGGTTAACAACTGCTTGACCAAATCTATAAATAATTTATAATATATTTAAAATAGTTATAGGTTTATTTGTAGTGAATAAGATTATTTCAATTGGACAGGCTGCTAAATTGCTTGGTGTTCATGTTCAGACTTTAAGTAACTGGGAAAAATCAGGGAAGCTAAAGCCTGACAGTATATCTCCCGGAGGAACCAGAAGATATAACAGTGATACCATAATGAGGATAAGCGGTAAAG
>CACWVT010000089.1 GCA_902764345.1 uncultured Ruminobacter sp.
TTCTTCGGCATTAGCCTTTGCTTCTGCTTCGGCCTTAAGTTTAGCCTCTTCTTCGGCTTTAGCCTTTGCTTCCGCTTCAGCCTTCAGTTTTGCTTCTTCCTCAGCTTTAGCCTTGGCATCAGCTTCAGCCTTAAGTTTAGCCTCTTCTTCGGCTTTGGCCTTAGCTTCCAGTTCCTCAAGTTTGGCACGAGCTTCTGCTTCTATTGCTTCGTCAGCAAGACGTTTCTGGTCTTCATCGGCAAGTCTGGCTCTTTCACTTTCAGCCTGCTTTTTTTCTATTTCCCGTACATTTTCATCAGCCTTCTGCATAATCTTACTGGAAACGTTTCTTGCAGGATCCTGCACGGATTTTGTTACGTCAATTGTCGTGATCTTTTCTTTATTTGAAATGACATTGCTGGCCGCATCCAGATCCTTCTCTGCATCAGCTATAACTGACGATGCATCCGTCTTTTTTCTGAGTGCGTCTGCGGTATCCACCGTCTCAAGAATAATCGGTTTATGCGAACCGCTTTCTGCTGATTCAGCCGGAGCTTGGGATTCTTGTTCTGACTTGATTTCGGCCGGATGATCCTCACCAGCTGATACGTCGTCTGCATCAGCAACGGAAACCTCATTCTTTTTCTCTTTAAGTGCGGCAATTTCAATAACTTTCCCAGCATCGTTCCCTTTATCCACATAACGAGTGGTACTTATTGTTATCATATCCTCTTCAAGGTAATCGGCTGCCGTATTGGCAAGTTCCACATCATCATAGAACTCTACGGAAAAGTGATCCATGCGCTTTTTTCTGACATCGGTATTCTTTGCGGTATTAGAAACTGCACCGGTATCAGTATTTGTATCAGCTGTCACTGCTGCGGTTGGCTGCTGATCTGTAACCGATGTTGCTGAAGTTAAGTCCTCGGCGGCGTATGCCTGAGCTGAGATAGCCAGAATAAATGCCATCACCGATAACTGTTTGTAATTGCTCATAAGACGTCTCCTTTATCTGCGTCCCTTTCGCCGTAACGTTGATGGTCACGGCAAATTAATACAATCTCGCACCGCAGCTCTTTCATGACATCCGATAAGGGTAAATACTCCAGGCAATTCACCGTTACCGGAGAGAAATGCATTCAGAACGCGGTCCGTTATCCGTAGCAACCTCAAATATGATGTCTAATTATTATTATTTCTCATTCCGATTCGGGATCGGACAATTTTATTGTATTTCCGGTGATATATTTTGATCTTTGTTCTAGTATCATGCTGATTTTCTGTTCCTTCGCAGGTACCGGTATCTGCGAAGGAGACGGAATTATACTTTTCAGTATGTTATTTTTCGGAAGTTTTGGCAGGAGCAGACTTGTTTTCAGCCACCTTCTCAGCTGAACCGTCTTTCTTGACCATTGAAGCAGGACGTTTTTCCTTTACGTGAATCATGCACGTTACTGATTTTTTCAGTGAGGCTAACTCCTTCTCTCCTTTTTTGCGATCGGAATCTGAAATCTTTTCATTAATATTTTTCATTAATTCCGCCGCACCGAATTCATTCTCATAGTTTGTTCCCTTTACGCAGTCCCTTTCAAGAGAGATCCATGCATAAGCCTTTGCTTCATCAAGTACCCCGTATGATGAATTTGCATAGGCCCTGGCGTACTCAATCATCGCCATGACGTCACCGTGCATTGCCAGTTCTTTCAGGAACGGTTCCGATTTTACTGAAACCTCAGCCTTTTTGGCACGGCGATAGTATGAATACATGTTCCACAGAGCAATGCCCTGCATGTTCTTTACGTTATCATCGACTGAGTCGGCATTGATTACGTCCTTGTACAGTTCATAGGCCCTGTTAATTGAGTCTGGATTTATGTCAGGAGATGCAGCCCTTGCGTGATAGAAACGTGCGAGTTCGAATTTCGCCTTAAGATTGGCAGAGTCCTCGGCCAGTTCTTCAAGCTCCGGCAGTTCCACCTCATCTCTGAATCTGTCAATGGCCATTTTCGTACTGAGCATTCTTAATCGTCCTTCCGGAGTCTTATCCGCTGAAAGGGCATTAAGATACTTCACCATGTTCAAATCCTTGCCGTTATTCTCGTAGTTTTCACGGTCGTACTGGGTTATGACGTACATGCTCATGGCATCCTTGTTGTCATTTTGTGCGGCAAGATAGATAAAATGCTTGTAGCCGTTCATGTTACTTGGAACATTGAAATCAACCTCATTCACACCGGCAAAGTTCCACAGAGCAACAAGATACTGAAGTTCACCGTTATCGGTGTTGTTGGCCTCTCTGATGCACTCGTTGTAGAGTTCCTTGTCAAGACGATATTTTTTTATGTCTGTCATACAGTCTGCAGATGCTGAAGCACTGATTATAAGTCCCATTCCCAAAACGGCAGCATGAACAGCTGATAAAATCCTGTTGTGTTTCATTTGTCCCTTAGTTCCCCAATATTATGATTGTAACCTGTATAATTTTATATTTTGCGGCCCGGTTCATTCGTGAATAACAGGCCTGGTGCTGAACGGGATGAATGCATTTTCCCGAAGCGGCTAACTATCGCACCATTATATTCTAATGACGTTTTTATACGGGAGATTAACTGTTTTTATGTTTTCAAATAATGACTGTTAACACAAAATAGTAATTTAGGAGAAATACGGAAACAGGTAAATGACGACAGGTCTAAAGAGTCACTGAACTGTCGGTAAACATGGTTTCATACGTACATGAACGGAAAAATCTGCGTGTTCATGTACCGGAAATCACGCCTCCGAAAAAACCAAGGCTCACGTTTTGAGATGAACGTGAGCCTTATGTTCCCTGTCAGATCTGCATCAGATCTTTCTGCAGAGATTTGCGGTGTAGCATGTTGATTTTTCATCAAAACGCCAGTAAAACTCCCCGGATGGGTTCCAGAAACCGTCATAGATAACGGTATACGGCCGTTCAAACGTTTTCTCGTCAACGGTAAGTTTTACGGAATAAAGTTTCACATCTCCGTTTGCGCTTACATGCTCGTCTTTTCCGTAGAGGTTAACTTCAACCGATTTAACCAGATCCGTGCTGAACTCTTCAGCCTCGGGAATATAGTAGTCATCCCCCTTGCTGCCGTTCACACATTTGTCATAGCCGTCTATTCCGTTCTGGGCAAAGCATTTGCTCACCTCATCCCTGACGTGATGAACCTGTCCTGTGTACTGACTGAAATTATAGAGGATTTCCTTTTTCTGAAGAGTTGCATAGTAGGTATTCAGAATCTTCTCGGCTTCCGCCATGTCAATTGCGTCAGGATTGGCAAGATAGTCATTTACCGCCTGCACGACCATGTCCTTCGGAATGTTTTCACCGAGCTTACTCATTTCCTCAAGTCCGCTGTTGATGGCGTATGCAAGATCATATCCCAGGGCAATGGCAACCCTGTCCTCAAGAGCGATTTTTCCCTGACTGTCTGAAGCTGCTTCAGATGATGCGCCGTTAACCTCCGGCACCGTATTATCAGCAGCTGCCACACTGCCAAAAACGGCAAGACACAGCGGGAAAATCATTACTCCTAATTTATTATTCATGATTAGCCTTATCTGTTGTATTTATATTTATCATTAATCAAATGTCCGCACGTGTGAAGGAACGGCTCCGTACATCCGGCACCGAACCATAAACCGTCACGTTCACGAAACAACGCAGTCTGATAATACGGATGCTCCGTCGACCACAGTCGTAGATTATAAGTCAGAGAGCCCTGCCGTGTAAGGAACAGGGATAACAAGGTTAAAAAACCGTGGACGATCTAACGGTTTTGCATAAAAAAGAGACATTCTCAGATTATCCGGAAATAAATCCATGACTGAAACGGCTGATGAAAAATTCCTTTTAGTTCGCCTGTCAGATCACTTTGTGTGCGATATACAGGATTTTGACACCGGTTCTGATATACTCTTTACATACCTCGGAATTTTATCAGGGGTGCGTTTCCACAGATGCAGGCCGACTTCATGAGCAAAGACAGTACGGAAAAGATACTTTCCTTCATACTTAAAAGTCACGAGAACATAAAGACATCCGCCAAGGTCAGGCTGATCCTTGCCATGGCTTTTCCGGCCATGTGCGCACAGGTTTCGCAGATAATGATGCATTACATAGATGCCTCAATGGTGGGCGCACTGGGGCCGAAGGAATCCGCAGCCATCGGTCTTGTGTCATCCTCAATATGGCTCGTGGGCGGAATATGTCTCGCCGCTTCGGCAGGCTTCACGGTTCAGGTTGCCCAGTCAATAGGAGCCGGTCGTTT
>CACWVT010000090.1 GCA_902764345.1 uncultured Ruminobacter sp.
ATTTAACAGATTTATTGAAGCCTGTTCGTCTCTGTCAATTTCATTTCCGCAGCTGTCACATCTGTAAATTCGGTCTGAAAGTTTTAATTCTTTCTTTACCGCCCGCATTTACAGCACTCCGGAGCTAAAAAACAAATGCAGTTCCTGCAGTCCCAAGCGAATAAATAAAGACCTGCATCCGCTGAAATTTAGCATTGACATGACTTTTTCCTGCATTTGTGAGCTGAACCGGATAATTACGACTTGAAATATCTACAATATAATTAACGGGGTATCACCATGCTCGAAAAGGAATTGCTGATATGAAGTTTCTGAAGAAAGCACTTAAGGTGCTTGTAAATCCAGTTATAAATCCAGTTAAATCCCCAATTGCCAATCTTACGGAATCGTTCGTGGATAATGTCTTTCGCGATAAGGTAAAACCGGTTAAAGGATCAGTGCTGTACTGCGATCTTTTAATGGGAAATATGGAACATTCAGGGATTTATGTAGGCGGAGGAAAAGACTGCATTGTCGAACTGCATAACGATAACGGCACATGCATTATTCAAAAAGTCACGCCTCAACAGTTTATGGAAAAAGGCACTGCCGTAAGCATATATGTTTCCTGCAGCGGTCATGATCCGGTAGGCAAAAAAAGAATAGCAAAAACGGCGCTCAGCATGGTAGGTCAAAATCTGGGCAGGTACTCTCTCTTATCCAACAACTGCCACATGTTTACAGATTACTGTCTCAGATGCGGTGATAAAAAAAATCAAGAATGCTATGAATGGACAGACTATCTTAAACACTACGCTAACCGTGAAATGACTCTGACCTATCTTAAAGAGTCAGCTGAAGAGATTCTTGGTGCAGATACATGGAGGGTGTGGGATCGCTAGGAATCCGCACCGCCATGAACCATGACCGCAGTCCCGCGCCCGCCGGTATGACCAGGCAGAATCCGGCAGTGAGCCAAAATCACATGTGTTATACAGATTTTTTCGGTTCATCACGGAATTGTTGGGAGACCAAGAGACGACAGGTATCTAATCCGGGGGAAGAAATACTCTTCATCCCGGTACCCAAAGAGAGTGAACGCGATTCCGTGTAAACCCTTGTTAAGCCCAATTTGAGAAAATTATCTAATATATTTAGCTATTCTGTCACAGATTTCATCTAGACAGGATAACTGATTAAGAACCCTTGCCCAATTCTGTATTTTAGCATTGTTCCATTTCTTGGCAAGTTCACCCGTAATTCTGAGATAGAAAATTTTAAATACCGAATTTTCATTTTCAAAGAATCAATATTTTGGTGATAAAATAAGTTGCTGTCATATTTTTTACATTATTTTTAAATCATGTTAACACAGGGGGAAAGAGGAGTCCCACACATCATGATATGTCCTTTCTGTAAGGCTGAGTTATCAGACCACGCAAACTTCTGCACCGTATGCGGCAGGAAAATACCGCGCGACGCCGCCGTAACCGACGGACAGCAGGCGTCGGCTTCAGGAGAATCCGGGCAGCACTTCCGGAACACCGATGACGGATTCATACAGACCGAAGCGGAACAGCAGTCCGCCGTCCACGACAGTATCCCGACCAAAAATATGGATCCAAAGCTTGCAAAAGCCCTTAAGGGCATCAATACCATGAACATACTGCAGATAATATGTTTGGTGGTTTATTTCCTTCATCCTGCAGCGTCTCTCCTATTGCTGGTAGTTTTAATCATGTCACTCAGTCTGACAAAGAAGGTCAGCTCCGTATTCAGTCAATACGGATATCCTCTGTACGTCAGGATTACTGACAGAGTAAGAACAATCTGCAAGTTCCTTATTGTATGGGAAATCGCCTGGTGGGGCTTAATTTTACTGGCGAAAGTCGATCTGCGTGTACCGAGTCCGGGTGAACAGACTATTACCGGCATTGCCTGCGTCATCGTCATTTTAGCCGTAATCACGCTGTATTTTTTATCGTACTGCTTCTGCCGTCTTTACACGGTTAAAGAAGCATTGGAATGCCTTTCATTCGGATATCCGTTACCGTCCAAACCGAGCTCCAAAGGATTTGGTACGGTAGTAATCCTGCTGACCGCAATGGTTGTTCTCGGACTTATCGGCATAGTGGCATCAATTACCCTTCCGGCCTATTCATTACATATGAAGAAAGACAAATTTCAGGAAGTCGTAACAGTTGCTGACGACGTAAAGAAACTGACGGAACTGTGCTTCCTTGAGCATGCCGAAAACGGTGTTAAAGACGCCTGTAACAATATTAATGGCGCTGAGGGCAAAGGTTGGAAGTTGTTAAAACCGGAGGATTACCATACCAAGTACGTTGACTCTGCCATGGTCAGATCAACCGATGCTGACAAGAGCAAATCCGGCCGAGCCGAAGCCGTAATAACCGTAAACGCCAACCAGAAAAGATTCTCTGAACGTGTCGGCGAACATGTCGGCATCACAATTATCGGCACATGGAATAACGGCAAAATGGAATGGATAACGGATCCATCCTCATCATGTAAGGCAAAAGATCTCTGCTAATCATTAACTGTCCGATTCACGAAAGGAAACGCCCCATATTTTGAACAAATTTCTGTAACTATGGGTTAAGTCAAAATCTCCAACTTAAGTTAGAGTTGGGGATTTCTATTTATTCTTCAGACTCTATTGCAGAATCTTCCTCATACTCTATGTTTGTTTCAGGCCCTGGTAACGGAATATCTAATCCTTCATACAGTTCTTTCTTCTTCACTTGTTGTTTTGAGCTTTTCAAGGATTTGATACTGACTCAAGAACTTCTCAGCCCATTCAATTGTACCTGTAAGCTCTCCTCCTACGATCTTTCCCACAGTCATGGTCTTTCCTTTAACTCTGACCGACATGTGACGTTCGGAATCCCACATTTTCTGTTGAATAGCAGAGGAGGAAGTTCGGGAGCATCAATAACAGCCATAATTACACCTGTATAGTTACGTATAAATGTGCAACTATATCTTCAAAGAATGGGGGCCTATTTGCGGCATGGGCTTTTCTTGTATCTAAGGATACTTTTGTCTTCATTTCCATAAACATTCCATAAAACAGCCGTCGATGTTGATATTTGGGGCAAATGTCTTTAATATTTGATAGTAGCGGTTAAAGCTTGTTTGTCTCTTTGTGCAAAAAAGAAAATAATTAGAACAATATAGATATTATTTGTAATCTGACGGAATTAAAAGTACAGCACGGGGATTTAATGGAGAAGATGGTGGTTTATGATTGAAAATAAAATTGAGTTATTAAACAATCCATACGGACAGGTTAGTTACGAAACGTTTCGTAACGCCGGGCTTGCATTTGCTGATAAAAGCAGTTTAATAGAATCACTTGATAACCACAAAATGACTCCGTATCCGGTTCTGCTTCGTCCCAGACGCTTTGGTAAAAGCACCTTTGTTCAAATGCTCAAATGCTTTTACGACATATCATATAGAGACAGATATGAGGAAATTTTTTCTAAAACCGATATTTATAAAAAAAATCTGCAAAGTCATAATTCGTTTCATGTAATAAACTTTAATTTTTCAGGTGTGTCAGGAGTTAAGGAAGATACTCTCATCAGAAGTTTTATCATTGCTGTTAGCAGTGGAATAAATGATTTTATGGTGCGCTATCCGGATTTTGTTTTCAATCCCACTGATGCAGAAAAGGAGACACCTTCAAGTTTTATTAAATCCTTTATTGATGCCTACAAACGGTATCCATCAAAAAAGTCTCTCTATCTGATGGTTGACGAATATGATAATTTCGCCAACAGTGTTCTCTCGCAGGATTTGGAACTGTTTAAAGCTATCACCGGTACCGGCGGATTTCTGAAGGATTTCTACGCAGCCATTAAAGAAGGCGCTGAGACTTGTATTGCCAAAACCTTTATTACCGGAGTGTCATCCGTATCACTTGATTCCCTTACCTCCGGGTTTAATATTGCACGCAATGTTACTTCCCGGGCCTGCTTTAATGAATATGCCGGCTTTACTGAAACGGAACTCGCAGCTCTCATTCCACAACTCGTTGATATCAGGCAGATTGACATGAGTCCGGAAGAAATCATTGCCAAAATGAAGCCGGTATATGACGGTTACTGTTTCAGTCAGGAATCTGATCATACGGTTTTCAATTCATCAATGTGTTTGTATTATCTTGACGAAATGCGAGTTAAGGGGCATTTTCTCCCTCCTGAAGATTATCTGGATCCTGCATCAGACCATGACGGCTCCAAACTTCAGCAGCTGTTTGACATTGCCGAAGATGGTCTGTTAGATGAGATCGTGGAAAGCTATTTGAGCAATGATCTTTTCTTTCTGGATAAACTGGCGGAAAACATTAATTTAAATAAAGTAACCAAATATAGCCGGGAGCAGCTTCTCTCCATGCTCTATTATCTCGGGTATCTCACTATTGATAAGGATGCTTCCGACAGTTCCGCTCTGGCTCTCAAAATACCTAATCTTTTCATGTCAAAGCTGTTTGCTCAATGCATCGCTGACATGCGATTAAAAACAAATACGGTATTTACCGATACTGTTCTGGACATATCATCGTTACGTGATGTTAATGATGACATTAATTCATTTGCCTCATCCTGCACGGAATTCCTGAGCGGAATCTTCACCAATCAGGTTCTGACTCACATGAGCGAAATGGCGTTAAATCTGACACTCTACACCAAGCTTAAATCTTTACGCGGTATATTTGTTGAAATGCAGAAATCTCTGAGAGTTGTCGGAAAAGGAGAAAAGTTTGCCGATCTGGTTATAACCGTTAACAAAGGAAAAGGTAACCAGTGCATTTACCTTATCGAATTGAAATACGTCACCAAGACAGATGCTACTGAAGCAAAGATTCAAAACACTGTAAAAGATGCGACAGAACAGGTTTTAAGATACAAATCAGCCATGGAGTTCCGGGACAGACAAGTCAAGGCATATGCCATGGTATTTGTCGGCTCGGAGTGCGTGTACTGCGGGTAATAAAAATTAATTTTTAAGCTCATGACCATTATGGCATGAGCTTTTTAATATCTGAAAAATCAACGGTTTTACGAATACCAAATCTAATAAATATTCGAGTAGTACACCTTCAGATTTTTACTCCTTTCTTACTACTTTTCACTGTTACAAAATGCGTATTTTTGGCTATTTATGACGTTTCTGTTAAAATTCAAAAAGGTACTTCTGCATCGTTTGAGAGCCGGCAAACCTTGCAGAAATAGGCATTTCTCGGCAATTCTTAAAATCAATAATGAAACTTCGCATCTTATTCGTATGCCATGGCAGAACCTTACACCATGAATGATAAGGTGTATGCTGTCTTGGTAGATCTGTGCGTTGATATCTGCAGAAGGAATGGTAAAAAGAAACTTGTATGGATTGCTGATCAGGATAAGGCATTGAGTTATTCGGTCAAGAGTGATGAGATGCTGCTGACCGTCCGCCGCTGGTTTGCTCGAAAGAGCTGTCCGGGAAACTGGCTATTCGGGAAGTTGGGCGATTTGGCTCAAGCAGTGAATAGCCGATTGGAGAAATAAGAGACAGAATTTGAATGAAAAAGCCAGATGGCACATACACAACTTTATGACTATGAACCGAAGGAGCCGGTGCTTCTCGGGGGTACCCATTCCCAGTTCTCTACTGACGGAGGCACAACATGGAAAGCTCTCCGCGGAGCTCAGGAAATCGGAGACATCGGTGACATTGCCGAATCGGTGGAATGCACCACCATTGATGATGACCGCAAGAGATACCGCGGAGGTTTAAAGGATTCATCCGAAAAGGAGCTCACCATCTACTTTTATGATGATGACGCAGACCAGAAGGATCTGATTGCTGCCGCTATGGGAGCAAACTTTGATGCATCCGCCAAACAGGCAGAGGCCACCAATGCCGCCATCCACGGACTTGATGAGAGCGTTAAGACCGTAACGGATTCGATTGAGGCTCAGACTAAAACCGTAACCGACCTCGGCACTAAGCAGAGCAAGGTCACCAAAGAAATCAGCAAGACTCTTGAAACCCAGAACTCTCAGCAGAAGGATGCCAACACCACTCTTGCCGAGCAGAGGAAAATCATGCAGGAGCAGGAAGCTGAAATCAAAAAGGTCACCAAAGCCGTAGATACTCAGACCGGAGTTCTGCAGAAAAATGCCGGTGGCTGGAAAATGCTGATGACCAGTTTTGCCATAAAATTTGCCTCTGAAGTTGTTGATGGTTTTAAGAGCATAATCTCCACCGGACTTGAAGCCTCACGGGTTTATGAGGATATGTCGGCAAGACTTACTCCCCTTGTTGGTGATCTGGAAACAGCTCAGAAAACCTTCTGGAGCCTTAACGGCCTCAAGGATGAGACGGCTACCGCTACTGACAAATTAGCTAAAGCCTTCGTAGACCTTGGCAACAACGGTCTTACCAACTCAAATGAGCAGCTTAAGACCTATGCCACCATTGCTCATGGCACCGGAAGAGACATCAACACCTTAACTGATGCGGTTATTGCCTTCTCCCAGGGCTCTACAAAGGCACTCCGACAGTTTGGCGGTGAGAATGTTACCTATGAAGGCATTGGTGCCACCAAGAAATGGGAACGAATTGAAAGCTATGGGCCAAAGTTTGTAGAAAACATCGTGCAGGCAATCGCCAGGGACATCCTGTGCTACGCCATGAAGACCTTACGGCACTGCAGCATCGTGATGCATATTCACGATGAGCTGGTTATTGAAGCCAATCCTCGAATGAGCCTCGATGCTGTGTGTGAGCAGATGGGACGTACACCACCATGGGCTGAAGGGCTAATTCTTGATGCGGCAGGCTATATCATGTCTTTTTACAAAAAAGATTAGGAGACAAAACACCGGAAATAAAAGATGCTCCGCAGAGGATCTTTTATTTCATTTTCTTAACAACGACTGAACATGATTTTTTATGAAAACAGATACCGTAGGCG
>CACWVT010000091.1 GCA_902764345.1 uncultured Ruminobacter sp.
TTTTAAAATTTGTTTTGTTTCTTCTTTTCGCAGTTTGCCATTAACCTCGTCAGCCAAACTGGTCATTCTTTCAAATAGCCAGTTTCCCGGACAGGATTTTCGAGCAAACCAGCGATGAACCGTCAGCAACACTGTCCCGGCAGTAGTGATGAGGAAATACAGCGGCTGGGTTCTGGCATCGCCGGAGCCTTTGGTCATCACATCAAAAAGTTTTCTGTCGGGCTGTGTATGCAGTTCATCAAAGACCACACCATGAATGTTAAAGCCGTGCTTCGAGTAGGCTTCCGCAGAAAGGACCTGATAAAAACTGTTAGTGGGGAGGTATACGATGCGTTTCTGCGAGGCGAGGATTTTGACTCTTTTGTTCAGAGCCGGACACATTCTCACCATGTCGGCAGCCACATCAAATACGATGGTTGCCTGCTGACTGTCGGCAGCACAGCCGTAAACCTCAGCTCGCTCTTCGCTATCACCGCAGGTAAGAAGGAGTGCTACAGGGGTAGCCAGCTCACTCTTGCCCATCTTCTTGGGTATTTCAACATAGGCGGTATTGAACTGCCTGTAGCCGTTCGGCTTTAAGGTTCCAAAAAAGGTCACGGATGATCTGCTCCTGCCAGTCGATAAGTTCAAAAGGCTTACCTGCCCACGTTCCCTTGGTGTGGCAGAGAGCCTGAATAAAGTTCACAGCGTAGTCGGCGGCAGTCTTATCGTACTTTGAGCCTTTGGCCAGAAATCTAGTGGGGACGTATTTTTTAAGTTTCCGCATTGCCATCTGCTCATCTCCTTTAAGGCAAAAAAAAAGACCGCCGCAGCGATCTTTCAGGGTATAAAAAAGGAGCCGTTAAGCTCCGTATCAGTTGGCATTTTTCATCGCCCATTCAATGGCATGGCCTTCATCTTCAAAATCCACACCGCTTATCCTGAGAATGCATTGTCAATTTGCTGTACTGGGGTGTATTATGTATATAATTCATGCTGAGGATCTTCTTTTTTTTGTTTCGTTCATTTTTTAATTTAAAAGACTAGAAGCTCCTTTTTTAATTAACAATAAAATAATCCTCATTTAGGGGTGTCACATAAAATTAATGATAGACCTAAAGATTATCTGAAATTTCTGTTCAGACATGCAGGATTTAATAAGGAAGTTTTGGCATCAGTAGTTTTGGACAATACTGATACTCCAGAAGAAAGAAAAGGATATACTACTTGCATGAATGTTTTGGTGTATAATAAATTAAAATAAAATTATAAAAATTAATGCTATTTGTATATTGAAAGGAGTATATAATATGGAAGATAAAAAATACACTGACTCTGATATTAATACAGTTTCCCCGTCTGTTTCAAATACAGATCTTTTGGAAGAGGATATGATGGAAGATCTGATTAGCAATGTTTCTACTGATAAGGAAAAAAATTTATTATCAGTATTCGGCGATTTGCTTGCCGGAATATATGGTAGCATCAGACTCTTAATTTCGTCTATACTAACCTTCTTTTTAGCTCTGTTTCACAGTATCTTTGCTTTTCAAAAAGTCGATATCTCCCAGTTGGATGACATTAAAAGTGCTATTCTAATCCGCAGAAAAATATTACTAAGCCTTCTTGAAGGAGTTTTGTTCCTTTGCTTTTTGCTGTTTACCTATCTGCAGATTAAGGGGGATATCCCGTTATCTTTCACTGAATATTGTGGGGTAATCATAGCGTTTTTTATTTGCCATATTTCATTTTCCTTCCTTATTTGCAACATTTCAAATGCTGGTTCAGATTTGTTTAAGCGGTTTAACAGAAATGATTTCATGGTTGAGTTTGCCTATGTCAAAAGTATCTGGAATCATCAGTTGTGGTTTTTTATGATTCTGACTTTGGTGATTGGGCCTCTTCTTTTGGTTATCGAAACAGAGTTTGTTAAGAACCTGATCCCAGAACTCACTATAGCTCCTTGGTTGATTCATGGATTTACAGTATGGAGTTGCTATCTTTTAATCCTTTTTTTCTACAATTATTCTTTTTCCCTGTTCTACAGCCTTAGAAGATTTGCTACCGTTTATGTTTCCCTTGGAAAAATCAAAAAATCGGTTCAGCCCCAGAGTGTCAGTGGGAGAAGACCAACGTTTTTACCTCGTGTTCTTGTTCATATCTTGATGCTGATACTTATCATGTACTACCAATATACAACGCAGTCAATATCTTTTAGTGTAGAGTATCCGTCATTTTTATCTGAATTATTTGAATAATGCCGAACAGCTTAAACTGATCTCATAATATTTCAGGGTAGAAAGCTTTGATATGACTTCAACTTTTCAGACTTTGCTACCCTGTTTAAGGTAGGGATATGACCACACTGTTACCACACAACTTCCGCGTAGTTTAGGTAGGGAACCAAGAATTTGACGGGATAAATTCACTCCCAATAGGTACTTCTAATGCATCAAAAATATCACGCTCATTCTTTGATGCATTTTCGATTGCCCATGCCTCATTGCTTTTTATTGCTTTAACTGATGATGCAGTCAGCATTATCTCTGGCATATCCCCGCTAGAGAATTCTGTTTTAATCTTTTACTAATAGCCCCATTAATCAGTGTCGCCAGTAGCATCATAAATGCAAGCCCCTGCAATTCTGCCCAGTCCTGCACGCCCAACGCATTGAAATCCATCTGATGTTTCAGATAGTCGTAAAATGTTTCAATACTCCACCGCTCCTTATAATATTCGTAAATTTCCTGAGGAGTTGCATTATGAGTAGTTTCCAGTATGATAACGCCAAATGTTTTCTCTATAGCTTCAAGTTTAGCTTCGGTATACCTCGCGGATCCCGATTTCACCTTCACATCCGGTATCATCGGTGAGGAACTCGTAAACCGCACCGAAGTAGCATGGCTTGCCTATGCCATTGTAGTAATGTCCTGCAAGAAGCACCTTGTCACCAAACTTTAAGGTCTTGCTCCAGCGGCATTCCAGATCCTCCGGAGTGGAAGGATTCGGTAATCTGTAGGTCTTTGCTCTTTCTGTTAATCTGCTCATTTTTAAGCCTCCGTTGTTGTTCTTGATGACTGTATATTCGCTCTGTACCGGAGGTATAGCAAGTCAATAATGTATGATTTTTGTACTATTTTATTCTTCTCATTCAATGTTGATTTCGTCTCAAATCGAGTTAAATGAGAAGAAAAAAGGAGGCATCTATAACCTCCTGTTGTTCAATTCAATCCCGCATTATGCCTCTCTTTCTCCGAGCTTTTCATGGATGATTTCGAGGATTTCCTCCTGCTTTTCCGCTGAAATCCCAATTGCCTCGAGAGCCTCTCTGGTTCCACAATCAGGGCAGATCAGCATGGCGTTGTCTTTTCGGGAAAGAGCGTGAGCTTCGGTGTAGGTTCTGCCGCAGAGCGGGCATACTTTCGATTCGTTTTTATCAGTCTTCATTCTGTAATCCTCCTGATGGAATTAAATCGTTAAACCCGGCGGTGCGGAAGTTTTGAGGCTTTCCGCCATCCGCTTTACGGTGTTCATATTTGCTCTTAATGCACACCTTATCAAGTCAATAAATCCTTTTTTTTCTATGGTTTAACGCTATTTCATCACTGGTTTCCAGACTTATGTTGAGAGCCTCATAAATGAAGTTTTCGTCAAAGCCGAAGGCCTCGTAACCGTCAAGGCAGATATCAACGTATCGCTGGGAAGGAACACCGATTTCGCGCTCTTCGTGCATGATGTAGATGAATGCCTTAAGCTTTCTTACCCTGCGGTCGCTGATGCAGACTACTGGTATTTCCACTTCGGTCTTGTAGTAGAAATTCGGATAGCCTTCGTAGCGGTCAAGGGAAAGTTCATCATCAGCCGTTACCTCCCATACCGCCACAGGATCTATGGCTACTTTCTTTGGCTCGATGGTAAGGTAGGCTCCGCTCTTACTTCCCTTAAAAAGCTGCTGAAAATCCGGTATTTTGGAGGTGCCCACAACCCTTGCACAAAGCTGAGTTTCTCATTTCTTATCAGATGCTTGAATTTTATCCGACTCAGGTTAAACAGCTTTATTGCCTCCTCAACAGTAAGCAGCTCCTTTTCTTCCAAGTTAGCTGGCATCATCATGCTCACCGTTAAATCATCTGGGTATTGATGAGGTACTCCTCAAACT
>CACWVT010000092.1 GCA_902764345.1 uncultured Ruminobacter sp.
AATGTATGCGGTAAATCCGTTTCTGTTTTTTCAACATCTACAGTTTACACGGTAAATCCACGTTTTGCATTCATTCGTGGAGGTCGTTTCATATTGTCTGTTGAATACAGGAGTTAACTGACAGAAATGGGGGCGTTAAACAGGACGCTCCCATTCTTTTTTGATGATGTTATGAAGTGTATGTCGGTTCTATGCCTTTAGATGTCTGATATGATAATAACATACATAATTATCCAAAATATTGCTTTTTGAGTGTTTGTTTCTGAATCAGGGGTTTATTTTTTGTTCTAAGACTCAAAAAACAACGTTTTAAGCAAGCAGATTGCTTAAAAAATATTCAAATGTCTGATGCATAACAAATTTTTATGAAAACCTTTGCATAATTTTTTGAAAATGTTACCTTTATCACGTGATATTTTACGGTTATTAGATCTTCTTATTTTTTTAATTACCGGGTATCAATTAAAATTTGTTTAACCGGATGGGAAAAACGTTTTGGCATGAGGCTGATTCTGTTTATTGGGGATAAACATCCGGATTCAATGGAAAAAAGAAAATAATAAAATGAATATAAGAAAAACATTAATTCAGATTTCCGTTTTCCTGCTGACATGGAATATGGCAGGTACGGCTTACGGGGCAAACTACGAGGTACAGACAGACCTGCTCGGTCGCAAACAGATTTACTCAGAAGGTAAACTCATTGTTACCATGAAAAAGAACGACGTCGGCAGTGAGCTGTTTTTTAACTCTGAAAGGGAGCAGATTGGTGCAGCTGTCAAGAATGAGGACGGCGTAACCGAATACTTCAATGCAGACGGCAGACAGGTTGGCTTTGCAAAGAATTCCGCTGATGGTTCGGTGAATTATTATGAAAGCACCGGAAAATATCTTGGCAACAGCCGTGACAACGCACTGAGCAACGGCATCATGTTTTATGATGTTGTAATTCAGAGTTCATCAGGCACTGCAAACAGTGTTCATGAAGGTGACGTAAGGACTGGCGGCAGGGATGTTGCCCGTTTTGTGAAAACCTACAGTCTCTAGAGATATCCGACGGCAGTATTTTCATCCGTAACCTGGTAATCAGATAAAGGATTTTCGGGGTGATTTCTGTTTTCGTCAGATTTGTTTTCTCATTTGTTTCCGCTTTTTTAACAGTGAAAAACACTGTTTGAAGGCGGAAACAGTATCCATGCGTCATAATCAGCACAAATACAGCCTCTTTTGGGCTTATTGTTTGATTTTTTTTGTATAATTGCTCGGTAATATTATTTGGGACTGATTAATAATACGTTACATATAATAATTAAAAAAATATTAGTTGAGGATACAGACAGTGAATAAGTTGTGTTTGGCAGTGGGAATGTCTATTTGTCTTGGTCTGTGCGGATGCGGTGATGATCCGGACGAGTTGTTCATGAAATGCAAAGTCGCAGAAACCAGCGGGGAAGTCACACAGGAACAGTTAATTGACATGTATAAGGCGGCTGTTGATGCCGGTTCATCTGATGCGGCAGTTTACATGGCCTATTATGAACTGACAAACAACAATCTTCCTGGTGCAAGAGCTTACGCAGAAAAGTTCAAAAATGATCATCCGGTAGATTATAACGTAATTAATGGCGTGTACCTTATCAGCGATAATCTGAACAAGGAGAATGCGGAACGCGGAGCCGAACTCTTAAGCAAGGCTGCAAAAACCAATAACGTCAGAACTTACTATCCTCTCGGCGAGTATTATTTTAAGAACAAGGATTATGAAAAGGCCGTCGTTAACTATGAGCTGGCCGTTAAGAATAAGGATTTTCGTGCCCGTCTGCCTCTGGCCAAGATTTACATGGATAATCTTGTTCCTGTTATAGACAAGGAGAGTGTGTTCCGCATGATTTATCAGGAACAGCATGATAACTCTGGCAGGGAGTCCGATATTCTTCTTGCCAAGTGTTTTATCAACGGCTGGGGTACTCTGCCAAATCTGGAAAAAGCCAGAAATCTTGTCAAAAAGTATTCCTCAAGAGAGCGTGATCTTGAGGCTCAGTTCCTTGAACTGAAGATTCAGGTCATGAATTCCTCACCGGAGATTTCCTCAGCAGGAATCGTAAAGATGAAGGATTTCGTAAGAATGACCAATTACCCTGATGCCGCATACATGCTCTATGAGATCTATTCAAAGGGACTCTATGGTCAGAGTAAGAACGAAAAGGAGGCGGTGCATTATGTCCGTATCGCTCAGAACTACGGAAATACGCATGCCCTTTCCGCTCTCGCCAGAATTTATCTCAATGGTATCGGGGTCAACAAGGATGAGAATGAGGCCTTCAGTTTTGCCAGAAGAGCAATAGAGGTTGCTCCTTCTGATGATGAGGCTGCCTATCTTATCGGCATTATGTATGCCGACGGTGTTGGAACCAAACGTGACAATGAACTTGCGTATAAGTATCTGAGTCAGGCTGCCGATGCGGGTAATGATGACGCACTTTACAGAAAGGCCAGAATGATTCAGGAGGGCCGTGCTCCTTCAGTAAACGAGAATGACGCTCCGGTGATTTATGAAAAGCTCGCCAAGAAGGATCATCCATTGGCTTCATATCAGTATGGCGATCTGTTATTCTACGGGCTCGGCGTAACGAGGGACGTGAATGAATCCGTTACCTATCTTAAAAAAGCAGCGATGAACGGTGTCAGTGAAGCAATGTTTCCTCTTGCCAGCGCCTACGATGAACTGGGAGATCTTGAAAACGCACTCAGCTGGTACAAGGCTGTGGCATCATCGGAAGACATTAATGCCGCAGAGGCCGCTGCCCGCATCGGTGACATTTATTACGAAATGCATAACTATGCTGAGGCAGAGAAGTATTTTGCCGAGGCTGCGGAAAAGGAACATGTAATCGGTACTGAGAATCTCGGACGTCTGTATTATACTCAGGGGCGTTACGAGGATGCATTCAAGGCCTTTATGAAGATTTCAAAGTCCAGCAGCTATGCCCAGACTTTCCTCGGTATCATGTATGAACGAGGACAGGGCGTGCAGAAGAACGACGTTTATGCGTCTGAATGGTATGACAAGGCTGTTGCGAAGGGAAGTGTCGATGCAAGGTATCTTGAGGCTCAGCTCTACATGAACAGTAAAACGCTTCCTGATGAGCTTAAGTCCCAGGTTTTACCTCTTCTTACTGAGAATGCATGCCACGGTCACAGAGAGTCAGTAATGTTTCTGGCTACGACGTATTATCCGTCAAGTGGAAATTCCGAGATGGGATACGGCTGGCTGCTCTACGGTGCACGAGACCTCGGTATGACTGATGCCGCATCCATGGTAAGCAAGCTCCAGATTTCAAGGGACTATCTGGAGAAGGCGTACGAATACGCCAAGAACACCTGCGGACAGTAAAGCAGATAAGTATCATAGCCTTCTTCGGTGAAGGCATTGAGAAGGGGCAGACATAAGTCTGCCCCTTCCGTTTGTATGCTCCGGAATGATACTTTTAAAGTTTTTTTCTGCAGGACCGCGATAATGTTTTTTTTCTTAAAAATGTGTGAAAAAAGGACGTGTTTATCTGTCTATTGTCAATGGTTATCATGACCCAAAAAGAGGCCATGCTGTTCAGGTTACCTATAAGTCTTTCGGTACTGGATCCGGACTTTTGGAACAGGGAATTACTGACCCTGTGGCATACTGTGAGGAGCTTGTAAAAAAGTTAAATTTTGAAGATAAC
>CACWVT010000093.1 GCA_902764345.1 uncultured Ruminobacter sp.
CTGGCTGACTTAAATAAGAATCAGCTAGCAAATCTGGCGATGAAGGCTTAATTTGGTAAAAAATTTATTTTATAGGTTTTTATAGATCCAAAATAGCGGTCTCTTACATTTTGCATGCACTTACAGTACTCGCTCCTGTTCTGATTGATGTATCTGGACAGATACGGTATAGGTGTATCTAACAGCCATTGTTGAATGAGGTACAAAATATTTACAATTCGTCCGGTTCTTCCATTTCCGTCACAGAAAGGATATATGACTGTTCATCTGATCATGAGTCAGGTCGATTGGATTGTCCTGTTTCCTCAAAGTCAGGTTGTCTTGAAAAAGGTCTTTGTTCAGCGGGTATTTTTGATGTGTCTCAAGAAGACTCAAATAGACTCAGTGAAGTTGAATTCAAAGTTAAATAACCTTCATAAACCGGCTTTTTCACATAACTGCAGGATAGAGACAATGAAACACACCATACGCCGGCTGTGGATGGTGTCTGATCCGGCACATACGGGCTGCCGGATCGTGTCAGGAATACCGTAACGGTGCGATTGATGGAGACGTGTCTTATATCTGACTGCGCACCGGAATTTATGCGGCGCAGGAATCTACTTTAGATTTTTCATAAAGGTTTCAAGCTCCGCATCAGTAATATTTCTGCTGTGAATCTCAAATATCAGGCTTCCGTCAGGCTGCTGTAAAATCGAACCGTCTGTAATAACGGGAACACTGTACTGCGGTGACGTGCAGTCTCTGAATGTATACAGTCCGGCTGAATTCCCCGCTTTTTCGAGTGGTATGGTGTTCTGACAGAAATCCTGTATTTCCTCGGCAGGAACCCTGTCTCCCGGACTGCTTTTTCTGAGGATGACATAGCTGAACAGCTGTCGGGTTTCAGGATTGATAAACGTCCTGGCAATATCAGGCATTTCATGAAAATCCGGATATCTGAAAGTCGGGAGAATCACGTATCCTTGAGGAACGGAAAGAGAATCATGGTTTGCTGACGGAGCTTCAGCCGACGGATAGTCCTGAGCCGCAAGACTCAGCTGAAAGCTTTCGTCGTATTCCATTATTTCGGATATGAAGTTTTCCGGAAAATCAGGAGTATGAACTATAATCTGATAAAAACCTCCGGAAACGTATATGTCGCCGTTATAGCTAAGGTCATCGGATATTCTGCAGTTTTTAAAAGATGCGTGATCATCGATGAAATCATCGTCCTGAGGCGGAGGAGCAACCTCAATGCCGGTGCATCCGAATACCTTCGGCACCAGCGTGGCGGCTATCTTATGGTGATTCGTGAGATTCTTCGGATAGTCGGCGAGATATAACATGGCTTTTATTCTGCCGTTATCGTCAAGAAACTGTTTGCCGTAGAAGGCTTCCGGATATGCGAAACTGTCTTTTACCGTGTACACGGCTACCAGACCGGCTTTCTGATTTCCTTCGCTGAATCCCGCATAAACGTCCGTGGTAAGAGTCATGGCCGTCAGTGACAGAGCAATGCAGACCGTTTTCTCTGAAAAATTTCTGAATGAGTTCTTCATGCAGATCTCCGGATTAAACCATATTTCAACTTCGACTTACATGTCTATTATAGATCGGAATATCTGATTTAAACATTCATGCCGTACTGCCGGAACATGATTAATCGTGAATCAGATCCGGAACCGGAACATGCAGTTCTTTCCGGATTCGATACGGACAGCGCTTGAATCAGTCTGTATCCGGCCTGTCCCGGAACCGGAGCTGAGGTATGCCAGTCTGCGGAGATATAACCGCGAGGTGCTTCTATGCTGATATAGTGAGGATTGTCTGCAGGCATGTCCGGATAGAACCGCATCATTATGATCATGACCTGAAACTGATCCGGTGTGACGAGGAATGATTTTTCTTCTCCTGCCTCTCTGTATATGCGGCCGTCACAGGCATGAATATATTCAGAACCTATTACCAGACTGAAACAGGCGCATTCAAACGCATAACCGTTAAGACAGGAACGTCTGATCTTGTTCCCTTTACCACTGTATTAAGGATGCGTTTTCATCCATCTGCTGAATATCGTCAGACCTGATATGCAGTGGGGAATAATTATCAGAAGCAGGATGAATACCGCAATCATGACAATGACCGCCATACTTCAGCCGGTTTGACGATAAAGCGGATAATCCTCCCGTTACAAGAAGTATTAATGCGATGTCCTTATAATTCTGTTTTTCAACTGCTTTTATGATTTCCGGAGCAATAAAAATCACGCATAAAAAATCGTTGCGGCAGCTGTTGCCCTGACAGGTGAAGGCGAGCCTCTTCCGCTGCTGATTCATTCAGGAAAGCTCCGGTACAAAATTGAACATCTTCTCGAAATCAGACATATCTGACATAAAAGAAATGAAATTATTACTGATGGTGATATATTACTGAAATTATTCGAAACAGCGTTTTTTATTCCCCGTATTTGACATAACTTATGGTTCTTTTTGTTTGGATTCTTGATTTTATCAGCAAATTATACATGCCGATTATTTTTGTGATAGTTGTCGCCGTGTTATTTTATAAGGTTTATTTCAGCTCGCATTCAACAGACAGAGAAGAAAAAGAAGAGGATAAAATCAAAAAGGGATACGGCCGTTCCGGTTCAGATCGGAGAAAGTCGTCCGAAACTTCAAGGGACATTGATACCAAGTCCGCCATCATGCGCATTCTCGGCTACATCGCCAGGGGAAATCCGGCGGTTACTCCCCGAGAGAACGCCAGTGCGGATAACGTCATAAACCGCCTTGATCCCCGTTACAACACCATACTTAAATATGCATACGGTACGGGTTGCAGCTACGGTTATGATCCGCATGTTGACATAGACATAATACTCAGGGCATATTCCGGAGACCATGATGCCTACGTCAAGGTTGTCTCCTTCATGGTGTTCATGGCTCTTGCCGACAATAAGATAATTCCTGAAGAGGAGAAAAGAGTAAAGGAGATTGCCAATGCTCTTTTCGTAACCGTGGAGGAAGTTGATGCTCTCATCAGGGAAATGAAATCGTATACCTTCGAAGAGGCATCCAGAAAACCTGACGAGGAAAAAAGCAGGGAGTTTTACAGTCACAGTTTCCATGATTATTCCTATACCTACACCGGCAGAAATCAGCGTGACGAATTCGGCGGCAGAAAAAGAAAGTCTGCCGAAAGCGAAGGAAATTATGAGGATGCGCTCCGCCTTCTCGGCGTGACTGAAAACTCAACGGCGGGAGAGGTGTCGCGCGCCTACAGAAGACTCATTAAAAAATATCACCCGGATCTGATTAAGGCCAAGGGGCTTCCGGAGGATATGGTTTCGGTATATGAGGAAAAGACCAAGGAAATCAATCAGGCGTACGATATTGTAAAAAAACGTCGCGGTTTCTGATGCTTTTCTTCAGAAAACAGAATATGAGCAGGGACGGTATCCGCTTTCCGATATGCTTAATTCGTGAACAAACAGGCTTTTTTGCCTCACTATATAAAGTATAGTAGCCCCCTGAACATGATAATACCTGACTTTCGAGTTTTTCGCCAAATCCTTGTGAGAACTTTTAAAATTACTAAAGAATTTGCCATCGTGATTCACTTTTAAAAATACCAGTTATTTGA
>CACWVT010000094.1 GCA_902764345.1 uncultured Ruminobacter sp.
AAGGTATCTGCCGGCGATGACGTCATTTTCACTGAATCTCATGGCAACTGCAGAACTGTTGCCGGTATTTCCGGTGTTTACGGCGGTTCTGAGTTTGGCAGAGAATGCGGAACCGCTGTTGATGACGGTTCCTGAGGAACTGCCGGTATTGATGACAGTTTTATCGTTATTGCTGCTGCTTTTGCTGCTGCAGTTTATGACCGTTTCGTCTGACATTGATGATTTCCCTTAGCTCATCTGCTCCTGATTCAGGAGGATTTTCGATGTAAATTAAATATCCGCCATTATGCCTGCCGGATTCTGAAAAACATTATTCTACGGGAAAAATAGTATATAAATCTGCGGCGGTTGTCCAAAAAAAAATGTGAGTAAGATGCCTAAATATGTATTTTCAGAGGATTTCCCGCTGATTTTTTTCGGACGGGCATGACGGTGTCGTCATTCCTGTCCGGAATGAACGTGTGCCAGGTCTTTAAACCGTCATGGTTCGGAGTTTCCGGTATGGCTTATTTCCAGCCAGATTACCGGGCGGATACCGCAGTTCAGGTCATCCGTCGGGTGCAGGACTATTGAGCCGGTCTCATTAACAGCTTCCGCCATTTTGTTATCGGTATACAGGTGATCGCTAAGCCACCAGAGACATGATGCTGACAGTCTGTTTCCGTCCTCATCCGTTAACATGCACGGTTCCTTCGGAATGTGTTTTCCGTATTTATGGTATTCATTACTGTTGAGAATGAAAATTTTGTCATAGGACGGGCTCAGACCTCTGATGTTTGAAAGGGTCGGCGTTACGTGTATGAATCCTTTTTCCTCCTCTGAAAAGAACCTGTTTTTGAAGGTTCTGTTTAGCCATCTTTTATGAGAAGGGCGGCCGGCAGTACCGGCTGAGCGGGAATGATTAATCGCATTTCTCATCATATACAGTGACAATATGATAAGTACTGCTGCAGTCATTACTGATTTAAAGCCGGTAAAACCGTATTTCACCATGTAAATCAGACTTATCACTGCGGCTGTCATGAGGGCAATGCTGATAATGTATCCGGCGTAATTACGCAGCATGCCGATAATGTCAATCTCACGGGATGTTACTGAAAATGCCTGACGGGCAAGAAGCAGTACTCTGTCATGCTTATCGTCAATTTCAAGAACGGTCCATTCAATCTGTTTCTCCGGTTCTCCGCGTTTCTTCGGCGTACGTCCGAAAAACACCGTTCCGCCTTCGGATATTTCTCCCGAGATGACGGAGTAGGCCGGCAGTCTGGTTTCAATCCAATGGCTTTTAATTCCGGATGCGGCATGTTCCCGCATGAAATTCATGTATCCGGATCTGAATTCGTGAAACTTCCGTTTCAGTATAAGTTCTCTGCCGTCTTCTTTATTTTTAAGGGCGGATTTGTCGGAGACATAACCTCCCGTAACGGAAAATCTGCTGTTTTCCAGATCGTTCCATTTGTCAGCGTCGTTTCGCAGATTTTTCAGAAGCTCTTCAAGGTACGTGTAGTATTTTTCCGCCTCGGCGGTATTTTTAAAAACGTACCCGTCGAAGCTTATGATGCCGTTCCAGCTTATTTCCTGAGCTGACAGGATTAGGGGCAGATCCTGCTTCAGCTGTTCCGTTTCATCCGCAGAGAACATTCTGTTAAGGGATCTTAGTCTGTTTCCGGCAATGAGCGTGTAGTTTATAAAATCAACAAATCTGCTGCGGCGGTATTCGGAAACGCATGTTTTGAATTCGGCTACGGAATTGAAATGTCTGCCGCTCATGTTGAAATTCTGCTCGTTAAACAGAATGTTCGGAAGAATATATGCCATGTTGACAAGGTGTTCCGGGCTGCCGCCGGCAATGCTCCGTTCCCGAAGGTCAGTTTTTGCCGGTTTGTCAGAAAACATGCTCATCGTAAGCGAAGGTGAGCTCAGTCTTTTTTCCCTGCAGCAGAGCAGGGTGCTGATGTCATTTTTGAGGGCGGGGCTCAGAATCAGATTCCCAAGCTCATCCGTCTGCTCAAGCAGCTCCGGGCTTAATCCCACATTACCGGTGTATGCATCCAGATTCCTTCCGCAGAGAAACTGCCTCAGCGTTTCCGTAACTGACTTTTCCCCGAATTCTTCCGAGATCTTCAGTCTGTTTTCCAGCTCTTCAATGTCACCGAACCTGAATCCCTGCCAGAAGATTTCATTTCTGGGTACGAGGGAGTACATCAGCCTGAAAAATATGCCGTCGCCGTCCTCGGGGTTTTCACCGTATTCCCGTTCTGCATTGTGGCAGAGTTCGACAGCCTTAGGGTTTTCATGAAATCCGTAATGTTTTGCCAGCGAACCGCTAAAGGCAATTCTTTTACCTTCATTCCATGAGCTGAGCAGTGCCGTGGTGATGTCGTCGTATTTTATGCCGTTGAATGCATATGGTTCCCTTCTGATGAATTCATCTTCCGGAATGGATGAAAATTTTTCCATGGCTTCCGTGGCAAAGCTCCGTTCTTCACGGACTTCTCTGATGAAGGCCGATTCCTCCGGCGGAACGGGCCCCGGGGATATGTTCCTCATTGCTTCCATACGTGAGGCTGCGGTCATCAGCTTTTCTTTTGTTTCGGAATCAAGAGAGTCGTCAGCGGTGTAGACCTCCATGTTTCTCGGAGTCAGAAAAGATACCATGGAATCAAGAAAGTCCGGATCTTCCGTCGTGACGGCTGTTTTCAGCCTTTCGGCAAGCTCATGCATGTCACTGAAACGCTGATCTTTCCAGATGATTTCCTTTCTCGGGAAGAGTCCGTACATAAGTCTGAAGAAGATGCCGTCGGCATCATCCGGATATCCTTCAAGTTCCCGTTCTGCCGCAAGGCAGAGGTTCATTGCCTCTGCGTTGTTCGTAAGCTCAAAGTATTTTGCCGTGAATCCGCGGAATACTTCCTTTTTTCCTGCATCCCAGGAGTCGAGAAGGGCTTTGGTGATTTCCTCCACGGCAAAATACTTTTTTTCTTTAAAGATATACGGCATCACTGAAGAACCGTCCGCTCCGGAATTCATGAGGCTTTGCGCATTCGGGATGCGGCCCGGAACCGGAAGCTTTTCTCCTCTGAGCCAGCGGGATATTTCATCATGCCCCCATCTTCTGTTCGGATTTGATTCGTCGTTTCTGAAGGAGATGTCCCTGTAGGTAAGAGCGTCGATGAGATCCTTCAGTGCCGGGTCAAAGTCTCAGCATTCCCGTACGGGGTTGATCCGGTATTGAGTTCATAGAGGGAAATACCGAGGGAGTAGTAGTCGGAACCTGTCCAGAAGAGTCCCGTGGCGGTTTCAGGAGCAGAGTAGAAAGGAGATCTTCCTGTCTGAGTAACCACCATGGTACCGCCGTCGGCAACGGAGCTGATGCCGAAATCGATGAGCACAATGTGTGATTCGTCATCGGCAATCATCATGTTCGCAGGCTTGAGATCCTTATGAATGATCCCCGCATCGTGAACGGCCTTAAGCCCGCCAAGGACGGAAGGAAGAATAAGGGTTCTGATTTCATCAGGGGAGAAGGTTATTCCCCGTTCAATGTAGGATGCCAGACTGCCCTTGCCGTAGTACGGCATGACAAGGTAGGTAAAGCCGTTGATTTCCCCCTTGTCGGAAAATGCCGCCACGTAGGGGGAATCAATGTTCATGAGTCTTGAGAGCACGTCACTCTTAATGGCATCCTTTCTGCGGAAGAGCTTAAGGGCCTTAACGGTATTGTTCTCCTGAAGGTCCTGAACCTCAAAGATGTCAGCCTCACCTGAATTACGGTTGATTTTACGGTTAACAAGGTATCTGCCGGCGATGACGTCATTTTCACTGAATCTCATGGCAACTGCAGAACTGTTGCCGGTATTTCCGGTGTTTACGGCGGTTCTGAGTTTGGC
>CACWVT010000095.1 GCA_902764345.1 uncultured Ruminobacter sp.
TTTTCCGGAATCTCACGTAAAGCTCCGGTTCGGAAGGATTCGTTTTCTGATTTTACGGCCGCTCTGCTTTCTGACGTCTCATTTTTTGAGCTGTCGTCAGTTATGTTATTTTTCTTAAGGTCATCAGCCGAAGGCAGACTGTTAAGTGACGTTATGCCCAGTGCCGAAGGAATTCCGGTATCTGAACCGTCAATCAGAAATCTTGAATTTCTGCCCACATATTTCTGGTAATGTTCCGGATTATGCTCAATGTCATTCACTGCCCTGAGAATGTTGGCTGGGAGCATTTCCCTGGTTATTACCGGTCCTTCGAACAGAACCACGGTACTGTGGATTACGTTCTGCAGTTCACGGACATTTCCCGGCCAGGGATATTTAAGCATGGTTTCAGATGCCTCGTGGGAAATGTACAGGAAGTCCTTGTGTTCTATTTCCGCATATTTTTTCAGAAAATGCATGGCTATGTGCAGTACGTCATGCTCTCTTTCGCGCAGAGGAGGCAGGTGAATAGGGATTACAAAAAGACGGTAGAACAGGTCTTCACGGAAGTTGCCGAGTTTGACTTCATTGAATGGATCCCTGTTTGTGGCGCAGATTACCCTTACGTCAACCGAGAGGGTCTTCTGAGAACCTACCATTCGGTACTGACTGCTCTGCAGAAAACGCAGCAGCTTTGACTGCAGTTCAAGATCCATTTCGCAGATTTCGTCAAGGAACAGTGTACCGCCGTCAGCCTCTGCCACAGCACCGGTTCTGTCGGCCACAGCTCCGGTAAAAGCTCCTTTGACGTGACCAAAAATGGTACTTTCCATTATTTCTTTCGGTATGGCGGCACAGTTGATGGCCATGAACTTACCCTTACGTTCGGTATTAAGTTCATGCAGTGTATTTGCCGTAACTTCCTTACCAGTTCCGCTTTCCCCGGTAATAAATACGGATGCTTTGGAATTTCTGATTCGGCAGAGCTTATCGTAAATGTCCCTCATGACCTTGGAGGCCCCGATAAAGTTGCCGAGATGAATGGAATTGTCAGGTTCAACATTTACCTTGGCATTGAGCTCCAGCTTTTCAATGGTATTGTTTATGGTGGTGCGCAGACGATTGCTGTCCACCGGTTTTACCAGGAAGTCATAAGCTCCGAGGCGCATGGCCTCGACCGGAAGATTGGCTCTTTCGTCAGCTGTTATAACTATGGTGATTACCTGATGATACTGCTGTCCCAGCATGCTTAGAATTTCCATTCCGGGAATGTCCGGGAGGTTCAGGTCAAGGAGTACGATATCAGGTGCAAATGTATCAAGAAAGCCGATGGCTTCCCTTCCCGTATAGGCGGAACGAACCTCGGTATTTAAGCTCTTAACTACCGCATTATAGAAAAAATTCAGAGGTTTGGAGTCTTCGACAATCAGAACCCTTGTCTTTAACTCGTTTTGATTAACATTAAAGGAAGTCATTAGCAGTCATTTTATCTCAAAAGCGTTTCTTATTCTAACTTTACCGCAAAAATATGAGCACAATGGATAATTAATGTGATATGTGGTTGAAAGAGAAAAACTGAACCGTCTGCGTATTGGAATCGGTATCTGCATTCACTCCTGACGGGTATTTTACTTATGACGTTCCGAAGCGGTCAGTAACGTTTGTGAAAGAGAAAAATGAGAGATGATTAAAAATATGTGAATTGAAGCGCTGAGATAGTTTCGTTCATGTGGTAAATTCGCCCGGAACTATTGTTTAAGTAATTTCGTGTGTTTTTATATTTCAGCATAAACAGGACAGGATAATAAAAATGAGTCAGAACAGATCTTCAAACGGCGGCGGTTTAGGCTTTTTCAGTTTTACAAAAGTATTTGTTATTTTTGTGCTTATCGTGGTGGCCTGCGGCTTCTTTGAACTTGTATATACCGTAAATGCCTCAAAGGTGGGTGTCGTACTTTCAGGTGGAAAGATTTCATCTGTTTCCCAGCCCGGAATGCATTTCAAGCTTCCTTTCTATCAGACCGTGAAATTCATTGATCTGAAGACGAACAGCAGTACAGTAAAAACAGAAGCTTATACATTTGATCAGCAGAGTGCTACTCTTCGCGTAAATGTAATCTGGAATTTTGTAGGGACAAGGGCTGAAGATATCTATGTTCAGTATAAGGGAGACGAAAAGTACATTAACGATTACGTTATTTTCCCTAAGCTCATAGACTGCGCAAAGACCATTTTCGGTCAGTATAATGCCGAAAAGGTTATTCAGAAAAGAGCTGAATTCGTGACACTTCTGAATTCACAGTTCAAGGAAATGATGAAGGAATTTCCTGTAGTGATCCATTCTATTCAGGTTGAAGACATTTCCTTCTCAAAAGTTTATGAAACATCCGTAGAAAATGCCATGAAGGCAAGAGCCGAAGTTGAAAAGGCAAAGGCAGAGCTGGAACGCGTACAGCTTGAGTCACAGCAGAAGGTTAAGATTGCCGAAGCTGAATCAGAAGCTGTTAAGAAGCGTGCCGATGCTCAGGCATATGCCATCCTTAAGACTGAGGAAGCCAATGCTGCCGCCATCAAGTTAAGAGGTGAGGCCTTACGTGAAAACGGGGAAATAGTTAAGCTGACCGTTGCGGAAAAGTGGGACGGCAAGCTTCCTGTTACCATGGTTCCAGGCAGCAGTCTTCCATTCATCGACGTTAAGAGCAAATAATCAGAGCATTACAGTAAAAAGTGATATGCCCACATGAAAAAGCATGGGCATAACATCAAAAAATACATTGTTGTATAAGAATCCCGATATTCATGAATTGTCGGTAATATTTTTGAAAACCCTTTAAAATCAATGCTTCGAGCCTTGTTTTAATTTTATGTTGTCGGTGATGTTGTCGGAATTGAGCTGTTTTTTTTGGGGAAAAGTTAAAAAATGAAACCTTACTACATGTGTAAAGACTGGCATAATTCGGAATGGTGGCATGGATGTAGGGATTACGTTAAATCTCGTTATGGTTGGAAGTGCTGCTTATGTGGTTGTGTCTCTGAGTCTGTAGAGGTTGATCATGTATTGCCCTATGACAATAAAAGGTATTCGGAAGATAGAAAGCGGGAGATGTT
>CACWVT010000096.1 GCA_902764345.1 uncultured Ruminobacter sp.
ATGTTTTTAAAAAACACCCAAACCGCCTAGGATATGGGTTATGTTGTTATTTTCACTTTAAAACAAGTGGGAATCTCGAGTGATTATGACGGAAACAAACTTCATCAGCACAGCCGCAACAGGAACGAACATAAACGGCATGAACGGCTGTGAAGATTACTCCCGATGGTGGAGGATCTACCGTAAGGTGGAACATCCGAACTCGCGCCTGATATGCCTTCCGCATGCAGGCGGCAGTGCCTCTTTTTACCGCAACTGGGCTCAGGATCTTCCGACAAACATTGAGCTTGCCGCCATTCAGTATCCAGGGCACGAAGACAGGCTTAACGAACCGCTTGTCAATGACATGAATGAACTGGTGAACGGTATCTGTGATTCCGCATGCCGTGGCGGACTTCTTAACAGGCCTTACATGATTTTCGGGCACAGCATGGGCGGTTACGTGGCCTATGAACTCTGCAGGGAAATCAGAAAGAGAGGCCTTAAGGAGCCCTACCACGTATTCATATCATCAAGCGAGGCTCCGGGACTCAAGGATGACAGCAACTGGCATGAAAGTTCGGATACGGAGCTGCTGACGGAGGTAAGAAGAGTTTACGGTGATGACAACATCTGCCGTGACGCGGAAATCGCCGGTATGTTTCTGCCGGTGATCCGTAATGATTACGAGCTTATCGAAAAATGGAATCCTGAAAAAAATCAGGAACCGTTCCGAATAGATCTTTCATCCTTCTACGCCGATGCGGACACCGAAATGGACAGAATGAAGGCCGAGGGTTGGCAGAATGTTACCAGCAGAAAATTTGAAACCAGAAAATTCAACGGCAATCATTTCTATCTCATTCAGCACAGAAAGGAAATCATCAGATCGGTGGTCGATGCCGCAAGGCGTCAGAACACCAAGAGGCTGATGTTGCCGTAACGGTTAAGGGAATCCGTCTTCTGACGGATTCCCTTCTTTATCGTCTTAAAGCGGATTCGTCATGTTTTTAACGGTTAAACTTTCAGGACAATTCATAAAAAAAAACTAACACATCAGATGTTCTGCTTTCACAAACATGAGCATTCTCAACTGCCATTTCCCAAAGCCGTTTAAAATCAGAAAAACCGTTTATCGTCAATTATCGGATTTGTATAAATTACTTGTCACGAATTTTACGTTAATATGAATAACGGAAAGTAAATTCTTATGATGCCTATGGAGAACCTAATGCCAGACGGGACTCTCGAATACTATGCCCGAAATTTTAAAGAGTTCGGTGAATCCACATTCAATGTGGATTTCAGTTCAACTCAGGAGAGATTTCTGAGTCATCTTCCTCCGAAAGCAGCCATTCTGGACTTTGGCTGCGGTTCGGGAAGAGATACTTCATATTTTCTGCAAAAAGGATTCAGTGTTACCGCTACTGACGGAAGTCCTGAAATGTGCCGCCTTGCCTCGGCGAATACCGGTCATGAGGTAAAACATCTTCTTTTTCAGGAATTGGACGCGGAAAGTGCCTTTGACGGCATCTGGGCCTGTGCCTCAGTTCTTCATCTGCCGAAAACCGAACTTAAAGATGTCTTTTTACGGATGGAAAAAGCATTAAAGGGCAATGGAATTCTGTATGTGTCATTTAAATACGGTTCTTTTGAAGGTCTCAGGAACGGTCGGTTCTTTACTGATTTTACCGAAGATGAATTTAAGGATTTTCTGTCCCAAAATTCGGGGATGAAAATTATTGATTACTGGATAACAGCTGACGTCCGTCCGGAGAGAAAAGAGGAAAAATGGCTCAATCTGCTTATACAGAAAATCAGTCGGTAAATTTGAGTTAAAATGTCCGGATTTGTTACAATGATAAGTAACAGAGCTTTATTGCCTGATGTACGAAGAAGAGAGTATTTCTATGTCCGGCTGGGATTTGCAAAACGGTTCCATAACCAATTATTGTCCGAGTGAGGATTATATATGGTCTTTATTTAACCATGTATTTTCCTCTTCAAGTGCCAAGGCCAATACGTATAAGTTCGGCCTTGTTAAATCGATACTGGACAATGTTTTCAACGGTAGTGTTGACGGTGAAGGAGTGTTCTTTACATACACTCAGATTTTTGCCCGTTTTGCCGAGAACTACTGGAATCTGGTTGTTAGATATAATCTAAGACAGATGAAGCCAAACAAGAAATCCCCGTTTTCTAAAGTTGAAATCATCCTGAAAGAAGCCGCCGGTAACGATCCATTGTCTCCTCATCTAGAGTTTTCATCACTTGATGCTGCGAAGCAGGCTCAAATCATCAGGAAGGTTACGAGTGAGTGCAAGAGATATGTAATAGGAGCACTGTATTCCGATTTTGACGGAGTTATATATTCCTTCGATCTGAAGAAAGACGGTCTGACATTAAGCACTAAAGTCTATGAATTTATGCTTAGGTATAAATCTGAACTTGAGAAACTGAATTATTATGCCTGGGCACAATTTTTGGAAAAAGTAAATGATGACAGTGTTGTCGTTCATTTGCTGGATAAGCTTGATATAGCCACTCCAAGACGAAATAATCTGTCTGTCTACCGTGAAATCCTACGAAGAGAATTTGAAGAGAATACCTGTTTTTACTGTGGCAGAAAACTTGGCAATAAGGTTCATGTTGATCATTTTATCCCCTGGTCTTTTGTTAAGGACGATAAACTGTGGAATTTCGTTCTGGCCTGTCCAACCTGTAACATTAAGAAAAATGATCGCCTTCCGGGTTCCGGATTTCTGGAAAGAATTCAGGAAAGGAACAGAACCATCAAACTGTCAGGTGATAGGATTGTCCGGAATGATTTCATCTGCTATACAGATGACCTGCTCGAAAAGATGTGGCATTATGCAAAGTTGAGCGGATTGAAAGAGATTACCGATAAATCATTTTCAATATCATCAAAATTCTGATTTGTCCCAACTGCCGTGATTATCCTAAAAATTAGATAACCATTACTCAATCTAGATTTTTTTTTAATATATTTGATTTTTTAGCTGATATTTCTTTGATTTATCAGCATTTTTTATTG
>CACWVT010000097.1 GCA_902764345.1 uncultured Ruminobacter sp.
CATTGGGGAAGCAATTTTTACGAACAGGTTGGTAAAGATCTGAGAAAAGAACTGCCTGATGTAAAGTCTTTTTCCGCCCGAAATCTCCGGTACATGCATCAGTTCTACTGCCTTTTTCCAATTTTGCAACAAGTTGTTGCAAAATTAGATTTTAATCCCAAAGCCGACTGCGTTTCATGTGATGAAATCTTTTTGATCCCGTGGGGGCATATTGTTCAAATCATGAATAAGGTCAATAGAAACCGTGATAAAGCCTTATTTTACATACACAAAACCCTCGAGAACAACTGATCTAGAGCTGTACTGATGAACTTTCTGGATACAGACCTCTATGAAAGACAGGGCAAAGCAGTAAGTAATTTTGATCTTACTCTTCCTGCTCCTCAAAGCGATCTTGCTCAGGCGATTACCAGAGATCCGTACACCTTCGATTTTCTTACCCTCCGGGAGAGCTATGACGAAAAAGAGCTGAAGGATGCTCTCATGGATAACATCACCAGATTTCTTCTTGAGCTTGGTAACGGCTTTGCATTTGTGGGACGTGAATACAGGCTTGAAATCGGCAATACCAGTAACTTCATCGACATGCTGTTTTACAACATCAAACTTCACTGCTATGTGGTTGTTGAAATCAAGGTAAAGGAATTTGATTCCGGTGATATGGGGCAGCTAGGAACCTACATGGTTGCCGTTAACCATCAGCTGAAGGGTGAAAATGATGGGCCTACGCTGGGGCTGTTAATCTGCAAATCAAAAGATAACGTCAAGGCTCGTTATGCGCTTGAAGCCAGCAGTCAGCCTATGGGAATTTCCCAATACGACATAACCACCTTTATTCCTGAAAAATTCAAAGGAAGTTTGCCTACCATTGAGGAAATCGAAGCTGAAATATCGGCCAATGAGTTATCTGCCCAAAAATAATAGCCAAAATAACGAGGTAAAAGACAAACAGGATGAAATGCTTCTGACGGTTCACCGCTGGTTTGCTCGAAAGAGCTGTCCGGGAAACTGGCTATTCGGGAAGTTGAGCGATTTGGCTCATTCGGTGAATAGCCGACTTAGTGATTATGATTATGATTAAACATAATTAACTGAAGCCTAGAGGGATTGATTTCACTATATAACAAATCCCTCATTCAATAAAATTTTACTTATGATCTTTGTCTTCGATTTTACCGGTGTATTCAATTTGAAAGATATTCATTACCCGAGGATCTGGACAACAGAAAGTAACCGCACCGTCAGGAACTTCCGGACCTCTTGAAAACGTATGACCGTCACGCAATTTTGTAATATACATGTTGGCAACAGTCAGCATCCAAGGGCATAACTTTCCGGCATCTCTTGCATAGTCATACACATCACCAATGCGGTGACAATAATCGCATCCGCGTTTTCCTCTTTTTTCAACAACCGTAATTTTGATGTTTTCATTGTTTGCAGGCATCTTTGCATCTCCGACCATATTAAATCTTTAGAATCATACCATTTTGGTGATTTTGTTTCTTATGCATAAACAACAAATCGATAAATAACTTGTTCACCAAACAGTCAATCAGCCACATTCCCAAAAATAAATCCGCTCAAATCAGCCACTGATGTCTAATCTCAAGCATTCCACCTCTTTGTAAATCTCCTCTGTTTCTATTCACAGAAAAGTTGAACAATTTTTTTGTAAAAACCGGTTACTTCTGGGCATTAGTAGGTAGGAGCAATAGTTTTACAGGAGAACCGCAATGCAAGTTACCGAAGTTACATCCGCCACTACCCAGCCAACCGCACTCAGCCAAATCACCCATGAGCAGCTGCAGCATGAATTTAATTTTCTGCGGGCTGAACATCTCACGAAAACCATGCTCAACCAAGGTCTTATAACGGCTGATGAGTACCGGAGAATCATGGTAGAGAACGTGGTCACTTTCCCGACATTTATATCGTCAATACTTTGATTATTGAGTTGATAGTGTTCCAACACAGAGCAAATATGTTACCGACAAAACGGATTGCGAGAAGCAAACACTGATCACTTTAAGGAGCAATTATGCACATAAAACAAATAAGCAGTTATCCGGAACTGCACTTCGAGCGTAACCACGATGGTTACGATCTTCAGCAGGAGTTCAACTTTCTGAGAGCGGAGATTTTCACCCGGAAACTTCTCAGCCAGGGACTCATCAGCCGTGATGAGTTTCAGTTAATCATG
>CACWVT010000098.1 GCA_902764345.1 uncultured Ruminobacter sp.
CGGAAACCTCACTGAAAAGCCGGAGGACTTCAATGCCTTTATGGAATCCGTGCCGAACAAGGTGCTGAACGCTTTGGTTAACGCCTTCTCGGCTCTCAACATCACCAGCGAGACCAGCTTAAAAAACTAATCCGGGGCAGTTTTACTTTCAGACTGGCGGTGAGAATTGCCCGGGAAATCCACCGCCCAATCTCTGAAGTTCTGGAATATCCCACCACCGAGTTTAACTACTGGTCGGTGGTTTTTCAGGAGGAATACTATGAGGCTCATCCGAAAGAAAGGTACAAAGCCGGAATGACGGAGAGCGATTGTGCCAGAGAGGTTGAGAAGTTTAAACAAATGATGAACAAACGGTAGCGTTATTGATGTACGATTTATCAACAGATTAGGCATCAGATAACAGTTGAATTATTTGTTGATACTAGTTAAATTACTGACATATGAATAGTACGGCCAATTGTTCACAGGAAGTTCCGTCCTGTATCACGGATAAAAATTCAGTGCTGTGATAAAATGACAGCCGATGATGTTGAGTTCGGGGAGGTTAAAGTCATGGGAAGTATTCTGAATCCGACCATGGAAAACAGCTTTGAAACACTGGTTAATTTCAAAGATAAAGACATATTTGTTGATAAAACGGATTTTATAGAAAAGATGTCTGCAAAGATCAATGCAGATAAACGTTTTTTTGCCGTAACCCGTCCCCGCAGATTCGGAAAAACCGTAACGGCCCATATGCTTTTAGCCTATTATTCCAAAGGGTATATCGGCACAAAAATATTTGACGGTCTGCATATTGCTGATAAAGACAACTATGCTGAACATCTCAATAAATATGATGTTATTTACATTGATATGAATACCATCGACGGATTGTTTGATGGTTATTCAGGTCAGAAACAGAAAGTCGAAGGTGTTAATGATCTGGTTGACTATTTCGAGTATTCAGTAATTAAAGATTTAAAATCGAGTAATGAATTTTCAAAATGTCTTGAAAAGCATCAAATTGGAAATATGGGACTTCTGGAAACTTTACTTGCAATCACCCAAGATTTAAATACCAGATTCATTTTTATTATGGATGAATGGGATCTGGTATATCGTGAATACCGTGATGACGAGGTTTTGCAGAAGAAATTTATCAAACTGTTAAAAAATCTGTTTAAATCTGATGGCGGTAAAGCTTGCTTTGCCTTAGCTTATCTCACCGGTATTCTGCCAATCAAAAAATACAATTCCCAATCAGCATTGAATGGCTTTGATGAATATAACATGCTCTCTCCTGGGGATTATGCTCCTTACTTTGGTTTTACGGAAGATGAGGTAGCCAACATTGTAAAATCGCCTAATTGTAAAGTTTCACATCATGATTTAAAGAGCTGGTACGAGGGTTATAAAATCAAAGGTGTGGATATTTACAACCCTAACTCTGTGTGTAAGGCAGTAACTAGAAATGAATGTATCAGTTACTGGAGCGGAACTTCGTCCAATGAGGAATTTGTACGTTTGATCAATATGGATTTTGACGGCATAAAGGAAGACATCATCAATTTAATCGAAGGTGATGAAGTTACTTTCAGCTGTGCCAATTTCCAGAATGATATGGTAACCATAAAAGATAAAAATGATGTCTTCAGTCTTCTGGTATGCCTCGGTTACCTTGGATGTGCCGAAACAAAAAATCAATATCGTAAAGTTGCCTATGTTCCGAATGCCGAAATCAAAGCAGTGCTGATGGATATTGTCAGAGAGCAGAACTGGTATGAACGAATGGAAACCATCAGACGTTCAGAAAACCTGCTCAAAGCTATCAAGGAACTTGACGGAACAACCGTAGCCACAATTATTCAGGATATTCACAATTCTCCGGCTGTAGCTCTGCTCGACTACAATGATGAGGAATCTCTTACGTATTGTGTGATGACCGGTCTTTTATGGTCAACTCTTGATGATTACAGCTATCACCGGGAAGATCAGGCAGGAAAGGGGCGTGTTGATTTAGTGTATGAGCCGATAACAAGGAGACAGCCTCTTATTCTGATTGAGTTTAAGTATGACGATTCCGCTGAAGAGGCCATTAAGCAGATTAAAACAAAGGAATACTTTAAACGTTATATCAAACAATACAGGAACATCATTCTGGTTGGGATAAATTACAGCACTGAAACCAAGGATCATCAGTATGAAGGATCTCCTAACCGAGATCCTTTTTTTATTTTCAGGAATTTCAAATGAACGACAGCACCATCAGGCTTTCAGCCGACACGTCAGCTCTCTCGGATTCACTCTCCAAAATTGCCGAGGAAATGACTGCTATGAAGGACGCTGTTTCCTCCTCGGCTGCTGCCATGGGTGCAAACCTTGATGCCTCGGCAAAACAGGCAGAGGCTACCAATGCCGCAATTCACGGACTTGATGACAGCGTTAAGACCGTAACCGACTCCATCAACGAGCAGACCAAAACTGTTACCGACCTCGGCACACAGCAAAGTAAGGTAACAAAGGAAATCAGCAAGGCCTTAAATACTCAGAATACCCAGCAGAAAGACGCCAACACCACTCTTGCCGAGCAGAAGAAAATCATGCAGGAGCAGGAAGCTGAAATCAAAAAGGTTACCAAGGCTGTGGATAATCAGACCGGAGTTCTGCAGAAAAATGCCGGTGGCTGGAAAATGCTGATGACGGGTTTTGCCATCAAGTTTGCCTCTGAAGTTGTTGATGGTTTTAAGAGCATCATTTCCACCGGACTTGAGGCCTCTCGTGTATATGAGGACATGTCAGCCAAGCTGTCGCCTCTGGTCGGGGATCTGGAAACCGCCCAGAAAACCTTCTGGAGCCTGAACGGCCTTGAGGATGAGACGGCTACCGCCACGGATAAACTCGCCAAAGCCTTTGTAGACTTAGGCAACAACGGACTTACCAATTCCAACGAGCAGCTTAAGACCTATGCCACCATTGCCCACGGTACCGGAAGAGACATCAACACCTTAACCGATGCGGTTATTGCCTTCTCTCAAGGCTCAACCAAAGCACTCCGGCAGTTTGGCATAACTGCAAAGGACAACGGTGACACCATTTCCTTGACCTATAAAGGCTCAACCACCGAAATTGAAAAGAACAGCAAAGCTCTTGACGAGTACCTTTCCAACCTCGCCAAAAACAACTTTGACGGAGTGCTGGAAACAAAACTCAACACTGTATCTGCTGCTACCGGAAGACTGGATAA
>CACWVT010000099.1 GCA_902764345.1 uncultured Ruminobacter sp.
GTAGCTGGGGCAGGAGCCTCTGGTTCCTTTCCTTCATTGGGGATAAATCCGTCCTCCTCGGTTATCTTTCCGAGGTTTCCGAGGTATTTGATCTTCTATCTGCCGGTTTTCTCGTCCTTGACATTCTTCATTCCGTAGACGTAATAGTGCCCCTTGATCTTCTTGACCATGATGCCGCGCGCCTTCATTCTGTGGATGTTTTACTGGGACTGCGTAACCTTTGGAATCGCCCATTCTGTGCTACTGATATTTGCCTAAATTATAAAATTAAGCTGTATTTAGTAAAAATAAAATCTAAATATTGAGCTCATTACAGCATCTTGTAGAAAAATCAGCAATAGAATGGTTAGGAATCATTCCCTTAGAATTGGTTGACTGGAAAATTCGTGAATTTCAGGTATCAGGATTCATTACGCACGAAGTTTTACCAGTTTAACTTGGATGGAATTTCCCAGATATACGAAATTAGTGAGGCTTAGTATGGGATCAAGAGGCGCATTCATTGATGTTGATCTCAACAACTTTGAATTTAAATCGGGAGGCAAGCATTACAGAACGTTAGGGGTTTTGAAAAGCAACGGCAATGTCAGACTGATTGAACAGGATTCCACGAGGGTTAAGGCACCTGAATATTCTCATACGCCAGGACGAATTTATGCCGTAATTAAAAATGGTAAGTTAAAACACTTGGCCTATTATGATGAAAATCATAATCAGGCTGTCTGTATCGATTTTGAACATGACCATGGAGGTGTTCAACCACACAGACATGTGTATTTAAAACACGATAAGAATGCTCCAGGAGTTCCACCTACAGCTGATGAACAAGTTTTGATTCAACAGATTATTAAAGAGTTTCAGTTATCATGAGAAAAAATGAATATACCAGTCTCGAAGAGTTTACCTCTCAGTATGTTGGAGAATGGGGACCATCAGATGGTCACTGGTTTGGCCTCGATTTTGAGTATAAAGGAGAGGAATATAGATTGCATACATGGAATATGTATGCTGATGAAAAGGATGCGCTTTTCGGGCTACATCATAAGAAAACACAGGTTGGCAAAGGTGAACATCAGTACGAACTCCTAGGTAAGTATGACAGCATGGAAGAACTTCTTGAAAGTAGAGTAATCGGGAACCGTCCTTTCAGTGAAGTGATTATGGATGACGACACTGTGTTGCTCGGTCAGGACTGATTTTTATAGGCAGCCCAAGTCGCCGGCATTACGGACAATTCATTTTTTGTCTGAGACAACGTATTTTGTAAATTATGTATGCGTATATGCTAGTAAATTTACACATATTTGGTTAGGTTGATATATGGGATCAAGGGGAGCTTTGGCCTGGGACCCAAACCTCTGCCTTCAGTGATTTAAAAATAGATGGTAGACTGTCACCAGGGAACCGTTAAAAAGCAGGGGATAGCATGAAAAAATTACCTATCGGCAAACAGGGATTTGACGCAGTCATAACCGGAGATATGGTCTACGTCGACAAAACTGAAGCCATATACCGTATGATTGAAAACAATGACCAGTGCTTCATCTCCCGTCCGCGCCGGTTCGGCAAGAGCCTCCTCGTGTCAACTCTGGAAAGCCTGTTCTCGCGCGGCACCGGAATGTTCAAAGGACTTGCAATTGAGAAGCTGTGGGCAGATAAAACCTACCCGGTCCTGCGTTTTGACTTCTCCGGGCTTGAATGCGGCAGCGTTGAAAGTTTCCAGAAGGATGCTGTTGAAAAATTTCTCGATGTTGCCAAAAAAGCAGGCGTGCTGGGCTGGCAGGAGACTCCTGATAAATACAGAACCATAAAAATCCTGATGAATAAGATATGTCTTATGGCAGAGGTTAATTCAATGGTCCTGCTGGTGGATGAGTACGACAGTCCGCTGAACACGAATCTAGGAAATCAGAATGTTTTAAACGATATCCGGAAGGCGATCCGTGATTTCTATTTATCAGTTAAGGAAAATAGCGACAAATTCCGATTTATTTTCGTTACCGGTGTATCCCGCTTCAACAAGGTAGCTCTGTTCAGTGCAGGCTCAAGCATTGAGGATCTGAGCCTTAAC
>CACWVT010000100.1 GCA_902764345.1 uncultured Ruminobacter sp.
TCATTTTCATGAAGGTGGGTTCATTTTACTATAGCTTAGTCTCTGATTCATTCAACTGAACACCTGTTATCAAGGTAAAGTGTACCCCAAACCGTGGACAAAATTTTGCAACCATGGACAGATAAAATGAACCCTGCCTGATGCAATTGCTCATGATAGATATGCTGTTCTTAGATTCCGAACCAGAGGCAAAACCAGCCACCGCCGCAGGCGGCTTGCCCTTGACGGGTTCTGAAAGAAATGCTACAATGGCTGACCCGACGGTGAACTATATAAGCTGTTCTTGAGTTCGTCACCGTCGGCAACGACTTCAAAGCATTTCTTTCAGGTTCAGTCAAGGGTGGCGGTCGCCTTTCGTGATCTTGTTTTTAGCTAATGTCTTTTGACGTATCAGCGTTTAAATATTTTTTCGCTGTCGGAGCATTGGGTATTGGCAGCGGATATATGCCTGTTGTGATAAATTCATAGAATTCGTCAGGTGAAAGCTTTGCTAACTGCCATTGATAACGCTCACGATTGTAGTAGTCAATATAATCATCAATGATCTCTTTTACCTGACCGTACTCTGTACAACCGTTCAGTTTAGTTTTTATGTGATCTTTCATATGACCGAAAAAGCTTTCCTGTGGAGCATTGTCCCAGCAGTTTCCTCTATGTGACATGGACTGCCTCAGCCCCTTGTCTTTGATGAGCTGAATAAAGCTGCATGACGTGTAATGACTTCCCTGGTCACTGTTGATCAGCGTTTCTGTTTTCAACGAAACACCGTGCTTTTTAATAAGCTGATCAACTGTTTCAAGCACAAAATCGACCTCCAGAGAATCGCTCATAACATAGGCAAGAACTTGTCTGGTGAATGCGTCCAGTATTGTTGACAGGAACGCAAACGTCCCGTTATACGGAAGATATGTGATGTCGGTAAGCAGAACCATTCGTGGCCCGAATTCCGTAAATTTCCTGTCGAGAAGATATTGAGCTACATGGTTTGTCTTTATGGCTTTTGCCATCCTTCGATAAGGATTAGCTTTCCGTACCGGACATTTCAGACTGTATTTGTCCATCAGCCTTCTGATCTTTTTGAGATTCATAACAACAGGCGGACTCATGTGGATAAGGCACATATAGATGCCTCTTGCACCTTTCGTATATCCACGTTTATGATATGCGGAAAGTATCAATTCAAAATCTGCTCTGTCAGTATTTTCGCGGGCATTTCTGACCGGTGCGGCATCTACCCAGCGATAATAACCGGAACGGGAAACACCTGCAATACGGCACAGTTCAGTGACTGACATGACATTATTTTCATCAGCGAGCATCTGACTGATAAGTTCAAATTTCACAGTGGGAGAATTTTTGATCATGGCTTCTGCTCTCCCTTTCTGTCCAGCTCGATAATTTTTTTTATGAAGTCAAGCTCCTGATGCAGATAGAGTATCTCGTTCTGCATACGAAGGATCGCTTCCTCCTGCGGCATAGAAGCATAATCAGCGAGATCCGGATGCTGTTTCCTTTCCTTGTAACCATTGTGAAATCCACCGTTTTTTCGCTGTTCTTTACGCACTCTGTGGGCAAAACTCTTCATGCGTTCTCTGCCAAGAACATCAGGATCATAACCGGAATCCCGAAAGATATTGCGTATTGTCTTTCCGCTGTCCATCGCAGCGACAAACATTTCTTTGAATTCGACTGTGAATCGTATCGTAGTCACACTGACAAAATCCGTAAACGGGTTTTCTCTGAGAGCTTTTATCTGCTCTCCTGTGAATAATCCAGGGTTCATTGCCTTTCCTCCTACATGATAATTATATATCATCTCATGAGAATTTGCAAGGCATTTTCAGTGTCCACGATGCAGATTCACTGTCTGCAAATTGGGATTCCCTCAATAACAGTTACCTGCGCTTCATTGATTACAGGGTGGGTGCATTTTTACTGTCTACTTTTTGGGGGACACTTTATTTTGTGTGATAGAGGCGTTGTGATCACCACACGCCCCATGTAACAAAAC
>CACWVT010000101.1 GCA_902764345.1 uncultured Ruminobacter sp.
AGTTTGAGGAGTACCTCATCAATACCCAGATGATTTAACGGTGAGCATGATGATGCCAGCTAACTTGGAAGAAAAGGAGCTGCTTACTGTTGAGGAGGCCATAACGCTGTTTAATCTCAGCCGGGGGAAATTCAAACGTCTGATCCGGGAGGTTGAACTCAGCTTTGTGGTTCATTACGGCAGACAGCAGCGATTCATTGTAAGGGAAGAACTTATGAAATATTTATGTAACGGAAAACAGGAGGAACTTGCAAATGCCAAGAACGGTAGGACCAAGAAGAGACTCGAAGCATAGAGTTCTTCATACCGGAGAATCTATCAGAAGAGACGGCAAATATCAGTTTAAGTACATGGTTAACGGCAAGCCGAAATTCTTATACAGCTGGCGCCTTACCCCGACAGACCCGCAACCTGCAGGTAGGCTGCCGTGCTTATCACTGCGCGAGCTTGAAAAAAGCGTCGATCGGGATTTGGAATCAAGGCTGGATCCGATGCGAAAAAATCTCACGGTCATGGAGCTGGTTGAGAGATATCTTAAGACCAGAACCGGCGTAAGGGAATCAACGCTTATCAATTATAATTTTGTTCGCAATCTGCTTAAAAAGGAAGAATTTTCAAACAGGAGGATGTGTGAGATTAGAACATCCGATGCCAAGCTTTTTCTCATCAAACTTCAGCAGGAGGACAGCAGAGGCTCGAGTACCATTAAAACGGTACGCGGAGTACTGAGACCTGCTTTTCAGATGGCGGTTGATGATGATTTGCTGGTCAAAAATCCTTTCGGATTTGAGCTTGCCGGTGTCATTTACAACACCGAAAAAACGAGACAGGCCATCACCAAAGATCAGATGTATAAGTTCCTTAAATTTGTACGAGAGGACAATATCTACTGTAAGTACTATGAGGTGTTTTACATTCTGTTTCATACCGGAATGCGCATATCGGAATTCTGCGGTCTGACACTAAAGGATATAGATTTGGAAAACCGAATAATCGATATCAACCATCAGCTACAAAGATTCAGAGCAGGACAATACCTTATCACTCCGACTAAGACAAACGCAGGAACCCGCAAGATTCCGATGACTGAAGATGTGTATCAGATGTTTAAGAACCTGGTGGAATACAGGCCGACTGATTTGCCCGAGGTGATCATCAAAGGCTATGCAGGATTTCTTATCCGGGATAAGGACGGCATGCCGGAGGTGGCACTGCACTGGGAAAACCGATTCAGTAATGCAGTGAATCGCTACAACGAGATTTACAAAATCCAAATGCCGAATATCACTCCTCACGTCTGTCGCCATACTTACTGCAGCAATCAGGCCAAGGCAAGGATGAATCCAAAGACGCTCCAGTATCTTATGGGACATTCTGAAATTGCAGTAACCATGGACGTTTATACTCATCTCGGTCTTGATGATGCCAAGAATGAAATAGTCAGACTGGAAGAACTGGAGAATGCGAGAAAGGAAGTCGATAAGATAGAGCACAATACGATGTTAAATCTGAGCAGATTTAAGGCAACATAAAATGCTCGAAAATTAATTTTTAGAGTATGTGAAAATCTTTCTGTAAATAGAAAAACATCCTGAGAATTTTTTAAAGCAGTGACCTTCCGGTTACTGCTTTTGTGTTATTAATATTACCTGTTTGTTTTTATAAGTCAAGATTTATGTTTTATAAATAAAATAGTCAATTATTTCTATTGAAATTTAACTATTTTTATTAAAAAACAAAATAAACCCTAGACGGAAGTTTCAGCTTCCGTCTTTTGTTCATACCGGAAATCAGTCTGGTAATCGGCCTTCATACATTATCTGAAATTCACCGTAGATTACTCCCCAGTTTCTTAGAGGCATGGTCCATTTTTTGGTTGCTTCAAAAGTGGAAAGATACAGGGCTTTCAGCAAGGCCTGGTCGCTAGGAAATACGCTTCTCTGGCGATTAAGTTTGCGGTAAGACGCATTAAGGCTTTCGATGGCGTTGGTGGTGTAAATGACCTTTCTGACTTCAGATGAGAATTTAAAAATCGGGCATATTGCATCCCAATTGTCATACCAGCGTTTCATGGCTCTTGGATACTTATCCTGCCACTTCGCCGTAACATGGTCCAGGGCCTTTCTGCCGTCTTCTTCATTCGCAGCCTGATAGATTGTTTTTAGGTCTCTGACAAATGCTTTACGGTCCTTTTCCGGAACGGATTTTATGGTGTTTCTTATTTGATGGACGATACATCTCTGGTATTTTGTCTTCGGAAAGGCTACGGAAATGGCTTCTTTGATACCGCTGAGCCCGTCAGCACAGATAACCATGATGTCCCGAACACCTCGGTTCTTTAATTCATTTAGGCGGTTCTTTAATTCATTTAGGCTGGAAAGCCAGAATTTTGCACTTTCGTTTTCTCCGACATGAATGGACAGTACTTCCTTGCGTCCAGAACAACTGATACCTAAAATCACATAAGCCGCCAGCTTTCTGATAATACCGTTATCCCTTACCGAATAATGAATGGCATCAATAAAAACAACAGGATAAACATCCTCTAACGGTCTGTTCTGCCATTCTTCTATTTTTGGCAGAAGCTTATCCGTAACATCAGATATAAAACCTTCAGATGCCTCAAAGCCGTATATTTCATAAAGCGTGTCAGATATCTGTCTGGTGGTCATTCCCTTGGCATACATGGAAATAATCTTCTGGTCTATTTCAGAGATGTCTTTCTGTCTCTTTTTGACAATCTGTGGTTCAAAAGTTGATTTTCTGTCCTGAGGGACATCAAGTTCTAAACTTCCCACGCTGGTGTTTACGGTTTTCTTCTTATAACCGTTACGATAATCATCACTGTCTGAGCGTTCGGACTTCTGATATCCAAGATGCTGATCCATTTCAGCTTCCATCATTTCCTTGATGGTTCCGCCTAAAAGATCTCTGAGAGCAGCCTGTATATCAGCGGTGGTTTCGATGTTATATTCCTGAAGAAGCTGCTGAATGATCTGACGTTTCCCCTCAGTCATTTGGATTCTGTGGACGGTCTTTTTTTCTTTAACCATAATGAAAAACTCCTGATTATATAAGTTAAATTATATNNTTAAAAACTCCTGATTATATAAGTTAAATTATATCTCAGGAGTTTTTCTGACATTTTTAGCTATATGTAATTTACAGAGTTTGGTTCACACGCCCGGAGCACCACACCCTGGGCATATAAGCTGAATGACATGTTGCGACATATTTCTTTCTTCCTAACAATAACGTATTGGCCATAAATGACTAAACTCTTTAATACACTGACGAGCCTAAATGCTCCCCCTTATTAAAAGTTTACCATCGTGATATTTTTTAACCATTATTAGCCTTGTTATGTCCATTCATTTGTGATCAGACTATAAAATATTCACGCTTTTAGAGCCATATCACATTTGATATTTTCCCTATCAATTGCTTATCAAATATCCAATCAGCTGAATATTTTGTCCCCGTTTCGTCAAAACAGGTGATTCATGCCCATTAAATAAGGGGGTGGTCATGATTTATATCCCCCTTTAACAAAAAAGATTAATACAAACGTCAGATTTTCCCTTCTGCCGTGGCACCTTTATAAGAGACAACGTTTTTTGCATTTCTCAGTTTTATGTGGCAAAAAGCGGTTTATTGCTCTTCACAACTATTTGATTCAGATGGCATTTTGTCTGGATTAAGTAGTTGATATACCCGAAACAGTACGGGACTATACAGTCAATCAGAGGAGAAAAGATTTATGCAAAAACAGGAGTCTGTAATGAAAAATCAACTTACTAACGGAGGCAATTCAATGAGCCAATTGCTGTAATCAAACCGGAAAATGCAGTTACAAAAATTCCTTTTAATGAACGCTACACCTTAACACTTAACGAAGCATCTCAGTATTTCCACATCGGCCACACGAGACTGCGTCTTCTTGCGGAATGCAACATTGGTGTTTTTGCTATCAGATGCGGTAACAGGTATCTGATTGTTCGCCCGAAGTTTGAGGAGTACC